>DATBKV010000323.1:0-6515 GCA_036555745.1 Xanthobacteraceae bacterium | reverse complement strand
GTGAGGAGGGTGTTGATGGGTATGGGGATGACGCCGGCGCGGACCGCGCCCCAGAACGCGACGGGGTAGTCGACGGTATCGTGCAGCAACAGGACGACGCGGTTTTCCGCGTTGACGCCAAACGCCGGCAGCGCGGATGCCAGCTGGCAGGAGCGCGCTTGCAATTGCGCGTAGGTCAGCGAACGCTCGGAATCGACGAAGGCGACCTTGTCGCCCAGACCGCGCGCGACATTGGCATCGACGAAATCGCTGACCGCGTTGTACAGCCGGCGTTGCAGAAGGTCTTCAAGCATCGGCACGGGAATCGACTGCGGATCGCAAGCGCCTCCCTGTGTCCGGGGCGGCCCCGGGAGGTCGATTGTGCGGGACTATAGCGCCGAGGTGCGCCCACGCCTGGAACAATTTCGGGAGACGCTGCGCATTCGGCCGTGATTGCGATCCGCGCGGCTCACTCCGTGAACAGCCAGGCGCCCTGGCCAAGCTCGGCGGGAAAGGGGGCGACAAGGCCGGCCTCGCCGCGGCGGGCCGGCAAGCCCGCGCGGCGCAGGAACTCGGCCAGCTTCGCCAGCGATGCCACCCTGATGCCGTAGGCGCCCGCAAAGGGAAGCGATGGCACGGGAACTTCCGGAAACAGCCGCGTGAAAGCTTCCGCGCTCATGAGCTCGACGCGGCCGCGATCGAGCTCGATCGTTTGCCCAGACTCCGAACGGGTCGCTTGGCGACCGGTGAAGCGCGCGAAGCGCGCCGCCGCCTCCTGCGGATCGGCGACCGCAATCACGAGCCCGGTGAGGGCGAGCGCGCCGTTCGGGTGCGCGAGCCAGCGCGGCTGCCATACCACGGCCTCGCTGCGGTGGGTGAGGATCTGGATGCGACCCTCGGGCATTTGTCCGGGCTCAAGCCGCGCAAGCGTGAAGGCCGCGGTTCCAGCCGCCGCGCCGGTATCGACCGGGCGCTGCATGTC
Organism: Xanthobacteraceae bacterium; assembly: GCA_036555745.1. Classification (GTDB taxonomy): domain Bacteria; phylum Pseudomonadota; class Alphaproteobacteria; order Rhizobiales; family Xanthobacteraceae; genus VAZQ01. The sequence goes on along the minus strand of DATBKV010000323.1, from coordinate 5,554 downwards.
GACGAGCGGCTGCATGCGAAAGCCTGCGGCCGCGAGCCGACGATGGGCGGCGGCGGCGTCAGCCACCGCGAAGGCGGCGAGATGGACGCCGCCGTGGCGCTGCAACGCCGTCTCCAGCTCGCGTGCCAGCGGCGTGTCCGCGGTTTTGAACAACGCCTCGATGTAACCGCGCGCGAGCATCGCCGTGACATTGCCAGTGCCGGTCAGCCGTCGGCTGCCGTCGGGAGCGGCATTGGAGTGAATGGACACCGGGGTCGGCGCGAAGCCGGCGCGCTCGAACGCGCGGCTCGCCGCATCCGGTTCGCGCACGAAGTGGCCAACATGGTCGAGAAAGATCTCCTCGCCCAGAGGAAGCTGGCGATCCGCCTGCCGCCGCGCGTCTGAAATCACGGGAGCTTCCTCTGAGTTCGCTGATCACCGCGAGCGGCCGGCGAGGCGCGCGGCTGCGAGCCGTTGCAAGGCGTCGCGGTCCACCTTGTTGGTGGAAGCGAGCGGCAACTCGTCGGCGAGCCAGACGAACCGCGGATGCGCGTAGGCGGGAGCATTGGCGAGCGCGAAACGCTTGATCTCGTCCTCGCTCGGCCGGCGTCCGCGCTTCGGCACAACGAAGGCGACCGGCTTCTGGCCCTTGATCTCGTCCTCGATCGGCACGACGGCCGCCTGCGCGACGTCGGGATGGCGCTCCAGCATGCGCTCCACGTCGGAGGGATAGATGTTCTCGCCGCCCGAAACGAACATGTCGTCGGTACGGCCGACGAAATAATGGAACCCGTCGGCGTCGCGGCGGAAGACGTCGCCGGTGATGTAGAACCCGTCCGCTGTGAACGGCGGCCTCACGTCCGGCCGGTTGTGGTAGCCGTTCATGAGCGCCGGGCATCTCATCTCGAGCACGCCTTCGACGGCGTCGCGGTTGTCGCCGTCGACGAGCCGCAGGGCAACCTGCGGATGCGGCGCACCGACCGACATTTCCGGCTGCGGCACCCCGCGCGGGTGCGGACCGAACACGACCGGACCGGCCTCGGTGGTGCCGTAGGCGTTGGTCACCGACGCCCGCGGCAGGACATCGCGGATCGCCTGCATCAGGCTGTGGCTGACCGGCGCGGACCCCATGCGGATACACTCGACGCTGGTGAGGTCGGTGCGCGCGATGAGCTCGCGCTCGCGCAACATCATGGCGATCATCGGCGGCACCGCGGTAAGCCAAGTGCAGCCATAGCGTCCGATCGCCTCGATATAGGCGCGGGCGGAGAATTGCGGCAGCAGCACGATGGTGGCGTGGCCGGCGCAGGCGAGCTTGGCGAGCGCCAATGCGTTCATGTGATAGAGCGGGGCGGCGATGAGATAGCGGTGGCGCTCGAGGCCGGGCGCGAGCCGTGTCTCTACCACCCAGATGTGGCTCTGGTGCGAGAGCACCACGCCTTTCGGCCGGCCGGTCGAGCCCGAGGTGTAGAGAAACATCGCCGGCTCGTGCGCCTGCGGAACGATGGGCGTAAACGCGCCGGGATCGAGGAAGTGGTCGAACCCCTGCGGTCCGTCGTCGCCGAAATGCACCGAAGGCAGGGCGCTGGGAACATCGGCCCGGCGCGCCGGATCGCAGAACACCAGCTTGGCGCCGGCATCGGCGAGGATGAAATGAATGGTCGGCCGCGGGAACTTGAAGTTGACCGGCACCGCGACGAGCCCGGCGCGCATGATGCCGTAATAGGCCGCGAGATATTCGGCGCGGTTGGCGGAGAGGATCGCAATGCGATCGCCGCGCGCGAAGCGACGCGTCGCCAGCGCCCGGGCAACGCCTTTCGCCATGGCGTCGAGCCGGGCATAGCTGACCTCGCGCGGCACCTGCTCACCGCCGAGATCGATGATCGCGGTCTTGCCGAGATCGTGGTCGCGGCCGATGAGGTCGCCGAGATTGGTGAAGGCGGGCATGGGCTGTTGCTATGAGCTCATCCCTTCGGCGGAGCCGTGTAATAGGTGCCGCGCCCGCTCGCCAGCAACTTGTCCTGTGTATCGAAAATGCGCGCCTCGGAGGTGGAGAACTGGCTCCCCACCCGGACCACCTTGCCGCGGATGGTGAGATCGCCGGGCATGGCGACGGCGTGATAATCGATGCGTAGATCGATGGTCGGCACGCCCCGGCCGAGCTTCCTGACCATGGCCCAGTCGGCGCCGATGTCGATCAGGGTGGCGAGAATGCCGCCGTGAGTATAGCGCCGGTCCGGGTTGACCACCCATTCCTCCCGCCAGGTCGCCGCCAATTCGACGCCGTCTTCGTGCAGGGCAAGGACCCGCAGCCCGAGCCATTGGTGGTAGGGCGCGCGCGTGACGAGCTGCTGCACCCGCTCGAGCGTGATGTCCTCGGTCATGAATCTGCTCCGGCCTTGATCTTAATGGCGCGGCAACGTCGTCTCAGGGCGCGACCACGACCTTGCCGATCACCTCGCGATCGCGGATCAGGCGCAGCCCCTCGCGCGCCCCGGCGAGCGGCAGCACCTTGTCGATGACCGGCCGCATGCTGCCCGCGGCGATGAGCTTCATCAGCGCGTGAAGATCCTCGTCGTAGAAACTGTTCGAGCCGATGATCTTGAGCTCGAAGCTCCAGATGTAGCGCAGGTCCTCCTTGGGATCGTAGCCGGCGGTGGCGCCGCAGACCAACAGCCGGCCGCCGCGCTTGAGGCAGCGCAGCGAAGGATGCCAGGTGTCGCCGCCGGTGAAGTTGATCACGACGTCGACCCCGCCCTCGTAGCTGCGCCGTTGCGGCTTGCCGTATTTTTCCACCGCCCATTTGGAAAAATCGGTCTCCCTGACGTTGATCACGTCGTCGGCGCCGAGCTCGGCGAGCTTCGCCATCTTCTCCGGGCTCGAGGTGCAGGCGATCACCTCGGCGCCGAGGTACTTGGCGAGAATGATGCAGCCGGTGCCGACGCCGCCGCTGGCGCCGAGAACGAGCACGCGGTCGCCGCGCTTGACCGTGCCGTGGGTGATCAGCATGCGATGCGCGGTGCCGTAGGCGACCGGCAGCGCGGCGGCCTGCTCGAAGGTCACTCCGGCGGGCATGGCGAGGAGCTGGTCGGCGGCGACCAGACAATACTCCGCCATGCCGCCGTCGAGCATTTCGCCCATCAGCCCCTTCTTCTTGTTGAGCGGGTTGACCAGCACGCGGTCGCCCGGCTGCCAGCCGGCCACGCCGTGCCCGATCTCGGCGATCTCGCCCGCCATATCGAGGCCGATCACCACCGGCAGCGGCACCTTGATCCCGGGCATGCCGCGCACGGTGAACACGTCGTGATAGTTGAACGAAGCCGCACGGACGCGGATCACCACGTGGCCGTCGGCCGCCGGCGGCACCGGATAGTCCTGCACCACCTCGAGCTGCTCGAGGTCGCCGTGCTGGCGCAGGAGGAGGGCCTTCATGGTCTTCTTGCCGTTCACGGTTCGCGGTTCCTTGCCTCCCTGGAGCAGACGCCAGGATTGTGATCGCTCGCCGGTCTAAGTAGCCTAGGGCGGGATAGCCAACAACCTCCGCCGATCATCCCCGCGAGCCATCCGGAGCGCTTCAGATGCAGGAGAATTTCCGGCAGTTCCTCGACCGCCTGCGTCAGACCGGCGAGCTGGTCGACCTGCACCAGCCCGTGGATATCCGCCACATCGCGACGCTGGTCGATCAGGCCGAGACCGCGCTCTATTTCCACAGGGTGATCGGCTATGAGATGCCGGTGGTGTCCGGTCTTATCCGCACGCGCGAGCGCTCCATGATGGCGCTCGGCTGCGACAGCTACCGCGAGATCGAGGACAAGCTCGCGCAAGCAATCGAACGCCCGATCCCGCCAAAATACGTGAAGACGTCGCCGACGCGCGAGGTGGTGGTCACCGGCGACGACGTCGATCTCTACAAGCTGCCGATCCCAATGTCCTCGATCTTCGACGGCGGCCCGATGATCACTGCGGGCGTCGTGATCGCGCGCGATCCCGAGCTCGGTATCAACAGCGGCATCTACCGCTTCATCGTCAAGGAGAAGAGCCTCACCGGCATCGACATCGTCACCCCGAACAACATGCGATTGTTCGCCCAGCGCGCCTACGAGCGAGGCCAGCCGCTGCCGATCTCGATCAGCATCGGCACCCATCCGATCGAGATCACGGGGTCGGGTTACCGCGCCCCGCTCGGGGTCGACGAGATGGGAATTGCGGGCGGACTGCGCGGCGCGCCGGTCGAACTCGCGCCCTGCCAGACCATCGATCTGCCTTACATCGCCGACGCCGAAATCGTGCTTGAGGCGGAGATCCTGCCGACGGGCTGGACCTGGCCGGAAGGACGCTTCGGCGAGTTCACGCGCCTGATGGGCGGGCTGCACTGGAACCCGCTCGTGCGCATCAAGGCGATCTCCATGCGCAAGGACGCGATCTACTACAACCTGCACATGCCGTGGGAGAACACCTGGCTCGCCGCGCCCACGCGCTACGCGGCGATCCGGCAGGCGCTCAAGACCGCCGGCGTGCGGGTCAAGGACATCAACGTCACGCTGGGGGGCTGCGCGTTCTGGCATGCCGTGATCTCGATCAAGAAGCAGCCCGGCGAGGGCAAGAACGCGCTGTTGGCGGCGCTCTCGGTCATGGACCTCAAGCACGTGGTCGTGGTCGACGACGATATCGATGTCAACGACCCCACCGAGGTCGAATGGGCGATCGCCACGCGGGTGCAGGGCGACAAGGACGTCATGATCATCTCCAATGCGCGCGCCAAGCCGCTCGATCCCAGCCTGCCGCAGGGCTACGGCGTGGTGCCGACGGGCGCCAAGGTCGGCATCGACGCCACCATTCCGGAAGGCATTCCGCCGGAATATTACGAGCGCATCACCTACGCCTATGCCGATCGCGCCAAGATCGCTGATTACGCCAACGGCAAGTCGGACGAAGCCGGGCTTGCGGGCGACGATGCCGATGTCGCCGACCTGGCGACGAAGATCCTCGACACCATCGCAAACACGCCGCTCTATTACACCGACATCGCGGAGCGCTTCTCGGCCTACGACTTCCGCACGGTCGCACGCGCGCTCGGGCAGCTGCACGCGAGCGAGAAGCTGTGGCAGGACGCGCGCGGCCGCATGTGCGTGCGCGGCTCGCAGTTCGCGGCCCAGCCGCCGCGGAGGTGACCCGCCCCGCCGTGCCTCGCTGAGGCCCCTTCGCCTAGAAATTGGGCGGCTGCTTATTTGGAAGGCATGTGCCGTCAGCGAGGCCCTGCCGCCGCGCCGACCCGCCAGGGATCGTCCTGTCTCCGCAACGGCTTACCTGGTGGCGCTGGCTTGGCATGGCGCTTGCGATACCAGCCCGCGGACGGCTTTGAGCCGTCTGTGCGCGTCAACAGAAGGACATCGCGATGCACACATCGATTGGCGCGGTCGCCACGCGACCGTTTGGCCGCCGCTTGCTTGCCGCCACGGCGGGATTGGCGCTCGGCCTGGCGGCGGCTCTTCCCGCCCGGGCGGAAGACACCATCAAGGTCGGCATCCTGCATTCGCTCTCCGGCACCATGGCGATCAGCGAGACCACGCTGAAG
>DATBKV010000322.1:0-33821 GCA_036555745.1 Xanthobacteraceae bacterium | reverse complement strand
CGCGCAATCCGCTGATCGAGGCCGCCGCCGCGCTCGACATCCGTCCCATCCTGTGCCGGCAGGAGCGTGTCGGCGTCGGCATGGCCGACGGCTACAGCCGCAACAAGCGCGGCAAGCGCAACGGCGTGTTCGCGGCGCAAGCCGGTCCGGGCATCGAGAACGCCTTCCCCGGCATTGCCCAGGCCTATTCCGAGAACGTGCCGATGCTGGTCATTCCCGCCGCGCTGCCGCTGTCACGGCAATACGTGCGGCCGGTGTTTCGCGCCGCCGACGTCTACCGCCCGGTCACCAAGTGGTCGGCGCTGGCGCATTCGGTCGAGGAGCTGCCCGACCTCATGCGCCGCGCCTATCATGCCCTGCGCAGCGGCCGGGGCGGGCCGGTGCTGATCGAAATTCCGGCCGAGGTCTGGGAGGCGGAATACAGCGGCGAGCTCGACTACGCGCCGGTGCCGGTGCAACGCGCGGCGCCCGACCCCGATGCGATCAAGCAAGCCGCCAAGATGCTGCTGGCGGCAAAGAGCCCGCTGCTGTGGGCCGGGCAGGGCGTTCTCTACGCCGAAGCGAGCAAGGCGCTGACCGCGCTCGCCGAGCTCATTCCGGCGCCGGTCGTCACCACCAATCCCGGCAAGAGCGCGATCGCGGAAAGCCATCCGTTGGCGCTCGGCGCCTCCACCCGCTCGCGGCCGAAAATGTTCACCGAATTCATGGCCAAGGCCGACCTGGTGCTGGCGGTCGGCTCGAGCCTGACGAAGACGCCGTTCGGGCCCGGCGTGCCGGCGGGCAAGACCATCATCCATTCCAGCAACGACGCAGGCGACATCAACAAGGAATATCGCGTCGACCACGCCGTCGTCGGCGACGCGACGCTGGTGCTCGAGGCGCTGGTCGCCGAGATCGGGCGGCACAAACGCGGCGGCGGCAACGCGCTCGCCGCCCTCAAGGCGGAGGTCGCCGCCGCCAAGCAGGCCTGGCTCGCGGAATGGGCCAAGCAGCTCGAGTCCGACGAGGTGCCGATCAACCAGTACCGCGTGATCCGCGATCTCATGCGCACGCTCGACCGCGACAACGTCATCCTCACCCACGACTCCGGCAGCCCGCGCGAGCAGGTCATCCCGTTCTGGGAGACGACCGCCGCCGGCTCCTACATGGGCTGGGGCAAGTCGACCCAGCTCGGCTACGGGCTGGGCATCACCATGGGCGCCAAGCTCGCCGCGCCCCACAAGCTCTGCGTCAACATCATGGGCGATGCCGCCATCGGGATGACCGGCATGGACATCGAGACCGCCGCGCGCAACCGCATCGCGATCTTCACCATCGTGTTCAACAACGGGGTCATGGCCGCCGAGCGCGACGTGCTCGAGCTCTCGACCAAGAAGTACGGCGCGCTCACCGTGGGCGGCAACTATGCCAAGGTGGCGGAAGCGCTAAACGTCGCCGCGCGGCGGGTGGACAAGCCTTCCGATATCGTGCCGGCGATCAAGGAGGGCATGGCCGTCACGGCGTCCGGCGCGCCGTTCCTGCTCGAAGTCGTCGTCAAGCAGGGCTACGAGTTCTCGCGCTATCCGCTGGCGGGGCTGTAGGACTAATGCCAGCGGCACCAACCGACGGCGAGAGTGCGTCATTGCGGGCCGGTCTTGGATCACTCCGCCTTCCATGGGATCGCCCAGCGCTCGAGCTCCTGAAACAGCACCGAGGTGATCAGCCCGAGGATGCCGATCGTGACGATGCCGACGAACATGACATCGACCTGCAGCAGCTCCCATGAGTTCCAGATCAGGTAGCCGACGCCACTCTTAGTGGACACGAACTCGGACGCGACCAGCACGATGAAGGAGACCGCGAGCGCGATGCGCAGCCCCGCGAAGATCATCGGCAGCGCCCCAAAAAATACCACGCGGGTGAACATCACGGTCTGACTGGCGCCGTAATTCCTGGCGACGTCCCAGTAGATCTTCTCGATGTTCGCAGCGCCGACATAGGTGTTGATGATCACCGGAAAGAACACCGCGATCGCGACCAGCGCGACCTTTGAGGCATCGCCGAAGCCGAATGCCAGCAGCAGCAGCGGCATCAGCGCGATCTTCGGGATCGGGAACAGTACGGCGATCAGCGGGTCGAAGAAGACGCGCACCGGCTTGAACATGGCCATGAGCAGCCCGACCGCGACCGCGGGCACCGCGCCGATGACGTAGCCGAGGAACACGCGGTAGAGCGTCACCGCCACGTCCCATTCCAGCTCGCCGCTGCCGGCGAGCGTCACAAAGCGCCGCGCGATGTCGCTCGGTGCCGGGATGAAGCGGCGGTCGCCGATTCCCAGCATCAGCAGGACTTGCCAGACCACGATCAGCCCGATCGGCGAGATCAGATAGAGCAGCCGCTCGCGTGCCTTGCTGGACAGTCCGTTCATGTGTCGCCCTCCTCCTCGGCGCGCGCGCGAGTGACCTCGTCTTCCAACACCTGCCAGATCGCGAGCTTGAGCCGCCCGAACTCCGGCGACGTCGACAAGCTCATCAGGTCGCGTGGACGCGGGAACGGCACGGCGATGATCTCTTTGATGCGGCCCGGCTGCGCGGTCATGATCACGGTGCGGTCGCCCAGCAGCAGCGCTTCGTCGATCGAGTGGGTGACATAGACCACCGTCTTGCGGGTCTGCTCCCAGATGCGCAACAGCTCGGCCTGCAGGATGACGCGGTTCTGGGCGTCGAGCGCCGCCAGCGGCTCGTCCATCAGCAGCATGCCGGGGTCGGTGACGAAGGCGCGCGCAATCGCGCTGCGCTGGCGCATGCCGCCGGAGAGCTGGTGCGGATAGTGCCGCCGGAACTTGGTCAGGCCCACGAGCTTCAACGCGGCCTCGACTCGCGCCCTTGCCTCCGCCGCCGGCGTCCCGCGCGTCGCCAGCCCGAACCCGACATTGGCCTCGACGCTCATCCAGGGGAACAGGCCGCTCTCCTGGAACACCATCGCGTTCTCGATCGCCCAACCCGGCGCCTCGACCTTGATCGTGCCGCCGCTCTGCTGCGCCAGTCCGGCGAGGATGCGCAACAGGGTCGATTTTCCGCAGCCCGAGGGCCCGACGATGCAGACGAACTCGCCCGGCGCGATGCGCAGGTTGATGTCGTCGAGCGCGAGCACGCGCCCGGCGCCGCTTGCATACTCCTTGCGCAATCCGGCGATGTCGACCGCCGCGCCGCGCCGCTCAACGGCCATCGGACTTCCTCCGCGCGGCACGTGCTCGTTGGGTCAGCGGCAGCCGGCGAGCTTGCTGTCCTTGTTCTCGAGCACGAACGGGGGAAGCTTGTGCAGCGCATAGTCGACGTAGCTGGCGTCGACCAGCCGCTCCGCCGGGAACTCGCGATTGCTCATCTTGTTCTTCACGAACCAGGCCTGCATGTCGAGCAGGCTGGCGATGTTGATCTTGCCGTTCGGGCTGCGTGCCGGCCAGGGATATTTGTGCAGCAGCTCCGGCCGGGTCTCGGTGCCGGTCCGGATCGCGAGGTCGATCATGGCGTCCCGGGTCGAACCGCCGTGATAGGCCTGGCAGTAGTCGCGAATCGCCCGCAGATAGGCGACGTAATAGTTCCGCATCAGCTCGCGGTGGGCGTTGGCGAACTCGGTATTGATCATGCTCACCGCGATGGTGAGGGGGTGCGGCTTGACGATGTCGTCGGGGTCCTTGAAGTTGACCGCGTGTCCGCCGGCGAGCAATTGCGCGGTGAAGGGCGGAATGGTGATCGCCGCGTCGATCGCCTTGTTGTTGAACGCGACGGCGTATTGCGTGAACGGAATGACCTTGATGTCGACGTCGTTGATGGTCAGACCATCCGATTCCAGGAGCTTGCCGACCTCGTAGGTCGACACCGCGCCCTGCCCGTTGGTGGCGATGACCTTGCCCTTGAGTTGGCTCAAGCGGGTGATCTGGCCCTTGAGGTCGGGCCGCAGCATCAGGTTGTGGCCGAGCGGGCTCGAGACCCGGTCGAGCACCATGGTGATCGGCAGGTTCTTCTCCAGCGCGTTGAAATAGCCCGCCGAGACGCCGCCCTCGACCAACTGCAACTGGTTTTGCGCGAGCAAGGCGATGGAGTTGGCGGCGGTGTCGAGATTCTCGGTCACCACGTTGATGCCGTATTGCTTGAAGTAGCCCTTCTCGGCCGCCCACAGGATGGTGGCGGTCGAGATCGAGCGCACGGTTCCGACCTTGACGGTCACCTCCTCGCCGACCGCGCCGGAGGCGCCGACGGCGCCGACGGCGATGAGGCATGCCAGCAGGCTGCGTTGCATCATGGGCATCATTGCTGCTCTCCCTCGGGGCGCGTGACCGCGCTATTTGGATGGCATGAAGTAGCGCCCCTCGCCATCGCGATCGAGGCCCTTGTGGCGCAGCGCCTCGAGCGCGCGCACTATCTCGCGTCCGTCGCGGCTGCCCACCGCCGCCATCAGCTCCGCAAACAATTTGGGTCCATCGGCTAACGCCGCCTCGAGCGAGGAAAAGCGTCGGCCGTCGAAGCGCGGCGGCTCGGGCACGCGCGTCTCGAGGCGGGCCTCGGCACCAGGCGGCCAAGTCAGGTCGAAGCCGGCCTTGGCGCCGGTGCGGCCGCCCGCGAGCGACGGGTCAAGCGGCAGCGCGCGCATCCCGCTCGCCACCACGAGGTCGCGGTCGGCCTGGAACCGGGTCGCCAGCGCCCAATCGATCTGCTCGTCCGAGAACACGTCGATGTCGGGATCGACCACGAACACGTTCTTGACGTTGACCAGCGCACCGAAGCAGGCCGCGATGGCGTTGCGCGCCTCGCCGGGAACCCGCTGGCGCAGCGCCACGCGCACATTGAACATGCCGCCGCTCGCGGCTGTGGCATGCACGGCCAGAGGCTCGCGCACCGCGCTCTCGAGCGCGCGCCAGATCATCACCTCGGTGCGCAGCGCATTGAGCAGGGCGGTGTCGGTGCGCCCGAGCGAGCGGCCGCCGATGGTCGAGGTCTGAAACAGGGCGTCGCGCCGGCGCGTGATCGCGGTCAGGTGAAAGACGGGATTGCGCTTGAGCGCCCCGTAATAGCCGAGAAACTCGCCGTAGGGGCCCTCCGGCTCGACGTGGCCGCGGGCGTCGAGATAGCCTTCCAGTGCCCATTCGGCGTCGGCCGGAACGCGGATTGGATTGGTCACGCACGGCACCAGCGGCAACGGCGCGTCGCGCAACGACGCCATCAGGGCGAGTTCGTCGCCCGGGAGCCGCATCACCGCGGCGATATGGTCGACGGGATGGGCGCCGACCACGAAGCTCACCGGCAGCGGCCGGCCGGCGGCGGCGCTCGCCTCGTAGATCGCGCGCAGGTCGCTGGGCGATACCAGGTCGATCCCAGCCTCGCGGCGCCCGCGCAGCATGAGCCGGCGCATGCCGACATTGCTGAAACCCGATCTCGGGTCGGTGACGATATCGACGGCGGAGGAGATGTAGGGCGCGCCATCGGCGCCATGCCCGAGATGGACCGGAAGCGCCGTGAGGTCGGCGTCCTCGCCGACCAGCACGACCTCCTGCACGGGGGCTCGCGCGCGCGTGACCTCGGTGACGACCGGCTTGCTCCGCAGCCGCCGCAACAGCTCCGGCAGCAGCGCCCCCGGCTCGACCCCGAGCGCACGCGCAATGCGCGCGCGGCTTGCCGTCACGTTGCCGACGAGCTCCTGGCGCTCGGGCCCGACCGCGCGGAACAGCACGGCCTTGGGATTGGCTTCGAGGATGCCGGCGACCGCCGCCAGGTCGGTCGCCGCCGTCACTGTCTCGAGCTCGTCGCCCAGCGCCTGCACGAAATGGCGCAACCGGAAACGATCGAAATCCACGGCAGTCGCGGGCGCGACTGCGGGGGTCTTCTCGACGATGCCCATCGTTGTGATGCCCGTCGGCTCCTGCGGCTGTGCGGATTATAGCGCACCGGGTCGCCGCGACCATAAACGACGGCCGCGGCCGATTGGCAACCGTATCGTCCTGGTTCGCATGGCGCCTTGACCCGCGGCATTGCCCGCGAAGCATCCGTCGTGAGAGAGTCTCGGCGTGGAGCTTCGCGCTCCCGCCGGCGATGAGCAGGGAGAGCGCACGGGATGGACTCAGTCGATGATGGATCGGGCGCGGCTCGGCGCGGGCGCTGGGTCGGTCGCGCGCTGCCGCGCTTCGAGGATCTGCGCCTCGTGCGCGGTGCCGGCCGTTATACCGACGACGTCTCGGTGCCGCAGCAGGCCTTCGCGGTGTTCGTGCGCGCCAAGCACGCCCACGCCCGCATCGTGGCGATCGACCTCTCCGCCGCGCACGCGCAGGCGGGCGTGCTGGCGGTGCTCACCGGCGCCGACTACGTCGCCGACGGATACCTCGGCATGGCGCATTTTCCCAATCCCGCCGATGCCGTCGACGTCCGCATGCCGAGCTTCGCGCCCACGGCGGGGCGGAAAATCCTCGACGAGCTGCAGCTGCCGCTCGCGCGCGAGCGCCTGCGCTATGTCGGCGAGGCGGTCGCGATGGTGGTGGCGGATACGCTTTCCGCCGCGCGCGATGCCGCCGAGCGGGTCGCGGTCGAGTACGAGGCCCTGCCGGCGGTGACGGATGCGCTCGCGGCGCTCGCGCCGGGAGCGCCGACGCTGTGGCCCGGCGCTCCCGGCAATCTCGCACTCGACAACGAATTCGGCGACCGCGTTGCGGTCGAGCGCGCGCTTGCCAGCGCGCATCTCGTGGTCGAGCAGACGATCTGCAGCCAGCGTACCGCCAGCGCCTTCCTGGAGCCGCGCGCGGCGATCGGCAGCTACGATGCCGCGGCGGAGCAATACGTGCTGATCTCGGGCTGCCAGGGCGTGCATCGCATCCGCCATCCGCTCGCGGGCTGCCTCAAGGTGACGCCGGAGCGCGTGCGCGTGATCTGCCCCGATGTCGGCGGCGCTTTCGGATCGCGCACCAATCTCTATCCGGAGCAGGTCGCGGTGGTGTGGGCGGCGCGACGCCTGGGGCGGCCGGTGAAATGGACCGGCGACCGCAGCGAGGCCTTTCTCACCGACTACACCGCGCGCGACGTGGTGAGCGCGGCGCGGCTCGCGTTCGACCGGCGCGGGCGGATGCTGGCGCTCGCCCTCGAGCTCACGGCCAATACCGGGGCGCACACCGTATCCTACGTCCCGCTCAGCAACGGCTACCGCGTGGCGCCTACCGTCTACGACGTGCCGCTGGCCTGGGTTCGCCTGCGCGCCGCGATGACCAATACCGTGCCGACGGCGCCGTTCCGCGGGGCGGGGCGGCCGGAAGCCACCGCCGTGATGGAGCGGCTCATCGACATCGCGGCGCGCCGGCTTGGGATCGATCGGGTCGAGCTGCGCCGCCGCAACCTGATCCGGCATGATGAGTTGCCGCACCGCACCGCCACGGGGCTCACCTATGACAGCGGCGATTTCGCCGGCAACCTCACGCGCGTGCTGCGCAGCGCGGACTGGGACGGCTTTCCAGCCCGCCGGCGCGCGGCGAAGAAGCGCGGCCGCCTGCTCGGCATCGGCGTGGTCAATTACGTCGAGACCCCGGTAGGCATGCCGCACGAGCGCGTCGCCCTCAAGGTATCGGCGGAAGGCCGCGTCGATCTCATCGTCGGGACGCAATCGAGCGGGCAGGGGCATGAGACCAGTTTCCGTCAGGTGCTGGCAGATCAGCTCGGCGTCGCGCCCGAGACGATCGCATTCGTCGGCGGCGACAGCGCGCTGCTCGCCTCCGGCGGCGGCACCCATTCCGATCGCTCGATGCGGCTCGCCGGCGCGCTGATGGTGGAGAGCTCGCGCACGCTGATCGACAAGGCCCGCCGTATCGCCGCCGCGGTGCTCGATGTTGCGGTCTGTGATGTCGCCTTCGCGGACGGATTGTTCGCTGCCCCCAACAGCAATCGCCGGCTTACCCTGTTCGACGTCGCCCGCGCAGTGGATGATCTGCCCGCGCTGCCGCAGGATCTGCGCGGCCCGCTCGCCGCCGAGGCAACCTTCACCGGCCGCATTCCGGCCTACCCGACCGGTGCCGCCGTGTGCGAGGCCGAGGTCGACGCGGAGACTGGCACCATCGAGGTCCGCCGCTACACCTCGATCGACGATGGCGGCCAGCCGATCAATCCGCTCATTCTGCATGGCCAGGTGCACGGCGGCGTGGCGCAGGGGCTCGGCCAGGCCATGACCGAGGCGGCAGTGTACGAGCCGGGAACCGGGCAGCTCCTGTCCGGAAGCTTTCTCGACTACGCCATGCCGCGCGCCGATCTGCTCCCTCAGCTCGATGTCGAGCTCGCGGAAGATCCCACTCGCGGCAACGCGCTGCGGGTCAAGGGCGGCGGCGAGGCCGGCATCACGCCGAGCTCGGCGGTGCTGATCAATGCGGTGCTCGATGCGCTCTCCGAGCTCGGCGTCGAGCACATGGACATGCCGGCAACGCCGCAGCGCGTCTGGAGCGCGATTCGCGCTGCCCGCGTGCGCGACTTGCAAGACCCGCACCTCGCCGCCGAGCGCGGCGCATGGGGCGGGAAACTCCCCTCGCCTGAAATGGAACCTCCCGGCGAGCATGCGGTTGTGGGGAATCTATCCAAGATTTGATGCCGCGATCGCACCCGACCTCCGGACGGGCGGAGCTCGCAACGGCAAAAGTTTCGTCGGAGATCGTCCGTCCGGCTGCAGCGCGCCGGCGCAGCCCGCAGCAATTATTCGCAGCCTATGCTCTCGACGCTGCGCCTCCTTTCGCAGCAAAATGCCGCGTGGGCGGCCATCGCATGGCGCGCCTCACCCGGCGCTATCGGATGCGCGGCCGGAGCATGGCGATGTTCCGCGCTGCTCGCTGCCGAGGCTTGGTGTCGTTCCGCGTCGGTTCGACGATTCTTGCTCGTCGCGGGTAGCCGCCTCAGGCGGTCCCGCATGCTGCGACGATGAGGACATCATGGCGTTCAAGGTTCAGGTTGGCCCGCCGCAGATTGCCATCCACCAGGGCCAGACAGTGCTGGTGAGCGAGCCGGACGGGCGGATCGACTGGCCGAGCGAGAAGGGCCTGTACTTTCGCGACACCCGCATCATCAGCAATTGGACGATCTACGCCAACGGCGAACCGTGGGAGCTGCTCAATGGCGGTCCGGTTCAATATTACGCCGCGCGCATCTTCCTCACCAACCGCTCGATCCTCACCGAAGACGGCACCATCGCCCCGCGCACGATGGGTCTCACCATCGGCCGGTCCATCAGCGGCGGCATGCACGAGGATCTCGACATTACCAACGACAGCATGAAGCCGGTGCGCTTTCAGCTCGAGATCTCCATGCGCTGCGACTTCGCCGATATTTTCGAGGTCAAATCGGGCAAGATCGTGCGTCGCGGCCAGATCACCACCGAATGGTCGGAACGCCAGCAGCGGCTGCGCACTGCTTATTCCAATCAGGATTTTCAGCGCTCGGTGACGACCACGGTGTCCCACGCCAAGAGCAAGGCGGTTTACGCCAACGGCCGCCTCAGCTTCGAGATCGCCCTACAGCCGGGCGAGGCGTGGCACGCGTGTCTCCTCTACGCGCTTGAGGACGGCAAGCAGTTGCTGCGCGCCCCGCGCAGTTGCGTCGGTGCAGGAGACAAGTCCGAACATTCCGAAAGCATGGCGGAATGGCTCAAGAACGTGGTCAAGATCGGAACCAGCAACGAGGAGTTCTACCGCCTCTTTCACCAGGCGCTGGAGGATATGGCAGCGCTGCGCCTGCCGATCAGGGGTACGGACCACATGGTGTTCCTGCCCGCCGCCGGGCTGCCGTGGTTCGTTGCTCCGTTCGGCCGCGACAGCCTGATTGTGTCGCTGCAGAATTCGCTGGTCTATCCGGAGTTCGCGTGTGGGGCGCTGGAGATTTTGGGCTCGCTGCAAGCGCAGGAGGATGACCCCTACCGCGACGCCGAGCCGGGCAAGATCCTGCACGAGCTGCGCGAGGGCGAGCTCGCGCATTTCAAGCTGATTCCCCACACTCCTTATTACGGCACTGCGGATGCGACGCCGCTCTATCTGATCACGCTGCACGCGGCCTGGCGCGCGACCGGCGACAAAGGGCTGCTGGAGCGGCACCTGCAGACCGCCGAAGGCTGCCTCGAGTGGATCGACAAATACGGCGACCGCGACGGTGACGGGTTTCAGGAGTATCAGACGCGTTCGCCGGTCGGCTACGAGAACATGGGCTGGAAGGATTCCGGCGACTCGGTGATGTATCCGGACGGCTCGCTGGTGAAGGGACCGAAGGCGCTGTGCGAGCTTCAGGGTTACGTCTACAACGCCTGGGTCCGTATGGCCGAGGCCTTCGATGCCCTCGGCAAGCCCGACCGAGCGGGCGAATTGCGCACCAAGGCGCAAGCGCTGTTCGAACACTTCAACGAAGTCTTCTGGGACGAGGAGCTGGGGTTCTACATCTACGCGCTCGACGGCGAGAAGAAAAAAGTCCGCACCGTCGCGTCCAACGCCGGCCATTGCCTGTGGTCCGGCATCGTGCCGCGCGAACGCGCCAAGCAGGTGGTGGAGCGCCTGATGGCGCCCGACATGTGGACGGGATGGGGCATTCGCACCTTGTCCGCCAATCACCGCGCATTCAACCCTTACAATTATCAGACCGGCTCGGTCTGGCCGCACGACAACGCGATCATTGCGATGGGCTTCAAGTACTACGGCTTTGCCGCGGAGGCGGCGCGCGTGGCTCATGACGTCAGCGTGGCGGCGAGCCACTTCCTGCTCAATCAGCTGCCGGAGCTCTATACCGCCTCCGAGCGCAGCCAGACGAACTTCCCGGTCCAGTACATCGGGGCGAACGTGCCGCAGGCCTGGGCCGCCGGCTCCGTCTTCATGCTGACGCAGGCGCTGCTGGGACTGATGGCGGATGCGCCGCGCAACAAGCTCTACGTCGATCCAACGCTGCCGACTTGGCTGCCCGACTTGACCGTGCGCGATCTTCGCCTCGGCAAGCATAAGCTCGACATGCGGTTCTGGCTCGAGGACGGAAAGACCGAGTTCGAGGTCATCAAGGGAGACGCGGCGTTGGTCGAGCGCTGCGACATCGGAACTAAAGCCGGACAAGTGACCACGATCTCTGATCCGATTCCGCCGCCGAAGCGAACGAAGTCGCGGCCCCATGGGTTGGCCGAGAACAGCAATCCGGAGAGCTGAGATGGATCGACAATATGGCGGAGCTCCGGACGGCTCGCTTCGCACGCTCGACCAAGCTTCGAACCGGGCGATGCCTTCGGCGCGGGCAGGCTCCGGGCCGGCGGCGGCGATGGCCGGCCGCGCACGCCGGCCCGGCCCCGCCACGCTCGTCATCTTCGGTGCCGGCGGCGACCTGACCAAGCGCCTGATCGTGCCGGCGCTCTACAATCTGGTGCGAGCCGGCGCGCTGCCCGACGGGTTCGCCATCATCGGCGTCGATCACAACGACCAGAGCACCGACGGCTGGCGACGAAATCTGTCCGAGACGATGCAGGCGTTCACCCGCGAGCGCGGGGGCAGCATCGACGAGCAGGCATGGTCGTGGCTCATGGCCCGCATGCAATACATGCGAGGAGATTTCAACGAACCCGAAACATTCGGCCGTCTCGAGCAGCTGCTGAACGACCAACGCAAGCGGCCGAACGGCAGCGGCAACGTGTTGTTCTATCTCGCGGTCGGCGACCGGTTCTTCGGCCCCATCATCGACCAACTCGGTCGTGCCGGGCTCGCCCGGCAATCGCAAGAGGCGTGGCGGCGCGTGATCATCGAAAAGCCATTCGGGCACGACTTCGGCTCGGCGGTGGCGCTGAACGCGCAGATCCTCAAGGTGCTGTCGGAAGATCAGATCTATCGGATCGATCATTTCCTGGGCAAGGAAACGGTCCAGAACATCTTGGTGCTGCGCTTTGCCAACGGCGTGTTCGAGCCTCTGTGGAATCGCGATCACGTCGACCACGTGCAGATCACGGTCGCTGAGACCGTGGGGGTTGAGGGTCGCGGCCGGTTCTATGAGCGCGCCGGCGCGCTGCGCGACATGGTGCCGAATCATCTGTTCCAGCTGCTGGCAATGATCGGGATGGAGCCGCCGATCTCGTTCGATGCCGATGCCGTGCGTGCCAAGAAAACCGAGCTGTTCGAGGCCATCCACCCGATCGCGCCGGCCGATGCCGTGCGCGGCCAGTACGGCGCCGGCGTGGTGCTTGGCCGCAAGGTCCCGGACTACCGGCACGAGCCCACGGTCGCGCCGGATTCCGGCACCGAAACCTACGTCGCGCTCAAGCTCGGCATCGACAACTGGCGCTGGGCCGGGGTGCCGTTCTATCTGCGCACCGGCAAGTATCTTTCCGCCCGCACCAGTGAGATCGCGGTGCAATTTCGCCAAGCGCCGTACGCGCTGTTCCGCGACACTCCGGTCGAACGCCTGCCCGCCAACATCCTGACGCTTCGCATCCAACCGGACGAGGGGCTGTCGCTCAGCTTCAGCGCCAAGCGCCCGGGGCCTGAGATCGAGATCGACGGGGTCGAAATGGATTTCGCCTATCGCGACTATTTCGCGCCGCTCGCGTCGGTCGGCTACGAGACGCTGATCTATGATTGCCTGATCGGCGATGCCATGCTGTTCCAGCGCGCCGATACGGTCGAGGCGGCGTGGTGCGCGGTGCAGGGCCTGCTGGATGCCTGGGCGCGCGCTCCCGCCGGCGATTTCCCCAACTATCCCGCCGGCAGCGCCGGCCCCGAAGCCGCCGATCGCCTGCTGGCGCGGGACGGCCGTGCCTGGCGCCCGCTCCGGGCGAACCATCGGCATGGCGGAGCCGGGTCATGACCCGCTCGCGCAAACGTGCGCTGCCGTCTGCTCGTTCGGATGGCACATTGTGCGCGCGCCGCAGGCCGGTGGGCCGCCATACCACCGCGGCGAGCGGCATCGGCGCGGACGCGCGACCTCATGACGGCGGCGGCGCGACGGAGGCAATACCATGAAGGCCACTCGAATCCTGCACGACCTGGGCCAGAGCATCTGGCTCGACAACATCACGCGCGGCCTGCTGAAGACCGGCGGGCTGCGCCGCTATATCGACGAGTTCTCGGTGACCGGGCTTACGTCCAATCCGACGATCTTCGACCACGCGATCAAAAACAGCGGCGACTACGACGAGTCCATCAGGAGCAAGCTCGCGGAGGGCAAGTCAGGGGAAAGATTATTCTTCGAGCTCGCGATCGACGACATCACGCAGGCGGCGGATCTGTTTGCCCCGGTGCACGAGCGCACGTGCGGGGTGGACGGCTGGGTGTCGCTGGAAGTCTCCCCCTTGCTCGCACACGATACCAAGTCGACCATCGCCGTAGCCAAGGAGCTGCATGCGCAGGCGCGGCGCCCCAATGTTTTCATCAAGATCCCGGGCACGCCGGAAGGCCTGCCGGCGATTGAGGAGGCGATCTTTGCGGGGGTGCCGATCAACGTCACGCTACTGTTCTCCGCCGAACAGTACCTGGCGGCCGCGAATGCATTCATGCGCGGCATCGAACGGCGGATTGCGGCTGGACTGCCGCCGGATGTGCCCTCGGTGGCGTCGATCTTCATCAGCCGTTGGGATGTCGCGGTGATGGGCAAGCTGCCGCAGGCGCTCAACGATCGACTCGGCATCGCCATCGCCAAGCGGGCGTACAAGGCCTATCTCGGCCTGCTCGGCTCGCCGCGATGGATGCGCGCCTACAATGCCGGCGCGCGCCCGCAACGGCTGCTGTGGGCCAGCACCGGGACCAAGGATCCGAAGGCTTCCGACGTCCTTTACGTCAAATCGCTGGCGGCGCCGTTCACCATCAACACCATGCCCGACGCCACCTTGCATGCGCTCGCCGAGCACGGCGAGGTCGGCCCGACCATGCCGCCCGACGGCGGCGACGGTGAGCAAGAGCTGGCGCGGTTCGCCGAGGCGAAGGTCGACATCCAGGCGCTGTCGACTCAACTCCAAGACGAAGGCGCCAAGTCGTTCGTGAAGTCCTGGGACGACCTGATGAGCGTGATTGGCTCCAAGTCCGACATGCTCAAGCGGGCGAGCTAGCACCGTGGACGCAAGGTCGCGGGTCGCGGCCCAGCGCCGCACGGGACGGTGGCTTCGAGTTGGAGCCGCAAGCGCGTCGCCGGCCAGGAAGGTCCTGGTCGTCGACGTGGGCGGCACCTCGGTCAAGATCCTGGCGAGCGGACATAACAGCCGCCGGTCGTTTCCGTCCGGCCCGGAGCTCACCCCGAAGCGGATGGTTTCGCAGGTGCGCAAGCTCGCCGCCGACTGGAGCTATGACGTGGTCTCGATCGGCTATCCCGGCCCCGTCCTCCACGGTTGCCCGGTGGCCGAACCCTACAACCTCGGCCGCGGATGGGTCGGGTTCGATTTCGCGGCGGCATTCAGCCGCCCGGTGAAGGTGGTCAACGACGCCGCCATGCAGGCGCTGGGCAGCTATCGCGGCGGCAAGATGCTGTTTCTCGGCCTCGGCACCGGGCTCGGGTCGGCCCTGATCGTGGACGGCATCGTGGAGCCCCTGGAGCTCGCGCATCTGCCCTATAAGAAGAGCACCTTCGAGGACTATGTGGGCCGGGCCGGGCTGGAGAAGCACGGCAAGAAGAAGTGGCGCCGCCACGTCGCCGACGTCGTCGCGCGCCTGGTGGCGGCGCTCGAGCCGGACGACACCGTGATTGGGGGCGGCAACGTCGCACGGCTCAAGGCGCTGCCGCCGCACAGTCGCGCCGGCGACAACGCCGATGCCTTCCGCGGCGGATTTCGGCTGTGGACGAAAGATGATGCGCGTGCCAGCGGCCGCGCGCAGCAACCGGCGTGAATGATCGGAGAGGGGTGCCGCAGATGGCCGCACGATCGCAGTTCTCGCGCGCCCAACCGGTGAGTCAATTGGCGGCATGGCAGGCGCTCGCGCAGCACTATGAATCGATGCGCGGCCGGCATCTGCGGGACTTGTTCGCGAGCGATCCCGCGCGCGGCGAACGGATGACCGCGGAGGTCGCCGGCGTCTTCTTGGACTATTCGAAAAATCGCGTCGACGATACGACGCTCGGATTGCTGGTCGATCTCGCCGAACAGTGCGCGCTGCGCAGCCGCATCGAGGCGATGTTCCGAGGCGAAAAAATCAACGTCACGGAAAATCGGGCGGTCCTGCACGTCGCCTTGCGTGCGCCGAAGGGGACGAGCATCGCGGTCGACGGCAAGAACGTCGTGCCGGAGGTTCACGCCGTGCTCGACAAGATGGCTGCGTTCTGTGATCGCGTGCGCGGCGGACAGTGGACCGGTCACACCGGAAAGCGCATCCGCAATGTCGTGAATATCGGCATCGGCGGCTCCGATCTCGGTCCGGTGATGGCGTACGAGGCGCTTAGATACTACAGCGACCGCGCCATGACCTTCCGCTTCGTCTCGAACATCGACGGCACCGATTTCGTCGAGTCGACACGCGATCTCGACCCGGCGGAAACGCTGTTCATCATCTCGTCGAAGACGTTCACGACGCTGGAGACGATGACCAACGCGCACAGCGCGCGCGAATGGTCCCTGCAGGGCCTGGGCGGCGACGCCCGCGCAGTCGCCAAGCATTTCGTCGCGGTTTCCACCAACACCGAGAAGGTCACGGAGTTCGGCATCGACACCGCCAACATGTTCGAGTTCTGGGACTGGGTCGGCGGCCGTTACTCGATGGACTCCGCCATCGGCCTCTCCACCATGCTGGCGATCGGGCCGGATCACTTCCGCGCCATGCTCGAAGGCTTCCACGCCGTCGACGAGCATTTCCGCACCGCCCCATTGCGGCAGAACCTGCCCGTGCTTATGGGCCTGCTCGCGGTATGGTACAGCGACTTCTTCGGCGCCCAGACGGTCGCGGTGCTGCCGTACGAGCAGTACCTGAAACGCTTTCCGGCCTATCTCCAGCAACTGACGATGGAGAGCAACGGCAAGCACGTGACGCTTGCCGGGACGCGGGTGAACTACCAGACCGGCGCGATCTACTGGGGCGAGCCCGGGACCAACGGGCAGCACTCGTTCTACCAATTGATCCATCAGGGAACGCGGCTCATCCCCTGCGACTTCATCGGTTTCGGACAGCCGCTCAACCGGCTGGGCCGCCATCATGACCTGCTGCTGGCGAACGTGTTCGCGCAGACCGAGGCGCTCGCCTTCGGAAAAACCCCCGAGCAGGTCAAGGCCGAAGGCACGCCCGACTGGCTCGTCCCGCACCGCACGTTCAAAGGCAATCGGCCCTCCAACACCATCCTCATGGATCGCCTGACCCCGGCCGCGCTCGGAAAACTGGTCGCGCTCTACGAGCACAGCGTGTTCACCCAGGGCGCGATCTGGGACATCGATTCGTTCGATCAATGGGGCGTCGAGCTCGGCAAGGTCCTTGCGCTACGCATCATCCCGGAGCTCGAGGCGAAGTCCGAGCCCGCGCTCGGCCATGACAGCTCGACCAACAACCTGATCCGACGTTATCGCAAGCTGCGGGGCGCAACGTGACCAACGCGGCCGTCAAGCTCGCTCCCTCAATCTTGGCGGCCGATTTCGCCCGCCTGGGCGAGCAGGTGCTGGCGGCCGAGCGCGCCGGTGCCGACCGCATCCACGTCGACGTGATGGACGGACACTTCGTGCCGAATATCTCGATGGGCGCGCCGATTGTCGCGTCGCTGCGGAAGGTGACCCGGTTGCCGCTCGAGGCGCATCTGATGATTTCGAATCCCGATCTCTTCCTCGATGAGTTCGCAGAGGCCGGAACCGATTCGTTCATGGTCCATTGGGAGGGCAACAACGACTTGTCGCGCACCGTGCATCGCATCAAAGCACTGGGAAAGCGGGTCGGCGTCGCGATCAATCCGGCAACCTCCGCCATCGTTCTGGAGGAGATCATGCCGGAGCTCGACCAGGTTCTGGTCATGACCGTGAACCCGGGTTTCGGACATCAGCAATTCCTGCGCGCGACACTGCCCAAGATCGGGCAGGCGCGCGAGCTGATCGACCGCCTGAAGCCGGGGTGTGGGCTCGAGGTCGATGGCGGGGTGGATCCGGCGACCGCGCCTCTGGCGGTGGCCGCCGGCGCCGATGTCCTGGTGGCGGGCTCGGCGATTTTCAACGATGGCGAAAGCGTCGCCACCGCCATGCAGCGGCTGCGCGCCGCGATCCAGCGTTGATGGAGAAGGATGTCATGCAGCTCGCGATGGTGGGACTGGGCAGAATGGGCGCCAACATGGTGCGGCGCCTGATCAAAGGCGGGCACCAGTGCGTCGTGTTCGACCTGGCGCCGAACGCGGTCGCGGAGTTGACACGAGAGAAGGCGATCGGGGCCTCCTCGCTCGCCGACCTCGTGGGCAAGCTCGAAAAGCCGCGCGCGGTCTGGCTGATGGTGCCGGCGGCCGTCGTCGACAAGACTATCGCCGAGCTCGCCCCTCACCTGGAGCGCGGCGACATTCTCATCGACGGCGGCAACTCGTACTACGTCGACGACATCCGCCGCGCGGGCGAGCTCGCCCCGCGCGGGATCCACTACGTCGATGTCGGGACCAGCGGCGGGGTCTGGGGCCTGGAGCGCGGCTACTGCATGATGATCGGAGGGCCGGAGCCCGCAGTGCGCCATCTTGACCCGATCTTCAAGACGCTGGCGCCCGGCGCCGGGGACATCGCGCGTACCCCCGGACGCGAAAACATCGGCGGCACCGCCGAGCTCGGCTATCTGCATTGTGGCGCCAGCGGCGCCGGGCACTTCGTCAAGATGGTCCACAACGGGATCGAATACGGCATCATGGCCGCCTACGCGGAGGGCATGAGCATCCTGCGTCACGCCAACGTCGGCGAGCGTCAGCACGCAGTCGATGCCGAAACCACGCCGCTGCGCGATCCGGAGCTCTACCGATATGATCTCAATCTGCGCGACATCGCAGAAGTGTGGCGGCGCGGCAGCGTCATCGCATCGTGGTTGCTGGACCTCACCGCGAGTGCGCTGACCAAGGATCCCGCGCTCACGAGCTTCGCCGGCAGGGTCTCCGATTCCGGCGAAGGGCGCTGGACCATCAAGGCGGCGATCGACGCCGCGGTGCCGGTGCCCGTGCTGTCGACCGCGCTCTACGAGCGGTTCAGCTCGCGCGGCGAGGCGAGCTTCGGCGACAAGCTGCTCTCCGCCATGCGCTACGAGTTCGGCGGCCACGTGGAGAAATCCGCGCCCTGAACGCAAACGATCTGGCGAGGCGCGGCGCCTCGCCAGGGCAGCCGATGGGCGACGCGAGCCGGAGTGATCGCGTGAAGATCGACGTTTACCCCGACGATGCCAGCGTAGCGCGCCACGCAGCGGAGCGCATCGGCGACGAGTTGCGCGCTGCCGTCGCTTTGCGCGGGCGCTTCATCTTGGCGGTGAGCGGCGGCCATACGCCGTGGCTGATGCTGTCCGCGCTCGCCGCGGAGCCGCTGCCCTGGCAGCACGTGCACCTCGTTCAGGTGGACGAGCGGGTGGCGCCGTCGACCGACCCGGACCGCAATCTCGTGCATCTGCGCGCAAGCCTGCTCGATCGCGTCCCGCTGCCTCCCGCCCACGTCCACGCGATGCCGGTCGAGGCGCCCGACCTCGAGCGCGCGGCGCGGCAATACGCGCTGAGCTTGCAAGAGCTGGCCGGCTCGCCGCCGGTGCTCGACTTGGTCCATCTCGGCCTCGGCCCCGACGGTCACACCGCATCGCTGGTGCCCGGTGATTCCGTCCTCGACGTCGCCGATGCGGACGTAGCGGTGACCGCCCCTTACCAGGGCCGCCGGCGGATGACCTTGACCTTTCCGATCATCAATCGGTCACGGCTGGTGCTGTGGCTGGTCACCGGTCGTGACAAGGTGGACGCGCTCGCACGCCTGCGCGACGGCGACCGGTCGATTCCGGGCTCGCGCGTGCGTCGGGAGCGCGCGCTGCTACTTGCCGACCGCGCAGCGGCCGAGCGGCTCGGCACCAACGAGAGATTGGAGGCGCAAGAATGAGTGCTGTCGCAAGCCCTGCGGCGAGCTCGTCCCGACCGATGAGCGAGGCGCAACTCGATCAATTGTCGATCAACTGTATCCGCACGCTGTCGATCGACGCGGTCCAGCAGGCGAAGTCAGGGCATCCCGGCACGCCCATGGCGCTGGCCCCGCTCGTCTACACGCTGTGGAACCGGGTGATGCGCTTCGACCCGCAGGACCCGATCTGGCCGAACCGCGACCGCTTCGTGCTCTCCAACGGTCACGCCTCCATGCTGCTGTGGTCGGTGCTGCACCTGACCGGTACCCGCGCGGTGAATGCCGACTACGAGCGGCTGGGGCAGCCTGCGGTGTCGCTCGACGATATTCGGCACTTCCGCCAGCTCGGCAGCAAGGCGCCGGGGCATCCCGAGTACCACCTGGTGTCGGGCGTCGAGGCCACCACCGGGCCGCTGGGGCAGGGTGTCGCCAACAGCGTGGGCATGGGCATCGCGGAGGCGTGGCTCGCCAACCGCTACAATCGCCCCGGCTTCGAAGTCTTCGGCTATAACATCTACGCGATTTGCGGCGACGGCTGCATGATGGAGGGGGTCGCATCGGAAGCGGCCTCGCTCGCCGGCCATCTCGCCCTCGATAACCTCTGCTGGATCTACGACAACAACCACATCACGATCGAGGGCAACACGCGCATCACCTTCACCGAGGACATCGCGGCCAGGTTTCTCGGCTACGGATGGAACGTCCTGCGCGTGGGCGACGCCAATGACATCGGGCGGATCGAGCAGGCTCTGGACATCTTTCACAATACCAAGGGACGTCCGACCTTCATCATTCTCGACAGCCACATCGGCTATGGCGCGCCGCACAAGCATGACACCGCCGCGGCGCACGGCGAGCCGCTCGGCGAGGACGAGGTCCGCCTCGCCAAGCGCTTCTACGGCTGGCCGGAGGATGCCAAGTTTCTGGTGCCGGAGGCCGTGGGCGAGCACTTCGCTGCCGGCATCGGCGCGCGCGGCGCCCAGGCGCACGCGCGCTGGAACGAGCTGTTCGCGGGCTACCGCGCGAAATACCCCGAGCTCGCCACCGAGATCGAGCTGATGCAGCGACGCGAGCTGCCGGACGGCTGGGACAAGGGGCTTCCCGTGTTTGCGGCCGACCCCAAGGGCATCGCCGGACGCGATGCTTCCGGCAAGGTGCTCAACGTGCTCGCGCAGAACATCCCCTGGCTGCTCGGCGGATCGGCGGATCTCGGTACCTCCAACAAGACGATCCTGACCTTCCCGGGGGCCGGAGATTTCGAGCCCGGCAACCCGGGCGGCAGGAATCTGCATTTCGGGATCCGCGAGCACGCGATGGCGGCCGCCGTCAATGGCCTTGCCTTGTCGAAGCTGCGCGCGTTCGGCGCCACGTTCTTCGTGTTCAGCGATTATGCCCGGCCATCGATCCGCCTGTCGGCGATCATGGAGCTGCCCACGATCTTCATCTTCACCCATGATGCCATGGGCGACGGCGAGGACGGCCCGACCCACCAGCCGGTGGAGCAACTGGCGTCGTTCCGCGCCGAGCCCGGGCTGGTGGTCTTGCGCCCCGCCGACGCCAATGAGGTGGTCGAGGCCTATCGCTACATCATGCAGCTGCGGCATCAGCCGGCGGTGCTGGCGCTTTCGCGCCAGCCGCTGCCGACACTGGACCGCGGCAAATATGCACCCGCGTCGGGGCTCGCGCGCGGCGCCTATGTGCTCGCCGATCCGCCGGGCGGAAACCCCGAGCTGATCCTGATCGCATCGGGCAGCGAGGTCAGCCTGTGCGTCGACGCCCACGAGGAGCTGCTCGCCCAAGGCATCCGCTCGCGCGTGGTCTCGATGCCGTCGTGGGACATCTTCGAGGATCAGACGCAGGCCTACCGGGACAGCGTGCTGCCCCCCGCGCTCACGGCGCGGCTCGCGGTGGAGCAGGCCTCGACCTTCGGCTGGGAGCGCTATGTCGGCGCCTCCGGCCGCGTCATCGGCATGCACACGTTCGGCGCGTCGGCCCCGCTCAAGGAGCTGCAACGCAAGTACGGGTTCGAGCCGGAGCGCGTGACCGAGATCGCGCGGGAGCTCGTCGGCAAGCGCAAGGCGCATTGATCGGCTGACTGGTCAACCGGCCGGGCGAGCGCCCGGAAGACCGCAGTTTCGAGGAGGGGCCGAGTGCGATGACGAGGACGCCTGCTGTCGTCTTCCTGTTCGACGTCGACAACACGCTGATCGACAACGATCGCGTGCAGGCGCATCTGAGCGATCATCTCGAAGAAACCTACGGCGCTGCCACGCGCGACAGATACTGGCAAATCTTCGAGGAGCTGAGGGGCGAGCTCGGCTATGCCGACTACCTGGGCGCCCTCGAGCGCTACCGGACCGAGGACTTGCATCGTCCCGAGGTGCTGCGGATGTCGAGCTGGCTGGTGGACTATCCGTTCGCCGACCGGCTCTATCCCGGCGCGCTCGAGGCGGTGAGGCATGCTCGCCGATGGGGCATCCCAGTCATCCTCTCGGACGGCGACGCCGTATTCCAGCCGCGCAAGGTGGAGCGGTCCGGCCTCTGGCAAGCGTTCGAAAACCGTGTCCTCATCTATATCCACAAGGAGGAGGAGTTGGATGATGTGAGGCGGCTTTATCCGGCCGACCGCTACGTCCTGATTGATGACAAATTGCGCATCTTGTCGGCGGTGAAGCGCGTGTGGGGGGAGGAGGTCATTACCGTGTTTCCCAAGCAGGGGCACTACGCGCTCGATCCCGGCGAGGTCGCCAAGTATCCGCGTGCGGACATCGAGCTTGCCAGTATCCGCGAATTGCTCGACTACGATCTGTCCTCGTTGCTCGAGAACAAATAGGCGCAGGGCCGCCATGCGTCGCATCCCGCTCGCCTTCGGTGCGCCGGCCGCAAAGCCGGGCATGACGAGTTGACCTCGATGGCCATCCAGCCGAGCGCCACCGCCCCGCCGGCTGCTCCCGCAGTCCTGGTGGTCATGGGTGTTTCGGGATCCGGCAAGTCGACCATCGGATCGCTGCTCGCGTTGCGCCTGCACTGGGAGTTCGAGGACGGCGACTGGTTTCACCCCGCCGCCAATATCGAGAAGATGCACAAGGGCATCCCCCTCACCGACGACGATCGTTGGCCATGGCTGGCCGCGATCGCGGCCTGGATCGACCGCACGCGCCGCAACGGCGGTCACGGGATCGTCGCCTGCTCGGCGCTCAAACGCCGCTACCGGGACGTGCTGATCGGCGACCGCGCCGACGTCCGCCTCGTTTATCTCAAGGGCGAGGAGGCGCTGATCGCACGCCGCATCGCCACCCGGCATGAGCATTTCATGCCGCCCAGCCTGCTGCACAGCCAGTTCGAAGCGCTCGAAGAACCGGGCGCCGGCGAAAATCCCGTCATCGTCTCGGTCGAGCCGACGCCGCGCGAGATCGTGGCGCAGATCGTGTCGTTACTCGATCTGTCGCCGCAGGCGATGGTAGCAGGGCGCGGCCGCTGAGGCTTCGGGCGGCCGTGCGCCTCGGCGGCGGCGATACCGTGAGGCCGTCGAACAGGGCAACTGCTTGGCACCTCGGAGCGCGCAGGGCATGATGCTCGCCATGGCAACTCGCCGTGCGGCTGCCCGGCCGTGCGGCTGCCCGGCCGCGCGGTGACCGGCAACCCCGGAAGCGCGCATCATCAGGAGGGAGTCATGGGACGATTGCGGTTCGGGCTCGCGCTTTCGGCGCTGATGCTGCTTTTGGGGCATGCTTCGGCCGAGGACGTGAAGCTCGCCTATGTCGGCGAGATCTCGGGAAGCATTGCGGTATCCGGTGGCAATTTCCGCGACGGCATCATCCTGGCGGTCGAGGAGATCAACGCCGCGGGCGGCATTCTCAAGCAAAAGATCGCGCTCAGCCAGCTCGATACCCAGACCAATCCCGGCGTGGCGCGCGCGCAGATGCAGAAGGCGATCGACGGCGATCCCTACGTCGTGCTGGGGCCGATCTTCTCCGGCAATGTGAAGGCCACCATGCCGCTGCTGCAGCAGGCCGAGATTCCCCATCTCATTGGCGGCGAGGCCGCCGAGCTGACCAACTTGGGCGATCGCTACCTGTTCCGCACCTCCTTCGGCCAGCAGATCGGCATGCCGAAGATCTCCAACTACATCCGCGACGAGCTCAAGGCCAAGACGATTGCGCTGATCTGGGTCAACAACGACTTCGGCAAGGGCGGCCGTGACAATCTGATAAAGCAATTGGCGGCGCGCAACATCAAGCTGGTCGCCGATGTATCGACCGAGTCGGGGCAGGTGGATTTCGCCGCCGACGTGGTGAAGCTCAAGGCCGCGAACGCGGATGCGGTCTTCGTCTACAGCAACGAGGAGGAGTGCGCGCGCATCATGCGCGAGGCGCGCAAGCAGGGCCTCAAGGGGCCGTTCGTCGGCGATACCACGCTGCTCAGCCAGAAGACCATCGAGTTGGCCGGCGACGCCGCCAATGGCGTCCGCGGCCATGTCGGGCTCACCGCCGACGCGCCGATCCCGGCGGTGGCGGAATTCTCGACGAAATTCCAGAAGCGGTTCAACTACAAGCCTGATCATAACGGGATCAAAGGCTACACCGCCGTCTATGCGATCAGATACGTAACCGAGAAAAGGCTCGGCAAGTTCGATCGCAAGGCGTTCGCCCAGGCCATGCACGGGCTGACCATCTCGCCGAAGGACGAGCCTGCGATCCTGATGGAAACGACCTGGGACGACGTCGGGGAAATCGACCGCATCAGCTTCCTCGCCGAGGTCGTGAACGGACAGCAGAAGATCATCCAGGTGCTGCCGAAGCTCGGCAAGTAACGCGAGCCTCGCCAGCTCCCGATCTAGGCCGCGGCACTTTGGCGCCGCACGTCGAGTAGAAGCCGATGGCGGACGTTGTCCAGCTGCTCGTCGCCGGATTGGCCACCGGGGCGATCTACGCGCTGGTGGCCATCGGATTCACGCTGCTCTGGCAGACATCGCAGACCATCAACTTCGCGCAGGGCGAGTTCGTGATGCTGCCGGCCTTCTTCGTGCTGATCGGCATGAGCCATTTCGGCCTGTCGTTCTGGCCGTCGGTCGCGCTCGCTGCGGTCGTATCGGTCGTGGTGCTCGGGCTCCTGTTCAAGCGGCTGATGGTCGATCCGGTGATCCGGCACGGCGTGTTGCCGCTGGTCATCGCGACCATCGGGCTCGCGATCTTCTTCAAAGAAGTAGTGCGCGAATTTTACGGAGCGGATGCGCAGCCGTTCCCGCCGGTGGTGGCGGCGGGCGACATGACCGTGCTCGGGATCGCCTTCGCGGTGCAGAGCCTGGTCGTGCTCGCGATCAGCATCGTAGCGGTGGTCGCCCTGCAGCTCTTTCTCAACGGCACCCGGACCGGACGCTGCATGCAGGCGAGCGCCCAGAATCCGACCGTTGCCCGCCTGCTCGGCATCCCGGTCGAGCGCATGATCCTCTATACCTTCCTGATCAACGCCGCGCTCGTGACGCTGGCGTCGATCCTGATCACCCCGATCTATCTCGCTAAGTTCACGAACGGAGAATGGCTCGGACTCTATGCCTTCATCGCGGCGATCGTCGGCGGCTTCAATCAGGTGCGCGGCGCGATCGTGGGCGGCCTGCTGCTGGGCGTGATCGATAATTTCGCCGCCGCCTACCTGTCCTCGCAATACCGCATGGCGATCCCGCTGCTGATCCTGATCGTGGTCATCCTGTTTCGCCCGCAAGGCCTGCTCGGCCGGATCGAGGAGCGCACGGTATGAGAGGGGGCCGGCGCCGCCTCGTCGGCATCGTGCTCGCGCTCGCTGCCGCATTTCTGCTGGCTGCGCCCTTCGCATTCAGGCCCTACGGAATCTTCATTCTCACCATGTGGGCCGTGATGACGATCGCCGCCATCGGGCTCAACCTGACACTCGGCTATGCCGGGCAGGTCTCGCTGGCGCAGGCCGCCTTCGTCGGGATCGGCGCCTATATCACCGCCTGTCTGACCACGCGCGGCTGGCCATTCTGGTCAACCTACCTGCTCGGCGGCGCCGCGTGTTTCGCGATCGGCTGGCTACTGGGCCATCCCGCGCTGCGCGTGCAGCACCATTACCTCGCCTTCGTCACGCTCGCTTTCAACACGCTGGTCTACCTGATGTTCCGCAACGAGGAATGGCTCACCGGCGGCATCTACGGGATCAGCAATGTCCCGCGCCCGCACCTTGCCGGCTGGTCGCTGAACGGCCCACGCGAATTCTACTATTTCTGCCTGGCGCATCTCGCGCTGGTGGCGCTCGCCGCCTGGTGGCTGATCCGCTCGCCCTGGGGCCGCGCCTTCGTGGCGTTGCGCGAAAATCCGCTGCGAGCGCTCTCGCTCGGCGTCGACACGCGCCGCTACACCCTGATGGCATTCGCGCTCGGCGCCGGACTGGGCGGCATTTCCGGCGTGCTCTACGCGCCGCTCGTGCAGTTCGTCGATCCGACGCCGTTCGCGCTCGGGCTGTCGCTCAATCTCTTGCTGATGGTCGTCGTCGGCGGCTCCGGCTACTTCTTCGGGCCGTTCCTCGGCGCCATGGTGGCGGTGCTGCTGCCAGAATGGCTGCGCTTCACTGAAGGCTTCTATCTGATGGGCTATGCGCTCCTGGTGATGGTCCTGATGGTGTCGTGCCCCACTGGGCTCATCGGTCTCGCCGATCGTCTCACCCGACGCACGTCGCGGTCGGCTGCGGATGTTTCGGTGGCAAGGCCGGGCGCGGCGGTGCAGGGCGAGGGCGCGCGATGACCGCGGTGCTCGCCGTGCGCGACCTGAAGAAAAGCTTCGGCGGCATCGTCGCGGTCGACGGGGTGTCGTTCGAGGTCGAGGAAGGCGAAATTCTCGGCATCATCGGTCCGAACGGCAGCGGCAAGTCGACATTGTTCAACTGCATCCTCGGCCAGCTGCGGCCGAGCGCGGGCGAGGTTCGTCTCGACGGCCGGCTGGTAACGGGGCTGCGTCCCTGCGATCTCAACCGGCTAGGGGTAAGCCGCACCTTCCAGCTGCTCCAGATCTTCCCGCAACTGAGCGCGCGCGAGAACCTGATCCTGGCGGGACAGGAGCACCGTGGCGGCATGCTCTCGCGCCTCGTTGGCCCCTCGGACGCCGGGCTGTCCGCGACGGCCGACCGCATGCTCGCGTTTTTCCGGCTCGAGCATCTCGCCGACGAGCCGGCGGGCGGCTTGAGCTACGGCCAGCAGAAGCTCTTGGACGCGGCGATGGCGTTCATGGCGGGCCCGCGCCTGGCGCTCCTCGACGAGCCGGCCGGCGGCGTCAATCTGACGATGCTCGCAAGCTTGCGCGACCGCCTGAAGGCGATGAACGTCGAGCAGGGCTCGACCTTCGTCGTCATCGAGCACAACATGGAATTCGTCATGGCGCTGTGCCACCGCATCCTGGTGCTGGCCGAGGGCCGTGTCATCGCGGCCGGCGATCCGCAGCAGGTCCGCCGCGACCGCAAAGTGATCGAGGCTTACCTTGGCGATTGACGCGATCCTGCGCTTCGAGGACGTCGTCGCCGGTTACGGCGGCGAGACGATCCTGCGCGGGCTGTCCTTCGAGGTGTGCCGCGGCGCCATCACCACCATCATCGGTCCGAACGGCTCGGGCAAGTCGACGGCGTTCAAGGCCGCCTTCGGGATGCTGCCGGTGCGCGCCGGCCGGATATTCTACGACGGCAGCGAGGTGACCAACCGGTCGCCGCGCGAGCTGATTGCCGCCGGCATCTGTTACGTGCCGCAAGGGCGCAACATATTTCCCGAACTGTCCGTGTTGCACAATCTCGAGCTCGGCGGCGTGGCGGCGCCGAAGGGCTTCGAGCTCGCGCCGCGCCTGCGAGCGGCGATGGATCGTTTCCCGGTATTGCAGCGCAAGGCCCGTGCGCAGGCCTCCACCCTCTCCGGCGGCGAGCAGAAGATGCTGGAAATCGCCCGCAGCCTACTGCTGGAGCCGCGCTTGATGCTGATCGACGAGCCGTCGATCGGGCTGTCGCCGATCCTGGTGGAGGAGCTGTTCGGCCTCATTCGCGAGCTGCGCGCGCGCGGCGTCAGCGTGCTGATGATCGAGCAGAATGCCAAGCGGGCGCTCGAGCAGTCGGATTTTGGCATCGTGCTTGAGCTCGGCTGCGCGCGCATGGCGGATCGTGCCGAGAATATTCTCGCCGATCCGCGCATCGGACAGCTGTTCCTCGGCGGCGGGCTGGAGCCGACGCAGGCGGCGTAGCTGCGTTGCAGCGATGGAGAAGCAAACATGAATGCCGTGGCATCCCGGAATATCAAATTCGTCGGCCATTCCGATCTCGGCGGCCGCGGCGACGGCGTGCAGATCATGGTGCATCGCGGCCATGCCTATATCGGCCACGGCTTCAGCAACGGCATCACCACGCTCGACGTGCGCGACCCCGCGCATCCGAAGCTGCTTGACTTCATCGCATGCCCGCCCGGCACGCGCGCCTTCCACCTGCAGACCCAGGACGACCTGCTGCTGGCGGTGAACGCGCCGAGCGTATGGACCATGCAGGAGTTTCAGAACGAGAAGGCCTATTTCGGCGGCTCGCCGGCCGACAAGCTCAAGGACCAGAGCCGGTTCACCGCCGGCATCCGCGTCTATGACATCTCCAAACCCGAGAAGCCTTCCGAGATCGGCTTCATGCCGGTCGACGGCCTGGGACCGCACCGCATCTGGTACACTGGCGGCCGCTACGCCTATGCCTCCATCCACTTCGGCGACTTCACCGACCACGTCCTCGCGGTCATCGACATGAGCAATCCGGAGAAGCCCGCGATCGCGGGCCGCTTCTGGCTGCCCGGCATGTGGCGTGGCGGCGGCGAGACGCCGACCTGGCCCTCCGGCAAGCGCTATGCGCTGCACCATGCGCTCGTCGCCGGCAATCTCGCCTACGCGGCGTGGCGCGACGGCGGGCTCTCCGTGCTCGATGTGTCGGATCCGCACAAGCCGAAGATGCTGGCCTACCGCAACATGGACCCGCCCTTCGGCGGCGGCACGCACTCGCCGCTGCCGCTGCCCGACCGCAATCTGCTGGTGCTCGGCGAGGAGCCCACCTCGCCGAACTGCAGCGAAGGGCTGCGCTACATCTGGATGTTCGACGTCCGCGAGCCGGGCAATCCCGTGAGCATCGCGACCTTCCCGCAGCCGGCCGAGGCCGACTATTGCGCCAAAGGCGGCAGCTTCGGGCCGCACAACCTGCACGAAAACCGGCCCGGCTCGTTCCAAAGCTCGCGCCTGATCTTCGCCACTTACTACAATGCCGGCGTTCGCGCCTACGACATCGCGAACCAGTTCCAGCCGCGCGAGGTCGGCTACTACGTGCCGCCGAATCCGACGCGCATGATAGATCCGCGCCCGAACCGGCCGCAGGTCATCCAGTCCTGCGACTGCTATGTCGACCGCGAGGGGCTGATGTATCTCACCGACCCGAACGCCGGGCTCTACATTCTGCGCTTCGAGGGCGGTTGATTCGTCTCACCACGGGGCTGGCCGCGACGAGGCGCCTGCAAAAATGTTTGGAGCGAGACCGCATTCCCGTGGGAAGCGGTCTCGCTCCGGATCGAGCGATGAGGCTGCGGTCTCAGCGCGCGAGCGCGCTGTCCCTGGGATGCGCGGGCTGGCGCACCATGGCCGCGGGCGCGACGGCGTGCGCCGGCAGATACTTGGCCACCACCGAGCGGTCGAGTTGCGCCATGGCGCTGTCGGGCAGCCGCTTCCAAACCTCGTCCATTCCGAGCAGCGGAATGCCGAGATAGCCACGCACGGTGAGCACTTGGCCGTCCGGGCTCAGCGTCATCATGGCGCGATAGATGGTGCCGTCGCGCGGATCGACGATGTTGCCCTCCTCGTAGCGCAAGCCGTTGCGCTTCATGCCCCGGATAAAGGACATGCCGAGCATCGGCGCATTCCTGCGGTCGTCGGTGCACCGGTCGCAGATTGGGTGCGGCGTGTCGCCGGGCCGTTTGAACAGCTTGGCGAAAGCTCCCTCGTAGACGCCGTTGCGCTCGACGAACAGGAACCATCCCACCGACTTCCCGTGCTCGTCCTGCTTCTCCCACAGGCCGGCGACGGTCGGCTCCGCCGCCCGCACGGGAAGTGCAGCAAGAGCGGCGAGCACGAACACGGTGAGGCTCGAGACGATCAGTGTCGAAAATCGTGAGGTCATGGTTGTGATCACCAGAATGATGGCGGTTCGCCAAATCGCTTAACAATGTGCCCATTTCAGGGCATCGCGGCACCGCACGGGAGCGATGCGCACGCGCGAGGCGCGCAGCCCGCAATTCGCCGCAATGTCGCCGGCTCGCCGGCCAGCTTGGCGCGCGCGGCGGCTCGAAATTGCGCGCCCGCCGCGCAGCAACACCCCGGCTTGCGAATCCCGTGCTTCACTTTGGCGCCGATGAAGCCTTGTCTTGACAGGCGCGCAAGGCAATCATGCCCCACCCATCGGGGGCTGCAATTCGATGTCGCGGACCAGTCTGGCGCTCAGCAATCTGCGGGCCTTTGTCATTCTCATCGTCCTGGCGTTCCACTCCGTCCTCGCCTATCTCGCCTCCTCGCCGGCGTCGCAGGTGCCCTTCGACGCCGCCCCCTATCGATGGCAGGCCATCCCGATCATCGACAGCCAGCGCTGGATCGGCTTTGACGTGTTCTGCGCGTTCCAGGACCTCTATCTCATGACCTTCATGTTCTTCCTGTCCGGGCTGTTCGTGTGGCCGTCGCTCGTGCGCAAGGGCAACTGGAAGTTTCTGTCGGAGCGAGTCGTGCGGCTGGGCGTGCCGTACGTGCTCGGCGTCTACCTGCTGATGCCGCTGGCATACGAGCCGGCCTATCGCGTCATCGCGATCGACCCGGGCTGGGCTGCCTTCTGGCGGCATTGGCTCGCGCTGCCAATGTGGCCGACCGGACCGCTGTGGTTTCTGCTCCAGCTTCTGCTGTTCGACCTCGCCGCCGCCGCGCTCTATCGCTTTGCGCCGCACTGGGGGGAGCGGCTGCGCTCGCTGTCGGCTGCCGGCTCGGCCCACCCGATCCGCTATTTCGCCGGCCTGACGGCGGCCTCGGCCGCGGCCTACCTGCCGCTTGCCGCGCTGTTCTCGCCCTGGGAATGGTACTCGTTCGGTCCGTTCGGTTTCCAACTCAGCCGGCTGCTGCACTATGCGGTCTATTTCTTTGCCGGCGTCGGCATCGGCGCTTACGGGATCGAGCGCGGGCTGCTGGCGGCGGACGGCGCGTTGGCTCGGCGCTGGGCGGCGTGGTACGCGGCCGCGCTGGCGGGCTTCCTGCTCTGGGTCGCTCCCACCGCCTTGAGCATGAGCGCCTGGGGCAGGGACCGCCCCGCCTTGCAACTCGCCACCAATTTCGGCTTCGTGCTCGCCTGCGCGACCTGCTGTTTTTTCTTCGCCGCCGTGTTCCTGCGGTTTGCGACAAATCGCAGCCGGCTGTTCGACAGCCTTTCGGAGAACGCCTACGGGATGTATCTGGTGCACTATGTATTCGTGGTCTGGCTGCAGTATCTCCTGCTTGGGACGGCGCTGTTCGTGGTCGCCAAGGCGGCCCTCGTGTTCACCCTCACCTTGCTCCTGAGCTGGGCAACCACGGCGCTCATGTGCCGCGCGCCGCTTGGCGCGCGCATCCTGGGCGCGGAGCGCCGCCTGCTGGCGCGGGCGACGCAGCCGTCGCGATGAGCCACGGCGCGAGCGGGGCGCGGGTGCTGCGGTGGATATCAGCGGGTGATTGATGGACTGCGAGCGAGCACATTCGCCATGTCGTTGATCTACCGGCTCGCATCGCGCAACCTTTGGCACGACCGGCTGCGCTTCATCGCGACCATCGTCGGCATCGTGTTCTCGATCGTGCTTGTGACCGTGCAACTCGGCCTTTATCTCGGGTTCGGACGAACGGTGACCACGATGGTCGACCACGCCTCCGCCGATCTCTGGATCATGCCGGCGGGAACCAAGTGCTTCGAAGACCCCTCGCTGATGGACGAGCGCAAGCGCTTTCAGGCGCTGTCGATCAACGGCGTCGCGCAGGCCATCCCGGTCGTGATCGGGTTTGCGGACTGGAGCATTCCGGCGGGGGGTACGACCCCGGTGTTCATCATAGGCTCGGATCTGCGCGCCGGCGGGTTGCTGCCCTGGAACCTGGTCGAAGGCAGCCTCGAGGCGCTGGCGATTCCCGGCGCCATCGCGGTGGACCGCACCTATTTCGGCCGCCTCGGCATCGCCGGCATCGGCGCCACCGCCGAGATTCGCGGTCAGAAGGTGGAGGTGCGGGCGGTCACCAGGGGCATCCGCTCCTTCACCACCACCCCCTACGTGTTCACCACGATTGATCGCGCGCGTGGCTACACCGGGGTCTCGCCCAACAAGGTCACCTACGTATTGGTGCGCGTCGCTGCGGGCGCCGACGTCGACAGCGTGCGCCGGCGGCTGGCGGCGAATCTCTCCGACGTGAACGTGCTGACGCCGACCCAATTTCGCGACCGCAGCCGCTCGTTCTGGCTGTTCGGCACCGGCGCTGGCTTCGCCCTGTTCGCGGGCGCGCTGCTCGGCCTGATCGTGGGCACCGTCATCGTCGCGCAGACGCTCTATTCCAGCACCAAGGATCACATCAACGAGTTTGCGACCCTGCGGGCGATGGGCTCCTCGCGAGGCTATATTCACAAGGTCATCATCTGCCAGGCGCTGATCAACGCGGTGATCGGATTCTGTCTCGCCGCCGGGCTCGGGCTGATCGTGGTCGCCGCGACCGCGAACACGGCGTTGCCCATTGTCATGACGCCGCTGCTCAGCGTGGTGCTGTTCGCGCTCACGGTCATCATGTGCGTGATATCCGCCATCGCGGCGATCGTTCAGGTCACGCGTATCGATCCTGCGACGGTATTCACGCGATGACCGCGCCCGTCATCGAAGCCGTCGATATCGTCAAATTCCTGGGCGCCGGCGCCGGCCAGGTGCAGGCGCTGCGGGGCGTAAGTCTGGCGCTCCGGGGCGGCGAATTGACGCTGTTGATGGGGCCCTCCGGCAGCGGCAAGACCACGCTGCTCTCGATCCTGGGATGTATGCTCACCCCGACGCGCGGGACGGTGCGCGTGGACGGCCAGTCAACCGAAGGCGCCGGGCCGGAGCAACTGGCGAAGCTGCGGCGCGAGCACGTCGGTTTCATTTTTCAGTCATATCATCTGTTTCCCACGTTGACCGCGGCCGACAACGTCCGCTTGGCGCTCGACGTGCGCGGCGACAATTCCGCCCGCGCCAAGGCGCGGGCCCAGGAGGCGCTGGCGATGGTGGGGCTGGCCCACAAGATCAACGCCTATCCGCTTGAGCTCAGCGGCGGCGAGCAGCAGCGCGTCGCGGTCGCCCGGGCGATCGTGGGCAAGCCGGCAGCCATCCTGGCGGACGAGCCCACCGCCGCGCTCGACAGCGAGAACGGCATCGCGATCATGAAGCTGTTGGCCGGCGTCGCCAAGGATCCGGCACACGGGGTGTTGGTGGTCGCACACGACCCGCGTATATTGCGGTTCGCCGACCGAGTGGTTCATATCGAGGACGGACGCATCACCGGCGAACAGCGCGGCGATGCGCAGCTCAAGAAAGGCGAGCCCGATTGCGCGGTCCCCGATCACGTCCACAAAGAGCCTCGCGTCGAAAATCATGAGCGTGTCGAAAAGTAGCGCGGCCGCGCTCGCGGCCATCGCCGTCGTGCTCGTGTTCGCGATGCTGGCAGGGCGGACCAGCGCACAGGACCCCGCCCGTGCCGCCCGCCCCGACGCAGCCGACGACAAGCGCTGGCAGGCCGTGGCTCCCGGCCGGGTGGAGCCGGCGTCCGGCGAGATCAAGATCGCGGCCCCGACCCCGGGCGTAATCGCCGCCGTGCTCGTCAAGGCCAACGACAAGGTGTTCGCCGGCGAGCCGTTGGTCCGGCTCGCGGACGAGGAGGCGCAGGCGCGCGTCGCCGCCGCAGAGGCGCAGGTCGCCTTCCGCAGGCGCGCGCGCAATGATGAGGCGGCGCCGAGCCGGGCAGCGGCGCGGAGGCGCGCCGAGGACGCGGTGGCGGATGCCGACAAGGCAGTGGCGGAGGCGCAAGCCGCCCTCGATCAGGCCGCGCTCGACCGGCGCTCGGGAAAGGCATCGGATGCGGATCTGGAGGCGGCGCGCACGGCATTGATGCGCGCGCAGGATCGTCAGCGCCAGCAGAATGCCGAGCTGCATCGTCTCGAGGCCGATCCGAATACGCCGCTCCCGAGCTTCGCCGAGGGACAGGTCAATATCGCGCGCGCGGAATTGGCGACGGCGCGCGCGGCCGCCGACAAGCTCACCATCCGCGCGCCCATCGCCGGCACGGTGCTGCAGGTCAACGCCAAGCCGGGTGAGGTGGCCGGGCCGACGAGCCAGCAACCCTTGCTGGTGCTCGGAAACGTCTCGGCCCTGCGCGTGCGCGCCGAATTGGACGAGCGCGATTTCGGCGAGATCAAGATCGGCCAGTCGGTGTTGGTGCGCGCGGCCGCGTTCCGCGGGCGTGATTTCCCGGGCAAGGTCGCATTCATCGCGCCGATCGTCGAGCGCGCCCGCATCAGCGCGCGCGAGCAGCGCAACGCGACCGACGTCGACGTAGTCGAGGTCGTGATCGATCTGGGGCAGGCCGACCCGCTCGCGGTCGGGATGAAGGTGGACGTCTACTTCCAGCCTGAGGCCGCCGCCCAGCACTGAGCATGCCCCGCGCGCAGCGGCCGCTCGCCTCTCGCAGGCACAGCCGAACGGGATCTACGGTTTTTTCGCTGTTCGCACCCTCGGGCGCTCA
>DATBKV010000321.1:0-2917 GCA_036555745.1 Xanthobacteraceae bacterium | reverse complement strand
AACGCAAGCCAGACCCACGACGATTCGAATAATCGCGCCGCAAGGCTATTGCTTCGTCATCTCCGTACAGGATGCGACGTGCACCGCCGGCGTCCGCATCATGTAGCAGAGCTCGACGCGGTTCGGGGCCAGCATGGTCCCGATCGTGTAGCCATCGTCGTCGACCAGGTAGATCGTGTTGTTGTGCGAGATCACGGCAATGAACTTGTCGTTGGCGCGCGCGGAGGAAAACGTGCCGGAGAAGCGGCGGCCGTCCTGCATGTCGACGGTCATCGTGAACGCAATGTGGTCGAGCCGCGGCTGGCCCGCCTGGCCGCCCTGCCCGGCCTGGCCGGGATGATGCGGATGCTCACCGCCCGTGGCGATCGACTCGCTGGTGCCTTTCCAGGTGCCGCGCATGTCCGGAACGGGGGTCTGCGCGGCCGCGGACGTGGCGGCAAACGCTGCGAGCACGACGATGCAGGCGAACTTCGGCATTGCTGGTCTCCTCCGGATGGTGTTCTGGCATAACCCCTTGCACGCAGTATCGAGTGCAGGCACGGGCAAGACAAGGTCGCTGTTTGCGACACGTCGTGGCAGCCGAGATCCGAGCTCCGCACACTGCGCAATGGGCCCCGCGTGCAGGTCACGCCCGCCGTTGGCTAGCTCCGGTACAGACCCCAGACCGCGATCAGCGCGGTGGCGGTAGCGGCGAGGAACAACCATGAGAGCGCCGCTCCCTGCACATTCCACTGCAACAGCCGGGCGAGGTCGTAGAGCACATAGGCGGCGAAGGTGAAGGCGAGACCGTAGACATACGGCTTGCCCTTGCGCGCTGCCAGCACGGCGATGACCGCAACCGCGGCTTCGAGAATGATCGAGACGACGAGCATCGCAATGGGCTCCGGTGAAGCGCGCTTCAGGTTTCAAGCCTGTAGGTTCGCCGCGCGGCGGTGGATCGCCTTGGCAGCATCATGGATCGCCTTTATCCTTTTATTCTTTCGTCGCGGTCGGCGGGGAGGCGCAGATGTTGAAGGCGGTGGCGGCGTCGGTCTTGGGCCTGC
Source organism: Xanthobacteraceae bacterium (assembly GCA_036555745.1). GTDB lineage: Bacteria > Pseudomonadota > Alphaproteobacteria > Rhizobiales > Xanthobacteraceae > VAZQ01. The sequence goes on along the minus strand of DATBKV010000321.1, from coordinate 1,874 downwards.
TGCTGTGCCAGCAGGTCCTGGCGGACGGGATGGAATATGCGCCGCGGCGCTACTACCACCCCTACTACTACCTGCCGCCGGAGCGGCACGTGATCGAGGTGGTGTCGCCCCCGTTCAGCGCCCGCTTCATCATCAACGGCGCGCGGTTCGCGGGATGGACGCCGGCCTGCTACAGCTGGGTGGCGGGAGAACGCATCCGGCTCGTCGCCGGCGACTGGCACGGCCGCTGCGTCGGCGCGGTCTTCTATAATTATGTCCGCCGCAACACCTGCGAGACCTGGTGCGGCTGGTGACGCGACGCGGACGGGCGCGCCCCGTCGCCGCCGCGGGACGATGAGGGCGCCGAGGCCGGACCCGCGACAGCGCGCGGGCTCGCCGTTGAGCTCGCCGGCGGATAGCGGTGGCGGCGGCCGTTGAAGTCTTCCACCGCATAGCGCGCAGCGCCGTCGGCGCCGCCGATCCGCACCAGATAGCTTGGCCCGATCGGCGCCTTGCCGTGGCCGCCGGGGATATCGAGCATGTAGCTCGGCTGGCACAGACCGGACCATCGGCCGCGCAGCGCCCGCAGCAGCGCCTGCCCCGCCTCGATGCTGGTGCGCCAATGCGCGGTGCCGGGCGCGAGGTCGCCGTGATGCAGGTAGTAGGGCTTGATGCGGCATTCGACCAAGGCGCGCATCAATTCGCCGAGCGTCGCAGCGTCGTCGTTGACGCCGCGCAGGAGCACGCTCTGGCTCAGCATCGGAATGCCGGCATCGACCAGGCGCGCGCAAGCCGTGCGCGCCTTGCGCGTGAGCTCGCGCGCATGATTGGCGTGCAGCACCACGTAGGTCGCCTTGCCCGACCCCTTGAGCGCGCGCACCAGCGCGGCCGTCACGCGCGCGGGCGCGACCACCGGCACGCGGGTATGGATGCGGATGATCTTCACATGCTCGATCGCCGCGAGCGCCTGCACGATCGCGGCCAGGCGGCGCGGCGAGAGCACGAGCGGGTCGCCGCCGGTGAGGATCACCTCCCAGATTTCCGCATGCGCGCGAATATATCCGAGCGCGGCATCAAGCTGCGCGCGCGTGAGCGCGCCGGCATGGCCCACGGTCTCGCGGCGGAAACAGAAGCGGCAATAGGCGGCGCAGACCTGGACCGGCTTGAGCAGCACGCGGTCGGGATAGCGGTGCACGATACCCTCGACCGGGCTGTGCACGCCGTCGCCGATCGGATCGACGCTTTCCGCGGGCGCGTGGTCGAGCTCGGCCGGATCGGGAACGAACTGGCGCGCGACCGGGTCGCCCGCATCCGCGACGTCGATGAGCTCGGCGACGTCGGTCGTCAGCGCCAGCGCGTAGCGCGCGGCCACCGCCGCGATCGCGGCGCGGCGCTCGGGTGCGATGAGGCCGGCCGCGATCAGGTCCTCGGGCCGGCGCAAGGTCTTGCTCGTTGTTTTCGTTGTCATGGGCCAGGGTCCTGCTAACACGGCTGCGCGCGCCTGCGGCGCGAGCTCCGCCGGCCGCGCCTTGCGCACATGCGGGCTCGCCGCGGCGATGTCAATCCGTGCCAGTGTCCACTGGAACGCCCGGCCGGCCATGCGATTCTGCGGTGCCGCCCGGGAGCGCGGATCGGCTTGCGGAGCGCGGAATTCGGTGTTGGTATGCGCGCGGCAAGCCAGGGAGCGCGGACCAAGATGAAGAACTATCTCGACGGCGGCGAGGCGATCCTCGAGGCCTTTCGCAAGCTCAAGATCGACTACATCATGTCCTCGCCCGGGTCGGAATGGTCGCCGATCTGGGAGGCGCTGGCGCGCCAGCAACTCGACAACAAGCCCGGGCCGACGTTCATCGAATCCTGGCACGAGACGCTCGCCGTCAACATGGCGACCGGTT
>DATBKV010000320.1:0-15716 GCA_036555745.1 Xanthobacteraceae bacterium | reverse complement strand
GCCACCACCGCGGCCGCCACCAGGCCGCCGCGGGTCACGCAGACGATCGCCTCGAACGGGCCGGCGGCGGCGAGCCGCCAGGCGAGCGCGCGGGAATCGCGATGGAACTGGTCCCAGGAGACCGGGAACGCCTTCTCCGGCTGCGGTTGAGGTTGCGGCTGCGATTGCGGTAGCGGCTGCGCCATGAACACCTCGCCGATTCGCGGTCTGGATTCCGAAGCTCGTCAGACTCTAAGGCACACCTTCAGATCGCGAAGCCATGCGCCGCGCGCGGCGCGAGGACAGCGGGCTCGGGGGCACTCATAGCAGGTGACACCTGAGATAGAATCCAGAGCAGTGCCGCGCGCTCGGTGCGCTCCCCTCCCCCTTGCGGGGAGGGGTTGGGGATGGGGGTGGTGCGATTGACGCAGCAGGGCCGCCAAACGCGCTACCCCCCTCCCCAACCCTCCCCCACAAGGGGGGGAGCAGACCGAGTTTGCCGCCCGCGCCGACGCCAACTCAACCTGACACGCTTCAGTGCGGCGGGGGCGTTCTAGCGCAGATCGAGCACGAAATCGAACCGCGCCGCCACGCCATCCCCAGCCTCGGCGATGCGCATCAGGAGCTCGCGCCGGAACAGGCCGTCGCGGCGGTTCGCCGGCTCGTCCGGAAAATAGAGTTGCGTGGTCAGCACGGGCTGGTGGGGCGCCTGCACCTTGAGATGATAGTGGCGCGTGCGCCCGGGATAGAGCGCCGGCACGATGGTGCGGAAGCGGTAGCCGCCGTCGGCATCGGTAAAGAGGTGGCCGCGGTAGCGGAAGCCCGAATTGTCGTACTGGCCGTGCTCGTCGGCGTGCCAGAGATCGACCAGCGCACGCGCCACCGGCCGGCAGGCACGCGTGACCACGCGGCCGGCAAGCTCGACCACGCGCGAGCGGCTCTGCGGCTCGACGAGATCGGCGCGCTGGGGCGAGCTCGGCTTGAAATACGGCCCTTCCGTCTGGCGCAGCGTGGCCGCCTCGCCGTCGTGGCATTGCGGTGTGGCGGCAAGCGGCGCGGCTGCCGCCTCGTCGAACGCGAAGGAGCTCGCGGCGAGCGCGCCCGCGACCAGTAGGCGGCGGCGCATGGGATCAAAGTCACGGGACATGGCGGCCTCCTCGATCGAGTCCCCTCCCCGTGCGCAATCTTATCCGCGATCACAGTGCCCGCGCCATCACGAGCGCGTCAGCGGTAGTCGCGCCTCGCTGATGCGGGATCAGCGACCGGGCGTTACAGCAAGACCACTGCCTAGCTTGAACAGCGTGTCCCGGACGCGATGCAACGCAAGCGTGAGCGCAGCGGTGCATCGCTGATCCGGGACCGCCAAGACATCAGGCTCGTAAGCTCCCGGGTCTGCAGCGCACCATTTCGCTCCGCTCCATGCTGCGCTGCGCCCGGGACACGCATCGCGATCACCCGCCGCTCGACTGCGCGCCGCGCACCCGCACCAGCATGTCCTCGACCGCGCGGGTGGCGCGCGCGAGCTTGCCGGCGTCGCGCGCGCGCAGCACCACGTTGGTGTTGGGGCCGTGCTGCGGGTCGAAGAACGGATAGCTGCCGATCGCCACCTCGGGATTGGCCTTGGCGATCTCGCCGAGCTGGGTCCCGATGTCGCCCTCGCGCGCATCCGCCCGCACGGTCTGCGACAGCATGCGGATGCCGGTCTTGAGCTTGGGCGCCACCTCGTCGAGCATCGCCTGCATGATCGAGGGCACGCCCGCCATCACGATGACGTTCTCCATCCAGATCCCGGGCGCGCCCGAGACCTTGTTGTGCACGAGGTCGGCGCCCTTGGGAATGCGCGTCATGCGCATGCGCGCCTCGTTCATTTCCGCGCCGGTCACGCGCAAGCGCTCCTCGAGGATCGCGAGCGCGCGCGGGTCGACGTCGATCGGCACCCCGAACGCCTTGGCCACGCAGTCGGCGGTGATGTCGTCGTGGGTCGGCCCAATGCCGCCGGTGGTGAAGACATAAGTGTAGCGCCGGCGCAGCGCGTTGAGCGCATCGACGATGGCGGCCTCCTCGTCGCCGACCACGCGCACCTCGCACAGGTCGATTCCCACCGCGGTCAGATACTCGGCGATGTAGCCGATGTTCTTGTCCTTGGTCCGGCCGGACAGGATCTCGTCGCCGATCACCAGAAGCGCCGCGGTGACGAGCTCCGCCGCGGTCGATGAATCTGCCAATGCCATGTCGGTCCACGTGCTGCCGGCCCGCCGCGCGGGCCGTCTCTACCCTGCCATTGCGCCTTAGGATGCTTCAAGTCAAAGTCAGCGGCCGGAGACCCGGCGGCCGGTCAACAAAGGCGCGGCCGGCACGGCGGCGCGGAGGACGCCCCAACATGCATGCGCCCGCGGCAACGCGCGCGATCGCCTATGCCGCTCCCCGGATCGCCTGCGCGCGGGCTGCCGACGGCAGCCTGCGTTGTCGCTCGACCGAGTCGTTGGCGTCCTATGACGCGAGCCTGGCGCGGCTGTTTCGGGCGGCGGTCGAGCGCAATCCCGGCGGCCTGTTTCTGGCCGAGCGCGGCGCCGACGGCGGCTGGCGCAAACTCAGCTACGAGGCCGCGCGGCGCACGGTCGACGCGCTCGCGCACGCGTTGATCGAGCGCGGGCTCTCGCCCGAGCGCCCGGTGATGATCCTCTCCGGCAACAGCATCGAGCACGCGCTGCTCACGCTCGCCGGCCATACCGCCGGCATTCCGGTGGCGCCGATCTCGGTCGCCTATTCGCTGCAGAGCCAGGACCACGCCAAGCTCAAGCACATCGCCGCCCTGCTCGAGCCCGGCCTCGTCTACGTGGCCGACACCGCGCCGTTCGCCAAGGCGCTCGCCGCGCTCGAGCTCGGCCAGGCCGAGCTCGTCGCCAGCCGCAACGGCGCCAATCTCGAGCGTGTCAGCGCCTTCGACGCGCTCGCGCGGGGCCGCCCGGGATCGGCGGTCGAGCAAGCCGCCGCGGCGACGAGCGCCGCCACGATCGCGAAACTCCTGTTCACCTCCGGCTCCACCGGGCTGCCCAAGGCGGTGATCAACACCCACGGCATGCTCGCGGCCAACCAGCAGCAGCTCGCGCAGATCTGGCCATTCCTCGACGAGGCGCCGCTCACGCTGCTGGACTGGCTGCCCTGGAACCACACCTTCGGCGCCAATCACAATTTCAATCTGGTGCTGCGCCACGCCGGCGCGCTGTTCATCGACAGCGGGCGGCCGCTGCCCGGCCTGATCGAGGCGACCGCGCGCAATCTCGCCGAGGTCTCGCCCACGATCTACTTCAACGTGCCGGCGGGCTACGCCGCGCTGCTGCCGTTCCTCGAGCGCGACGAGGCGCTGGCGCGCTCGTTCTTCGCCAAGCTGCGGCTGATCTTCTACGCCGGCGCCGCGCTGCCGCAGGACCTGTGGGAACGGCTCGAGGCGGTGTCGCTGCGCGCCACCGGCGAGCGCGTGCCGATGACGTCGTCGTGGGGCACGACCGAGACCTCGCCGCTCGCCACCGCCGCGCATTTTGCGATCGAGCGCGCGGGTCCGATCGGGGTGCCGGTCCCCGGCGTCGAGCTCAAGCTGGTTCCGGTCGATGACAAGCTCGAGGTGCGGGTGCGCGGCCCCAACGTCACGCCCGGTTACTGGAAACGTCCCGATCTCACGCGCTCCGCCTTCGACGCGGAAGGCTTCTACCAGCCGGGCGACGCCGTGCGCTTCGCCGACGCGGCCGCGCCCGCGCGCGGCATCGTGTTCGCCGGCCGCCTGGCCGAGGACTTCAAGCTCACCACCGGCACCTGGGTCGCGGTTGGCACGCTGCGAGTGGCCGTGCTCGCCGCCGCTTCGCCGGCGCTGCAGGACGCCGTCATCGCCGGCGAGAACCGCGCGGCTATCACCATGCTCGCCTGGCTCAATCATGCCGGCTGCTGCAGGCTCGCCGGCTGCGAGGCGCCGCTTGCCGAGCTTGCGCGCCATCCGGCCGTGCGCGAGCATGTGCGGCGGGCGCTCGCTGAGTGGAACGCCGCGCGCCGCGGCTCCTCGGAGCGGATCGCGCGGGTGCTGCTGCTGGCGGACGCGCCATCGATCGATGCCAACGAGATCACCGACAAGGGCTACATCAACCAGCGGCTCGCGCTCGAGCGGCGCAAGGGCGAGGTCGAGCGGCTCTATGCCGCCGTGCCCGATGCCGAGGTGCTGGTGCTGGCGCCGGAGGCGGCAGATCACGCGAAATCGTGAGGCCGCGCCAACTGCAAGCCCAGTCGGGCTGCGCATGCGGCGATCTTTTGGAACAACGGCGGCGGGTCGATGCTTGTGATCGATGACCCCAGGAGGGCGTGATGGGCGACCGCACCGCGAGGATCCTGATTGTTGCGCTGCTGATCGTTCTCGGCTTCTATTTCGGGCAACCCTATTTCGACCGCCTCATGTATTCGGCCTCGACGCCGCGCGCGGTCGAGCCGCGCGGCAGCCTCTCGGAGGTCGAGCGCACCACCATCGATATCTTCCAGCGCATCTCGCCTTCGGTGGTGCAGGTGGTGGGCCGCGCCGGCACGATGGAAGCCTTGCCGGCCGAGGGCGAGGAGGTGGCGGCGCAGACCGGAACCGGGTTCATCTGGGACGGCGCCGGCCACATCGTGACCAACGACCACGTGGTCGAAGGCACCTCGAGCCTCGCCGTGCGCCTCGCCTCCGGCCGGGTGCTGCACGCGCAGATCGTCGGCACGGCGCCGAACTACGACGTGGCGGTCATCCGGGTCAACGATACCCACGGGCTGCCGCCGCCGGTCCCGATCGGCAGCTCCGAGGATCTCAAGGTCGGGCAATGGGTGTTCGCCATCGGCAACCCGTTCGGCCTCGACCAGACCTTGACCACCGGCATCATCAGCGCGCTCAAGCGCCGGCTGCCGACCAGCGCCGGGCGCGAGATCACCAACGTGATCCAGACCGACGCCGCCATCAATCCCGGCAATTCCGGCGGTCCGCTGCTCGACTCGGCGGGACGGGTGATCGGCGTCAATACCGCGATTCTTTCGCCGTCGGGAACGAGCGCCGGCATCGGCTTCGCGATCCCGATCGACTCGGTCAACCGCGTCGTGCCCGAGCTCATTCGCAAAGGCTCGGTGCCGACGCCGGGCATCGGCATCGTGGCCGCCAACGAGGCGGCGGCGACGCGCGCGGGCGTGGAGGGCGTGGTCATTCTGCGCACGCTGCCGGGCTCGTCCGCCGAGCGCGCCGGCCTGCGCGGCGTCGACCAGCGGGCCGGCAAGCTGGGCGACGTGATCGTCGCGGTGGACGGCAAGCCGGTGCGCCGGCTCGCCGACCTGACGGAGGAGCTCGAGCGCGTCGGGGTCGGCAAGCAGGTGGACCTGACGGTGCAGCGCGACGGCCAGGAGACCCCGGTCAAGGTCGACGTGACGGACATCGGCCACCGCGGATGAGCGCGGCGGCGCTCGCGCGCGTACCGCGCCTTGCGCAGGCATTTCGGAATCGACGCTGCGCCGTTTTCCCGCTACTGACGCGTCAACGCCTGCCCTCCCTGTCGGACACTTCTCGCAAATCCATTCGCTTCAACTGCCAGCACAGGAACGAAAAATCGTGATCGATCTCTACACCTGGACCACCCCCAACGGCCGCAAGGCTTCGATCCTGCTCGAGGAGCTTGGCCTGCCCTACACCGTGCACGCCGTCGACATCAGCAAGGACGAGCAGTTCAAGCCGGAATTTCTGAAGATCAGCCCCAACAACCGAATCCCCGCCATCGTCGACCGCGACAACGGCATGAGTCTGATGGAGTCGGGCGCGATCATGATCTATCTCGCCGACAAGACCGGAAAGCTTTTGCCGAAGGAGGGCGAGCCGCGCTACCGCGTGCTGGAATGGCTGATGTGGCAGATGGGCGGGCCCGGCCCGATGTTCGGGCAGGTCCACCACTTCGTCAAATACAACAAGGGCAAGGCGCCCTACGCCGAGGAACGCTATCTCAAGGAGGCGCACCGGCTCTATGGCGTGCTCGACCGCAGGCTCGCGGGCCGCGATTTCGTCGCCGGCGACTATTCGATCGCCGACATTGCGATCTGGCCCTGGGTGTCGCGCTACGAGTGGCAGACGGTCGACCTCGGCAAGTATCCGAACGTCAAGCGCTGGTACACGGCGATCGCCAAGCGGCCGGCGGTGCAGAAGGGCTACAAGGTGCCCAAGGACGTCGGCGAGGTCCCGATCCCGGCATAACGCCGGGGGTCACCAGACCGAGCGCATCTACGGCACGCGGCGGCCGGTGATCGACCCCGCCCGAAAGCCTTCCCGTAACGGCGACGCCTGCGGCCTGCTCAGCCGCCGCCCAAAACATGGGCAGCGCGGCGACAGGCGCAGCGCCGAGCCCCCGAAGCAGGCCCCCTGGGTTGGCGCGCGCCTTGCAGCTAGGATCGCATCGCGCAGTTCGCGCGGGTTGTGCGGGCGCGCGACCGAGGACCAGTGATGGCGGTCGCGTTCGACGAGATGAAGGGCACGGACGGGGCGCTGCGGCCGGCCTACGGCGAGCTGTGGCGCTGGCTCAGCGAGGTGCCGCCCGACGTGCTCGACTACCGCCGGCGCGAAGCCGAGGTGCTGTTCCGGCGCATCGGCATCACGTTCGCGGTCTACGGCGAAGCGGATGCGCAGGAGCGGCTGATCCCGTTCGACGTGCTGCCGCGCATCCTGTCCGCGGCCGAGTGGGACATTCTGCGCGCCGGTCTCGAGCAGCGGGTCAAGGCCATCAACCACTACATCGGCGACGTCTACGGCCGCCGCGAGATCCTCAGAGCAGGGGTGGTGCCGGAGGATCTGGTGTTCCAGAACCCGGTGTTCCGGCCCGAGATGAACGGCCAGAAGGTGCCGCACGACATCTACGTGCATATCGGCGGCATCGATGTCGTGCGCGTCGACCCCGAGGTGTTTTACGTGCTCGAGGACAACGCGCGCACCCCCTCCGGCGTGTCCTACATGCTGGAGAACCGGGAAATCATGCTGCGGCTGTTTCCGGAGCTGTTCGCCCGCCACCGCGTGGCCCCGGTCGAGAACTATCCGGACGAGCTGCTGGCCACCTTGAAATCGGTGGCGCCGGCGACCGCCAGCGCCGACCCGACCGTCGTGCTGCTCACGCCCGGCGTCTACAACTCGGCCTATTACGAGCACTCCTTTCTCGCCGACAAGCTCGGCGTCGAGCTGGTCGAAGGCCGCGACCTGTTGGTCAAGGACGACCTCGTGTTCATGCGCACGACGCAGGGGCCCAAGCGGGTCGACGTGATCTACCGGCGCATCGATGACGACTTCCTCGATCCGCTCGCCTTCCGGCCGGATTCCGCGCTAGGCGTGCCCGGGCTGATGTCGGCCTACCAGGCCGGCACCGTCACGCTGGCGAACGCGGTCGGCACCGGCATCGCCGACGACAAGGCGGTCTACAGCTACATGCCGGCGATCGTGAAGTTCTACCTCGGCGAGGAGCCGATCCTGAAGAACGTCCCGACCTGGTGCTGCCGCAACGCGGAGCACCTGAGCTACGTGCTCGAGCGCATGGAAGAGCTCGTGGTCAAGGAGGTGCACGGCTCCGGCGGCTACGGCATGCTGATCGGGCCCAAGGCCGACAAGGCGACGCTCGCGGCCTTCCGCGCCAAGCTCAAATCGAACCCGAAGAACTTCATCGCGCAGCCCACGCTCGCGCTCTCCACCTGCCCGACATGCGTGGAGGAAGGGGTGGCGCCGCGCCATGTCGACTTGCGCCCGTTCGTGCTGACCGGGCGCGATCGCATCCGCATCGTGCCGGGCGGGCTCACTCGCGTCGCGCTCAAGAAGGGTTCGCTCATCGTCAATTCCAGCCAGGGCGGCGGGACCAAGGACACATGGGTCTTGGATCGATGAACCCGGCGCCTTTCGGCTGCGGTGCAGCGCGCAGCGGCGCACGCCTCGTTCAGGTCGCCTGCGCGACCGGACCGCGAAGCGGTCGTGCGGCGCTGCGCCGGCAGACGAGGTGAGAGCCATGCTCTCGCGCACCGCCGATAACCTCTACTGGCTCGCGCGCTACGTCGAGCGCGCCGAGTACCTCGCGCGCATCCTCGAGGTGACGCAGCGCCTCACCACCCTGCCGCTCGCCTATGTCGGCGCCTCCAACGAATGGGAATCGGCGGTCGCGACCGCCGGCTGCGCGCATGCGTTCGCCGCCGCCTATCCGGAAGCGAACGAGGAGGCGGTCACGGATTTTCTCTGCTTCTCCACCGCCAACCCCTCCTCGATCCGCAACTGCTTCGAGATCGCCCGCACCAACGCGCGCGCGGTGCGCACGGCGCTGACGGTCGAGATGTGGGACGCCATCAACGGCACCTGGCTCGAGCTCAAGCGCTTCGGCAACGGGCCGACCTCGCGCGAGGAGTTCATGCGCTTCCTGCGCTGGGTGCAGGAATCCTCGCTGCGCTTCGACGGCTCGGCCTACCGCACCATGCTGCGCAACGATGCCTACTGGTTCTCGCGGCTGGGCGTCTTCATCGAGCGCGCCGACAATACCGCGCGCATCCTTGACGTGAAGTACCACCTGCTGCTGCCGGCGCACGAGCGCGTGGGAGGACCGCTCGACTATTTCCAGTGGTCGGCGATCCTGCGCTCGGTGTCGGCGCTCACCGCCTACCATTGGGTCTATCGCGAGAGCGTCAAGCCCTGGCTGATTGCCGATTTGCTGATCCTGCGCGATGAGATGCCGCGTTCGCTCGCGAGCTGCTACGAGAACCTCGTGCTTTACCTCGACCACATCGCCCGCGCCTATGGACGCCAGGGCGCGGCGCAGCGCCGGGCGCGCGCGGTGCGCGCGCGGCTGGAGAACAGCCGCATGGAGGAGATCTTCCGCCAGGGACTGCACGAGTTCATCGGCGAGTTCATCGAGGACAACAACCGGCTCGGCGGCGCGATCACGGAGCAGTACCTGATGTGAAGGACAATGAGGGGCGCACGGCTGGATTTTCAGCGCCGACTCGGTCCTGTGTATTCGTCCCGTGGTGGTCCGTCCTCCGACGTCGGCTCATGCGCATCCGCATCTCGCATCTGACCAGCTATCGCTACCAGAAGCCCGCCGCCGGCGTGATCCAGATCCTGCGGCTCACCCCGCGCAATCACGACGGCCAGTACGTGGTGCACTGGCGCATCGACGTCTCCACCGATTGCCGCCTCGACCAGCACGAGGACGCCTTCGGCAACATCACGCATGCCTTCACTGCCGATGGCCCGCTGGGCGAGCTCGCCGTCGCGGTCGAGGGCGAGGTCGAGACGCGCGACACGGAGGGGGTCGTGCGCGGCGCGGTCGAGCGTTTCCCGCCCGGCCTCTACCTGCGCGACACCGCGCTGACCCGCGCGGACGCGAGCATCGCGGGCTTCGCGGCGGCGAGCCGCGACGCCGCCGGCGGCGACGCCCTCGACCTGCTGCACCATTTGCTCGGGCGGCTGCACCACGAGATCGTCTACGACCCCAATCCCACCCACGTCGCCACCTCGGCCGCCGAGGCCTTTGCGCTCAAGCGCGGCGTCTGCCAGGACTTCGCCCACGTGTTCATCGCCGCTGCCCGCAGCCTCGCCGTGCCGGCCCGCTATGTCGCGGGCTATTTCCGCGCCGGCAATGGCGGGGAGGCCCACGAGGCCGGCCATGCCTGGGCTGAGGCCTTCGTGCCCGAGCTGGGCTGGGTGGCGTTCGATCCGACGAGCGGCATCTGCGCCACCGACGCGCACGTGCGGGTCGCGATCGGCCTCGACTATCTCGGCGCCGCCCCGCTGCGCGGCACGCGCTACGGCGGCGCCGGCGAGGCGATGTCGGTCGAGGTGCGCGTGACGCAGGCCGCGCAGCAGACACAGAGCTGAGCGAGCATTGCCGGTCGGCGGTCGTCCCCGCTATATGGAACGCGCTTCCTCGGAGAGCGGCCGATCGGCGAAGCTTTCATGGCCGACGATCCGTCGGCAGGGAGCGGCCCGCAGGGGGGTTGCAGGCGTATGACCTATTGCTGTGGCATCCTGGTCCGCGACGGCCTGGTGATGTTCGCCGACACCCGCACCAATGCCGGGGTCGACAACATCGCGACCTTCCGCAAGCTCCACCTCTTCATCCAGCCGGGCGAGCGCATCATGGCGGTCGCCTCGGCCGGCAACCTGTCGATCAGCCAATCGGTGGTGAGCCTGTTGCGGGAGGGCTGGGAAAATCCGAATTCCGGCGAGACCGAAACGCTGCTGAACGTGCGCACCATGTTCCAGGCGGCCATGCTGGTCGGCCGCACGATCCGCGAGATTCACGAGATCGAAGGACGCGCGCTCGAAGCCTCCGACGTGAAATTCGACGTCTCATTCCTGCTGGGCGGGCAGATCAAGGGTGAGCGGCCTCGGCTGTTCATGCTCTACGCCGCCGGCAACTTCATCGAGTGCACGCGCGACACGCCGTATTTGCAGATCGGCGAGCACAAATACGGTAAGCCCGTGCTCGATCGCGCCATCACCTACGACATCGACCTCTATGATGCGCTCAAAGTGGGCCTGGTGTCGGTCGATTCCACCATGCGCTCGAATCTCAGCGTCGGGCTGCCGATCGATCTCCTGATCGCTCGCCGCGACGCCTGCGACGCCGAGCTCAACTTCCGGATCGAGCCGGGCGAGCCGTATTTCCACGATCTGCGCGAGCGCTGGTCGGCGGCGCTGCGCGCGGCGCACGCCGGAATCCCCCGCCCGCCCTACAAGAACGTCCGCTGAGCGCGCCCAGCCCAGGAGGAGCCCGTCATGGCCGAGTTGCAGAAAGTCGCCCTCGTCACCGGCGCCGGTACCGGGATCGGCAAGGCGGTGGCCTTGGCGCTCATGCGGGAGGGCTACGCCGCCGTCCTGGCGGGCCGCCGTAAGGACAAGCTCGAGGAGACGGCAAGCGAGGGCAAATCGACCGGCAGCAAGAGTCTGGTGGTCCCTGCCGACGTGGGCGATCCCGCCTCGGTCGCGGCGCTGTTCGCCAAGACTAGGGAGGCGTTCGGCCGCCTCGACGTGCTGTTCAACAATGCCGGCATCGGCGCGCCGGCGGTGCCGCTCGAGGACCTGCCCTACGAGACCTGGAAGAAGGTGGTCGATATCAACCTCACCGGCATGTTCCTGTGCACTCAGGAAGCCATCAAGATCATGAAGGCGCAGGACCCGCGCGGCGGCCGCATCATCAACAATGGCTCGATCTCGGCGCATGCGCCGCGCCCGCGGTCGGTCGCCTATACCGCCACCAAGCACGCCGTGACCGGGCTCACCAAGTCGACCGCGCTCGACTGCCGCGACTACAACATCACCTGCGGCCAGATCGACATCGGCAACGCTGCGACCCCGCTGACCGAGCGCATGGTGCAGGGCCAGGGCGTGATGCAGGCGGACGGGCGGATGGCGGTCGAGCCGCGCATGAACGTCGACGACGTCGGCCGCGCCGTGGTCTACATGGCCGGCCTTCCGCTGCACACCAATGTGCTGTTCATGACGGTGATGGCGAACCTGATGCCGTTCGTCGGGCGCGGATGAGCGCGGTGCGCGCGATCACGCGAGCGCGCTGACCTTGACCTTGATCCCCACCTTCACCTGCGCCAGCGTACGGACGTCGCCGACGACGCGGGCGAAGATGTTGCAGGGGCTCGCGAGCCGCGTCTCCTCGCCCTGGCTGATCGGCGTGCGGCCGAAGCCGAGGGCGATGCAGTGGCCTTCCGGCCAATACGCGACCTCGCCCGGGGTGACCACCGCGCGGGCGCCCTGCTCGCGCGCAACCTTGACCGGCACCTCGAAATAGACCTCCTCGCCCCAGGTCAGCGCCGCGGACGCGATCGGCAGTGCCGCCGCGATCGCGCGCGCGGTGGGGGTGTCGAGCAGCTCGGCCTCCAGCGCAAGCGTGCCGAAATCGAAGCGGATGCGCGCCATCAGCCATCCCCCTTGGTCACGCGCGGGCTTGACCCGCGCGGCGATCTTCTTCGTAAGATCACCCCCGGCCAGGTCAAGGCCGGCGGCAAGCAACGCGCGGGGCCATGCAACATCTGCAATCGCTCATCGGGGTGTTCGCCCTGCTCGGCTTCGCCTGGCTGATCAGTGAAGCGCGAGCCGCCGTATCGCTGCGCCAGGCCGCGATCGGCCTCGCGCTGACCTTCGCCACCGCGGTCGTCCTGCTCAAGGTGCCCGGCACCGCGAGCGCGTTCGCGGCCGTCAACAGCGCGGTCGACGCGATTTCGGCGGCGAGCCGGGCCGGCACCTCGTTCGTATTCGGCTATCTCGGCGGCGGGGAGCTTCCCTACGAGCTCAAGGTGCCGGGGGCGGAATTCGTGCTGGCGCTGCAGGCGCTGCCGATCGTGTTGGTGATGAGCGTGCTCACCACGCTCCTGTTCCATTGGCGCATCCTGCCGCCGATCGTGCGCGGCTTCTCCTGGCTGTTGGAGCGCACGCTCGCGGTCGGCGGCGCGGTCGGGCTCTCGACCGCGGCCAACATCTTCCTCGGCATGGTCGAGGCGCCGCTGTTCATCCGCCCCTATCTGGCGCGGCTGTCGCGCAGCGAGCTGTTCATCGTGATGACCGGCGGGATGGCCGGCATCGCCGGCACGGTGTTGGTGATCTATGCCACACTGCTCGGGCCGATCATCCCCGGTGCGGCGGCGCATTTCGTGATCGCGTCGGTGATGGGCGCGCCGGCGGCGATCTTGGTGAGCCTGATCATGGTACCGGAGCGCAGCGACCGGCCGACCGGCGGCACCGACGTCCCCGAGGTCACAAAAGTCGCCGCCAGCACCATGGATGCGATCGTACGGGGCACGGCGGCAGGGCTCGAGCTCCTTCTCAACATCTGCGCCATGCTGATCGTGCTGGTGGCGCTGGTGCATCTCGCCAACGCCATCATCGGGGTGCTGCCGGAGGTTGGGGGCTCGCCGATCACCTTGCAGCGCCTGCTCGGGATCGCGATGGCGCCGGTGTGCTGGCTGCTCGGCATTCCCTGGAGCGAGGCGGCGACCGCGGGCAGCCTCATGGGGATCAAGACCATCCTCAACGAGTTCATCGCCTACGTGGAGCTCTCGAAGCTGCCGCCGGATGCGCTCGACCCGCGCTCGCGGCTGATCATGCTCTACGCCCTATGCGGCTTTGCCAATTTCGGCTCGCTCGGCATCATGATCGCGGGGCTTGCGACCATGGCGCCGGAGCGCCGCGACGACGTCCTCTCGCTCGGCATGAAGTCGATCGTGTCGGGGACGATCGCGACCTGCCTGCTGGGCGCCATCGTCGGGCTGCTGACGTAGCGCAGACGCGGGTCCGCGCGCTGCCGGCGTGCGCAGGCGGTCACTCTTGCGCAGAATTCCCCTATATGCTACTAGTTGTAGCGCTACAACATGAAACAGTAGAGACGGGGCATCGAAGGGAGGCGTCCCATGCTGCGCGTGGCAGGTTCTTGCGCGCTCCTTCTGGTATGCGGCTTGCTCGGGGCAACGCTGGCGCCCGCCCAATCGGATCGACTGGCGCAGCCCCAACCCGGGGCGGGCACGTCACAACGAAGCGAGCGGACGATCGTCTGCAACCGCCGCCGCTGCTGGACGATCCGGGAAAACTGCCGGTTCGTGCTCGGGCCGCACCCGCGCGAGAACCGGATCAGATGCGCGCCGGGAAGACCGGCGTGACTTGCCTCGTCGGCGATCAGTGCAGGCGAAACTCGCCGTTCACGGCACGGATCTCGGCCGGCCGGATCAGGCGCGAATGCGCGACCGTCACCGAATGCAGCGGCCCTTCGAGGCTCTCCAGCCAGAACGCCAGGAAGCGCTTGAGCGCGGGAAAGCGCGGGCAGAGATCGTAATCCTGCCAGACATACGTCTGCAGCAGCGACTGATGATCGGGCAGCCGGTAGAGAATGTGCGCCGTGGTCAGGCCATAACCCTCCATCTGGCGGCGGAAATCCTTGGATGCAAATGGCTTGGTTTCCATGGTCGATATCTCGTTCCCTCCCGATTCCGTCTGCGAGTGTGCTCGTGGGGAGTCGCCAGTGACAAGTCCAAAAATTGAATAATGTTCCTAAGATCAATGCGTTAGCAGCATTGTTCCAATAGTGCTGTCAAGGCCGCGGGTATTGCGGCGGGGTGCTCTATCCGCCTTGGCACTCGAGTAACCGGATTGCCAAAATCGCTTGGCACTCGCGGTACGGGAGTGCTAAATATTTTCCCGACGCCTCTTGCGGGTGAAAACAGCGCCCCTTATGTCGCGCCCGGGAGGGTCGGCTTTCCCGATCTTCATCGAGCAAAAATCTCACATCGCACCAGAAACTTAGGAGGACATCATGAAGTTTCGTCCGCTTCACGACCGTGTTGTCGTCAAGCGCATCGACGCCGAGGAGAAGACCGCCGGCGGCATCATCATTCCCGATACCGCCAAGGAAAAGCCCTCCCAGGGCGAGGTCATCGCGGTTGGACCGGGCGGTCGAGACGAGTCCGGCAAGCTCATTCCGATCGATATCCGGGTCGGCGACCGCGTGCTGTTCGGCAAGTGGTCGGGCACCGAGGTCAAGATCGATGGTGAGGAGCTCCTGATCATGAAGGAGTCCGACGTCATGGGCGTGATCGAGGAAAGCACCGCCAAGAAGAAGGCGGCTTGATCGCGGCTTCCCACCAACACCTGAATTCTACGCTCAGCCCGCGAGGCCCGCGTCCAAGCAACCAAGCCGGTTGCACTCGCTACGCACGCGCTCGCCGGGATGAGCATCAGCAACGGAGTTAATGGAAATGGCTGCCAAGGACGTGAAATTCTCGGTCGAAGCCCGCGACAAGATGTTGCGCGGCGTCGACATTCTCAACAATGCGGTGAAAGTGACGCTCGGCCCGAAGGGTCGCAACGTCGTGCTCGACAAGTCGTTCGGAGCGCCGCGCGTCACCAAGGACGGCGTCACCGTCGCCAAGGAGATCGAGCTCGAGGACAAATTCGAGAACATGGGCGCGCAGATGGTGCGCGAGGTCGCTTCCAAGACCTCCGACATCGCCGGCGACGGCACCACCACCGCGACCGTGCTCGCCGCCGCCATCGTCAAGGAAGGCGCCAAGTCGGTCGCCGCCGGCATGAACCCGATGGACCTCAAGCGCGGCATCGACCTGGCCGTCGAGGCCATCGTCGACGACCTCAAGAAGAACTCCAAGAAGGTCACTTCGAACGACGAGATCGCCCAGGTCGGCACCATCTCCGCCAACGGTGATGCCGAGATCGGCCGCTTCCTCGCCGAGGCGATGAAGAAGGTCGGCAACGAAGGCGTGATCACGGTCGAGGAGGCGAAGTCGCTGGAGACCGAGCTCGACGTGGTCGAGGGCATGCAGTTCGACCGCGGCTACATCTCGCCCTACTTCATCACCAACGCCGACAAGATGCGGGTCGAGATGGAAGACCCTTACATCCTCATCAACGAGAAGAAGCTGTCGGGCCTGCAGGAGCTCCTTCCGCTCCTGGAATCGGTCGTGCAGACGGGCAAGCCGCTGCTGATCATCGCCGAGGACGTCGAGGGCGAGGCACTCGCTACGCTGGTGGTGAACAAGCTGCGCGGCGGGCTCAAGGTCGCGGCCGTGAAGGCTCCCGGCTTCGGCGACCGCCGCAAGGCGATGCTCGAAGACATCGCTATCTTGACGGGCGGCAAGGTCATCTCGGAAGACCTCGGCATCAAGCTTGAGAACATCAAGCTCGAAGATTTGGGGCGCGCCAAGAAGATCAC
>DATBKV010000319.1:0-27811 GCA_036555745.1 Xanthobacteraceae bacterium | reverse complement strand
TGGTCGCGTTCCGGAAGCCGCATCACCATGCCCAATGCGCGGCCGCGTGGAATGATGGTTGCCTTGTGGATCGGATCGGAGCCGATGACGTTGAGCGCGACGAGTGCGTGCCCGCCTTCGTGATAGGCAGTGAGCTTCTTTTCGTCGTCAGTCATGGCGAGCGTCCGCCGCTCGGCGCCCATCATCACCTTGTCCTTGGCGTCCTCGAACTCGATCTGCGTGACCATGCGCTTGTTGCGCCGCGCCGCCATCAGCGCCGCCTCGTTGACGAGATTCATCAGGTCGGCGCCGGAGAAGCCCGGCGTGCCGCGCGCGATCGTCTTGAGGTTGACGTCGGGCGCCAGCGGCACTTTGCGCACGTGCACCTTGAGAATGGCCTCGCGGCCGACGACGTCGGGGTTCGGCACCACGACCTGGCGGTCGAAACGGCCGGGGCGCAGCAGCGCCGGATCGAGAACGTCGGGCCGGTTGGTGGCAGCGATCAGGATCACGCCCTCATTGGCCTCGAAGCCGTCCATCTCGACCAGCAACTGGTTCAGCGTCTGCTCGCGCTCATCATTGCCGCCGCCGAGACCCGCGCCGCGATGGCGGCCCACGGCGTCGATTTCGTCGATGAAGATGATGCAGGGCGCGTTCTTCTTGGCCTGCTCGAACATGTCGCGCACGCGGGAGGCGCCGACGCCGACGAACATCTCGACGAAGTCGGAACCGGAAATCGTGAAGAACGGCACGTTGGCTTCGCCCGCGATCGCGCGCGCGAGCAGCGTCTTGCCGGTTCCGGGCGGACCCACCAGCAGCACGCCGCGCGGAATGCGTCCGCCGAGGCGCTGGAACTTGCCGGGATCACGCAGGAACTCGACGATCTCCTGCAGGTCCTGCTTGGCCTCGTCGACGCCGGCGACATCCTCGAAGGTGACGCGGCCATGCGCCTCGGTCAAAAGCTTGGCGCGGCTCTTGCCGAAGCCGAGCGCCTTGCCGCCGGCGCCTTGCATCTGGCGCGACAAGAATATCCACACCCCGATGAGCGCGATGAAGGGAAGCCACGACACGAGCAGCGACACGAACCAGGGCACGTCGTTCTGCTGCGGGCGGGCGGTAATCGATACGCCCTTGCCGTAGAGCCGCTGCACCAGGCTGGGATCATTGGGCGCGTAGGTCTGAAAGCTGCGGCCGTCGGTGAAAGTGCCGTGAATCTCCGGACCCTGGATCAAAACGTCGCGCACCCGGCCCTGATCGACCTCGTTCAACAGCTGCGAGAACGAAATGTCCTGTGACGTGGTGCGCTGACCCGGATTCTGAAACAGGGTGAACAGCGCAAGCAGCAAGAGGACGATGATCACCCAGAGGGCGAAATTGCGCAGATTGGCGTTCATCCCGTGTCCCTTATGGGGGTCGGCGAGCCCCGCGGCCTGCTTCCATGCCGCAAATTGCGGGCCGATTCATGTCCGTCCTCGCCACAATCTAAGTGCCGGGGGGGCTCCTGCCAAGGGAACCGGACGCATTCCTTTTCCGGTCTAAGGGCCGTTCTCGCGCTCTCGCAGGCACGCCGGCCGCCGGCTGCGCGGACCCCTTGTGCGCGGCGGGGCACGTTCGACGACAATCCGATCGTCCGCAAGGGTAACGAGGGCGCCTGCCAATGTACGCCGCCAACGCGACTTTTCCCCGTAGGCGCGTGTCAGCGCCACGTGCAGCGCCTCGAGCTTGCCGAGCTCGACCGGACCCTCATCGCCCACGCGCGCGATCGCGCGGGCGAGCAGGCGCAATGCCAGCTCCGCCGGCGCGCCGGCGAATTTTTGGGCAGCAAACACGATCGGACCGCGCTCGGGCCAAGCCCCGTCCGAGAGCGCCTCCGCGGCATGATCGACCGCACGGTCGAGCGCGGCTTCGGCGCGCCGCAGCCTGCGCGCCAGCAGCGCCAGGCGGCGCGCGTCGAGCCCCTCGCGCGCGAGCGCCGGCATCAGCGCGCGCAATCGCGCACGCGCAAAGCGCGGATCGCGGTTCGAAGGATCATCGGCGAACGCGACCTTGGCGCGCGCGAGCGTGGCCAGCAGCCGCGCTTTCGGAATATCGAGCAGCGGGCGCACGAGCGCGATCCCTTGCGCCGCATCGACCGGGAGCGCGGTCACGGGCGCCATCGCGCCAAGCCCGCCCGGCCCGCTGCCGCGGCTCATGCGGATCAGCAAAGTCTCGGCCTGATCGTCGAGCGTATGGGCGGTGAGCACCGCGGCGGCATTGGCGGCTCTGGCCGCAGCCGCGAGCAGCCGGTAGCGCGCGATGCGCGCCGCCTGCTGCAATCCGGTTGCCGGCTTCTTGCCCGTCCAGCGCAGGGTGCGATGCGTCACTCCGAGCCGACGCGCCAGGCGCTGTACCGCGCGCGCCTCGGCGCCCGATCCCCGGCGCAGTCCGTGGTCGATGGTGACCGCGAGCAGCCGCGGCCCGCGTTTGCGCGCGCGGCGCCAGCGCGCCGCCAGTAGCAGCAACGCTGTCGAATCGGCGCCACCGGACACAGCCAGCACGAGCGCGCAAGCGTCGGCGTATGGATCGAACAGGGACTTCGCCTCGACCGCGGAGACAGGCGTCGCCTGCTCAGCAGTGGGCACGCTTTTGTTCTCGCTCGACGCCCTGCCGCACCGCCGTCGACGCGCGCGGGAATTTGCGCATGACTTCCCCGAGCGATGCGCAGGCCGCCTCCTTCTCGCCGAGCGCGGCCAGCGACTGTCCGAGGCGGAGCAGCGCCTCCGGCGCCTTGGCGATCGATTCATACTTGGTCGAGACGGTGAGAAAGGCTTCTGCCGCGTCGCGGTAGTGCTGGCGCTGGAACAGGCTTTCGCCGAGCCAATAGTTGGCGTCGCCGGCGAGCCGATCATCGGGATATTTGCTCAAGAAATGGCGGAAGCCGTCCTCCGCGAGGGCGTAATCCCTGCGCAGAACGTAGCCGTAGGCGAGGTCGTATTCGTCGCGCGGTGTCTGCGAGGGGGGCAGCGTCGCGACCGCGCCGCCGGCGGTGGTGGCGCGCGCGGCTTGTCCCGGCATCGCTGGATCCGGGGTGCCCCTGCTCGCGAGGTCGAGCGGAGGGGCGCTGCCGCGTCCCGCTACGGCGCCGCCCGGTGGCTCACCCGGCGCCGTGCCGGTTGGCGGCGCTTCGCCGGGCGGATTGATCGCGCCGAGCGTGTGCGGTGCGCCGGGCGCGTTGGGGTTCTGCGTGGGATCAAAGGCGTCGCCGCGACGACTGGGGCCGCCCGGAAGCGGCGCCGACGACGGCAGGCTTTGCGGCCGTGGCTGCGCGGTCGGGTGCGCGCCGCCTTTGGCGCCCAACTCCTGGAAGCGGAAGTCGTTGTCCTCCTGCAGGCGGCGGACCAGGCCCTCAAGCTGCTGATTGCGGAACTGCAACTGCTCGATCGCGCCCGTGAGCTGCCTGATCTGGTTCTCGAGATGGTCGAGGCGCACCACCAGATCGGCACCCGACATCTGCGCCGTGCGGTCGCCCGCGGCGCCGTCGTCGCGCCCGCTGCCGCTGTTGAAGCGCTCGCTGCCGCTGAAGATGCGGTCGAGCAATCCGAACGGACGCTCGCTGTCCTGCGCCCAGGCGATGGGAGCCGGGCGCGCAACCAGTATCATCGCGAGGCCGAGCGCGGATGCCGTCGTCACACGGAGCGCGAAGCGTGCCATGGCCGTACTGGTATGGTTGGAACCCTCGAATACCATACGTAGCCATGCGTCCAAATTGTGACTAGCGCGCCCGTTTGAACCCCGAAGTTTCGCCTCAGGGTTTGCCGCGAAGCTATGCGAAGTTCGGAAACGGCATACTAGCGGCCGGTTCCTAAATCCCACGCCGCAACCGTCTGCGCTTGCGCCGCCGCGAACGTTATTCGGCGGGCTTGCTCGCCAACGCGGAACCTTTGCGCTCCCGGCGCCATTCCTCGAAGCGCTGCACCACCACGAAGAACGACGGCACGAACAGCACCGCGAGGCAGGTCGAGGCGATCATTCCGGTAAACACGGTAATGCCGATTGACACACGCGCGCTGGCGCCCGCGCCGCTCGCGAAGACGAGAGGCACCACGCCGAGAATGAACGCGAATGATGTCATCACGATCGGGCGGAAGCGCGCCCGCGCCGCTTCGACGGCGGCGTCCAGCACCGGCTTGCCTTCGGCGCGCTGCTCGCGGGCGAGTTCGACGATCAGGATCGCGTTCTTGGCCGAGAGCGCCACCAGCAGAACGAGCCCGATCTGAACGTAGAGATTGTTGTTGAGCCCGCTCGCGGCAAGCGCCGACAGCGCGATGACCGGCCCGATGAACGCCAACGGGACCGCAAGAATGACCGAGATTGGCGCGTACCAGCTCTCGTATTGCCCGGCGAGCACGAGATAGACCAGCAGCAGCGCCAGTGCGAACACGATGTACATCTGGTTGCCGACGAGCTGCTCCTGATACGACATCGCGCTCCATTCGAAACCGGTGCCGGGAGGCAGCGTGCGCCGCGCGATCTCCTCCATGAGGGTCAGCGCCTGGCCGGACGAGACCCCCTGCGCGGGCAGGCCGATGATCGTGGCAGTCGGACGCAGATTGTAGAGGCTGATGAGGGAGGGGCCGACGGTGGGCGTGATCTTCACGAGTGTCCCAAGCGGCACCATCTTCCCATCCTTGTTGCGCACGAACATGTTATCGATGTCCTCGAGCCGCACGCGCGAGCGCGAGTCGGCCTGCACATAGACCTGGAACACCCGGCCGAACTGGTTGAACTGGTTCACGTAAGTCGATCCGAGGTAGCCCCCGAGCGCCGTGAAGACCTGGTCAAGCGGCACCTGGAGCGCCTCGGCCTTCACGCGGTCGACGTCGAGCCGGTATTGCGGAACGCTCGACCGGAACGACGCCAGCACCATCTGCAGAGCGGACTGCGTCTTGGCGTTCGCAACGATGGCATTGGTGACGCTTTGCAGCTTGGCCATGTCGAAGCTGCCGTCGCGCAGTTCGACCTGCATGGTGAAGCCGGCGTCGTTGCCGATGCCCTGGATCGGCGGGGGCGGCATCACCAGGATATCCGCCTCCGGGATCGCGGCGAGATCGGCATTAAGCTTGTTGAACAGCGACAGCATGTCTTCGCCTTCGCCGCGCTCGCTCCAGTCCTTGAGGATGATATACGCCACGCCGGCGCTCGACAGCGTCGCGCTATTGTCGAGCGCGGACACGCCGGCGATGTTGACCACCCGCGCGACACCCGGTGTCTTGCGCGCGATCTCGAAAACCTCGTCGAGGGTTTTTTGCGTGCGCTCGAGCGAGGCGCCGTCCGGCAATTGGACCAGGGCAATCATGTAGCCCTGGTCCTCGATCGGCAGAAAGCCGGTCGGCACCCGCGAGAGCCCGTAGCCGGTGGCAGCGATGAGCATGAACGCCAGCACCGCCATCGGCACGCTGTGGTGGACCATGTGGCCGACCAGTCCCGCGTACCAGCGCTCGATTGCGCCATAGCAGCGGTTGAACGCGCGGTAGGCGACGTTGCGCCGCTCCGGCGGCACCGCCGGGCGCAGCCACATGGCGCTCTGTGTCGGCTTCAGGGTGGCGGCGTTGACCGCGCTGATCAGCGCCGTCGCCGCGATCACCAGCGCGAACTGCGCGTACATGCGCCCGGTCAGGCCGGGCAGGAACGCCGCCGGCAGGAACACCGACATCAACACCAGCGTGATGCCGATAATCGGGCCGAACAATTGGCGCATCGCCGCGCTCGCCGCCTCGCGGCCCGACATGCCGCTTTCGATATTATGAACGGCGCCCTCGACCACCACGATGGCATCGTCCACGACGATGCCGATGGCGAGCACGATCGCGAACAGCGTCGAGAAATTGATGGTGAAGCCGAGCGCTGCCATGGCCGCGAAAGCGCCGATGATCGTGACCGGTACCGTCGTCGCCGGAATCAGCATCGCACGCCAGTCCTGCAGGAACACCAGGATGACGATGAGCACGAGGAAGGCGGCCTCGTAGAGCGTCTTGTACACCTCGTGGATCGACTGCTCGACGAACTTGGTGGTGTCGAACGGAATCTCGGAGATCAGCCCCTGCGGAAACTCGCGCTTGAGGGCCGCCATCTTGTCACGCACCTCCGTCGCCACGTCGAGCGCGTTCGCCCCCGGCGCCTGATAAATCGCAAGCCCCGCCGACGGCTTGCCGTCCAGCGTGAAGACCTGCCCGTAGGTTTGCGCTCCGAGCTCGACCCGCCCCACGTCGCTGAGCCGCGTGATCTCGCCGTCGCGGCCGGTCTTGACGATCACCCGCGCGAACTGGCTCGGATCGCTGAGCCGCCCGAAGACGTTGAGCGTGTATTGGAACGATTGGCCGCGCGGGGCGGGCGGCGCGCCGATCTGGCCGGCCGTGACCTGGGTGCTTTGCTGCTGCAAAGCCTGAATCACGTCCTGCGGCACCAGCCCGCGCGCCTGCATCTGGTTCGGATCGAGCCAGATGCGCATCGAATATTGGCCGGCGCCGAAGACGGCGACGTTGCCCACGCCCGGTAGCCGCGCGAGCTCGTCCCGGAGATTGATGGTTGCGTAATTGGCGAGGTAGAGGCTGTCGTAACGCGCGTCAGGCGAGGTCAACGTGATGATCTGCAGGATCGCCGTCGAGTTCTTCTGCACGATGACGCCCTGCGCCTGCACCGCCTGCGGCAGCGAAGACAGCGCGCTCGAGACTCGATTCTGCACCAGGACTTGCGCGGTGTTGAGGTCGACGCCGATCTTGAACGTCACGGTCAACGAATAGCTGCCATCGGCCCCGCTGTAGGACTGCATGTAAATCATGCCCTCGACGCCGTTCACCTGCTGCTCGATCGGCAAGGCGACGGTGTCGACGACGGTGCGGGCGCTGGCCCCGGGGTAGCGCGTGGTGACCTGCACGGTCGGCGGCACCACATCCGGATATTGCGCCACCGGCAAGGCAAACATGGCGACCCCGCCGATCACCACCATCAGGATGGCGAGCACGTTGGCAAGGACGGGCCGCGCGATGAAAAAATCAGAGATCATGGCGGCTGCTATTTGCCGCTCGCGGCAGCAGCTGACGTCGCGGCAACCTTTTCAAGCTGCGGATCGACCTTCTGGCCGGGAATGGCACGCAGAATGCCGGCGATGACGACGCGATCGTCCGGCTTGAGCCCGTTTTCGATCACCCGCAGGTCGCCGACCCTAGGGCCGATCGCGACCTTGCGTTGCTCGACCGTATTGTTCTTGTCGAGCACGAGCAGATAACGCCCGCCCTGGTCGGTGCCGAGCGCGGCATCGGGCACCAGTAAGGAATCGTGCTCGTCGGCGGCGCCAACCCGTACACGCACAAAATTGCCGGGCACCAACACCTGCTCCCGATTGGGGAGCAGCGCGCGCACGGCCAGCGTCCCGGTCGCCCGGTCGATGGCGGGAGCAACGTAATTCAGCGTGCCGCGATAGGGATAGCCTTCGTCGGTTTGCAGCCCGACCTCGATCGGATACTGCTTCAGATCCTCGTTGCTAATGCCGAGGCGGCGCATGTCGGCGCGGATGTTGAGCACTTCCTGCTCGTTGATGTTGAAATTCACATAGATCGGCGCGGTTTGGACGATGGTGGCGAGCTGGGTCGGCCCATTGCCTCCCACCAATTCGCCGAGCGACACCAGACGTGCCGTGACGATGCCGTCGAAGGGGGCCTTCACCTCCGTATAACCGAGGTTGAGCGCGGCCTGGGCGGTATCGACCTGCGCCTCCTTGAGCCGGGCGCGCGCGGAATCGCGATCGGCCGTGGCCTTGTCGAGGGCCGCCTTCGAGGCGACCTGCCGGCTCGCGAGCTCCGCCTGCCGGTCGTATTCCGCTTCCGCTTGCTTCAATGTGGCCTGCGCGCCAGCCTCGGCGGCTCGCGCCTGCTCGAGCTTGAGCTTGTACGGCTCAGGCTCGATGACGAAAAGGACCGCCCCCTCCTTCACCTCCTCGCCATCCTTGTAATTGATCTTCTGCAGGAAGCCCTGCACCCGCGCGACCACATTGGTGGTGTTGATTGCCGCGGCGTAGCCGGTGGCCTCGAGATAGCGGGTGACCTTCTGCTGCGCCGGCAGCGCCACCGTGACCTTCGGCGGAGGCGGCGCCACATAGTGGTTCTCCTGTCCGCAGGCCGCCAACACCGCGGCCAACGCGGCGACAGCGGCCCACCGCCAAGACTGCGCCTGCGGCGCGAGCATCATCGCGCGACCTCACCCTTCATCATCAAGCACTACCGGATTGAAACGACGCGGACGCCATCGGCGGCGCGCAACCCTCACGCCGGCAAAATTACGATCCCGCGCCCGGAAGTGGAAGCCGCCTGCGACCAAAAACACAACCGGCGCCGCGAGGGCGCCGGTTGTCCCCTTCCCCCCGTGTCCCCTGCTCACGAACTGGTATTGAGCACCGTCACCGCGCGGCGGTTCTGCGACCAGCAGGAAATATCGTTGCAGACCGCGACCGGCCGCTCCTTGCCGTAGGAGATCGTGCGCATGCGCTGCGCCTGAACGCCACGCGATGTGAGATAATCGCGTACCGTCTGCGCGCGCCGGGCGCCGAGCGCGATGTTGTACTCGCGCGTGCCGCGCTCGTCGGCGTGGCCCTCGATGGTGAAGGTGTATTGGTTGTAGACCTGCAGCCACTGCGCCTGCTTGTCGAGCGTCGCGATCGACTGCGAGGAGAGCTCGGACGAGTCGGATTCGAAGAAGACCCGGTCGCCGACATTGACCACGAAGTCCTGCTGGCTGCCGGGCGGCGCATTGCCCGCCGCCGAGCCGGGCCCGTTTGCTTGGTTGGCGCAGCCGGCCGCGGCCAGCGCAAGCGCCAGGAAGCCCGCGAGCCTGGCAGCGCGAATGACACCCACCGCAACATTCGTCATTCCGGTGCCTCCGTTCGTCGCCTCGTTACCGGACATGCCGCACGTCTAACAGGTGCGTGGTTAAGCGAAAGTTCTTGGCAAGCTTGCTCGGGCGTTGCTCGGTTCGCTCACATTCCCGGAAGCGCCGAAACCGATCGCGGTGGTTAATGGGCAGTGAATGCGGCGCCTTTGGGCCTCCTGAGTTCCATTGCGTGATTTTGCCGAGAGCCGTGACGTTATTGCAACAGCGGCGACCACGCGGGATCGGACGCATAGCTCGGGGTCTTCAGCAGCTGCTCGTTGCGGCCGGTCACGTCCACTGTATAGAGCATCGGTCCGCTGTTCCCGCCGGGATCGCGGAAGAACATGATGACGCGTCCGTTCGGGGACCAGGTCGGCCCTTCGTTGTGGTAGCCCTCGGTAAGTATCCGCTCGCCCGAGCCGTCGGCGCGCATGATGCCGATGGCAAATTTTCCCTCGGTCTGCTTGGTGAAGGCGATGTAGTCGCCGCGCGGAGACCACACCGGGGTCGAATAGGCGCCGTCCCCGAAGCTGATGCGCTGCGCCTCGCCGCCGTTCGCCCCCATGATGTAGATCTGCTGCTTGCCGCCGCGATCGGACTCGAAGCTGATACGCGTGCCGTCGGGCGAGTACGAAGGGGCAGTGTCGATCACCTGCGTATCGGTCAGCCGCGTCGTAGTCTTCGAGCGCAGGTCCATGACGAACAGATTGGAGTTGCCGCCGCGTTGCAGGCTGAAGATCACGCGCTGACCGTCGGGGGAGAAACGGGGACTGAAGGTCATGCCGGGGAAATTGCTGACGATCTCGCGCTGCCCGGTCTCGATGTTCATGAGATAAACCCGGGGATCGCCCTGGCTGTACGACATGTAGGTGATGGTGTCGGCGGCGGAGGAAAAGCGCGGCGTGAGCACGAGGTCGTCCCCGCGCGTGAGATAGCGCACGTTGCCGCCGTCCTGGTCCATCAGCGCGAGTCGCTTGATGCGTCGCTCCTTGGGACCTGTCTCGTCGACGAAGACGATGCGGCTGTCGAAGTAGCCGCCTTCGCCGGTAATGCGTTCGTAGATGGCGTCCGAGATGATATGCGCGATGCGCCGCCAATTGTCTGCGGTGGTGTTGTACTGCTCGCCGCGCAGTTGCTGGCCGGCGAACACGTCCCACAGGCGGAACTCGGCCTTGAGGCGGCTGTCGGACTGTGTGATGCGGCCGACGACCAGCGCCTGGGCGTTGATCTGGCGCCAGTCGGGAAACCGCGGGAAGGCGTCGATGGTGGAGATCTTCTCGATATAGGCGGCCGGATCGATCGGCGCGAACAGGCCGGAACGCTGCAGGTTCGAGGCGATGATCTCGCTCACATTGTGCGCGGTCGCAGGATCGCGCAGTCCCGCTCCGATGAAATCGGGGATCGCGATCGGCACCGGTTGCACGCTGCCCTGGGTGATGTCGAGCTTGAGCACCGCCGCGGCGGGCCGCGGCGCCAGTCCGGCGAGCGCGCCCGCGGCGCCGCTGGCGCCCAGCATGATCAGCCGGCGCCGGCTCAACGAGCTTGTCAGCGGCTGGCGCGCGATCGCACGCGCGCCTGCCGGCGCAACCGGGGGAGCAGCTATCCGCGGATCATGTCGCGCGGATCGAAAGTAATCTCGATATCTTTCCATTGCTCGTAATGTTCGGGCCTGAGCATGTCGAAGGGCTGACCGCGGAACAGCGCGCGAATAGCGCTGTCGCGGGCAGCGACGAAGAGCGCAGTTTTCCCGCTGGTGAGGACCATCGGGGGGCCGGCCAGCGTACCGTCGGGCCTGAGCTTGATCCTGACCTGCACGATCAGTTCCTGCGGGTCCTTGGCACCCGCCGGAATGGCCCAGAGCTGTGCAAGCCTCGCGCGCAGTCCTTCCAACTCGCTCAGCGACAGCTGCGCGGCGGTGCCGTTGGAGAGGCCGAGCGAGGGCGAGTTGTTGAGCGCCTCGCCGGCAGCGGCGAGTCTGGTGGAGTCGCGCTTATCGAGCAGCGCCGCCACCTGCTTGGGATCGAACTTATGGGCCGGGGGGGCCGGCTTCTTGGGCGGGAGCGGCGGCTTGACCTCGGCTTTCTTTTGCTCCGGCTTCTTGGCTTCCTCCTTGGCCGGCGCGTCGGTGACCGGATCGGGCTTGGCGTCGGCCTGCTTCTGCTCGGATTTGGTCTCGGCCGGCTTGGATTCCGCGGCCGGGGGAGGCTCGCGCGCGGCCTTGACCTCCTTCTTCTCCACCACCTTCGCGGTGGGATCATCGACCGGGTTGGCCTCCGCAACCTTCTCGACCAGCGGCTTCGGGGTCTCGGCCTTGGGCGCGTCCTTCATGCCGGCGGCGATCTTGGAAAAGTCATCGGCGCTGATCAGGTCGACCGGCAGCCCCTCGGTCGACGAGACCGGAAGCGGATTGGCCGCGAGCGACCATATGCTCCACAGCAACACCGCGGCGTGGCCGATGGCAGACATGACGTACGCGGTCCTCATGCCCCGGAACCAGGCAATCAACGCGATCCCCCCTGCTCGACCTCGGTCACCAGCGCCACCCGGCGGAAGCCGGCGGCCGAGATTCGCCCCATCACCTTCATCACCGTGCCGTAGTCGACCTGCCGGTCGCCCCGCACGAAGATGCGCTCATCGGCGCCCCCACGCGCCTCCGTTATGGCCTTGAGCTTGGGGACCAGTTCCTCGACCGCAATTTCGGTATTTTGGAGGTAGACTTCCCCTTTCACGTTGACCGAGACGGTCAGCGGCTCCTTGTCCTGGTCGAGCGTCTTGGCTTGGCTCTGCGGCAGGTCGAGCGGCACCCCGACCGTGAGCAGAGGGGCCGAAACCATGAAAATGATGAGCAGAACCAGCATGACGTCGACCATCGGCGTCACGTTGATCTCGGCCATGACGGGGCGGCGGCGATGCCGCCGTCGGCCGGCAACCGCAGCGGCGCCGCCGTTCATCGCCATGCTGACCCCTATCCCCGCTCGTCGATCTGCCGCGACAAAATGGCCGCGAACTCGTCGGCGAACCCCTCCAGGCGCTGGGCCTGTTTGTTCACGTCGGCGACGAACTTGTTATAGAAAATGGTCGCCGGTATGGCGGCGATGAGCCCCATTGCGGTCGCAAACAGGGCCTCGGCGATGCCGGGCGCGACCACCGCCAGCGAAGTGGTCTGCTGGCCCGCGATGGCGCGAAAGCTCGTCATGATCCCCCACACGGTCCCGAACAGGCCGACGAAGGGTCCGGCCGAGCCGACCGTCGCCAGCACCAGCAGGTAGCGCTCGAGCCGGGCGATCTCGCGCTGGATGGTCACGTCCATGACCTTTTCGATGCGCATCTGAAGGCCGGCAAACGAGCGCGGCTGGCTCTCCAGGCTGCGCTTCCATTCCCGCATCGCCGCCACGAACAGCGCCGCCATCGAGTGCGTGGGCCGCGAAGCGAGCGTGCGGTAGAGCTCCTCCAAGGACTGGCCGGACCAGAACGCCTGCTCGAAGGCATCCATGGCGCGCTGCGTGCGCGAATACAGGACGACCTTGTCGATCGCGATCGCCCAGACCGCGATCGACGCCACCAGGAGCCCGATCATCACGAGCTTGACGATGACGTCCGCGTGCTGGAACAGGTCCCAGATCGAGAGCGGCGCGGCGGCGGACGGCATGACGTCTCCTTGCGGCTGTGCGGCGATCGGTCCTGTCAGGCTTGGCGAACGCCGAGCGCCCGCAGGGGCGAGAACGGCACACCCGATAGCTCTCGCGTTGCGCCGCCAAAGACCCCGAAATTGCGGGAAAAGTCGGCCCCCCCGGTCGGTACCGATTCCGCGCGAAAGGTGACTAAACTAGGGCGCGAGCATCGCCGCGGCACCGCTACCTGGCGCGGAGCGGGTTAATCCCGCGTTACCCGGGTCATGGGCGCGACATCGTCGCCGTCTCGCGCCCGATGCCTGCGCTGGCGCTAGCCTGCGTGAAGCGAGAAATGCATCGGGCCGACCACCGGCGGTGGACGGCCCGATACACTGTTGAACTGCGAAGATGTAGGCTGGCTAGCCCTGGGGCGGCGGACTCTGCGGCGACGCCGGCCCGGTGCGCATGCCGCGCTCCGCCATGAACTGGTCGAACTCGGCCTTGTCCTTGGCCATGCGCAGGCGCGCGAGAAAGTCCTTGAATTCGCGCTGTTCCTCTTCGAGCCGGCGCAGCGTCTCCTCGCGATAGTCGTCGAAGGCACGGTTTCCGCTCGATCGCATGGGCTGCCACCAGGTTCCGGCGCGCCGCATCTGACTCGCGGGGTCAGGCCACCGGCTGATGCCGCCTTTCCAGCAACTCATTCGTCCGCTCCCCATGATGAAGGCCAGGGTGGCAAGGCCGATCGGCCACCAGAACCAGAAGCCGAGTATCAAGAGCGCGATCCAGGCGGGTTTTCCCAACTCGTCGAGCTTGGCAACGATAGGCATGCAAGGCCTCGCCGGTGAATGTTAATCACATTTACATAGCTAGAGGGCTCCGGGCTCCTTGTCAAGCGGGCAGCGCGCGATCCCGAAAAGTGGGCACCGGCTTTCGGGAAAAGATTACGCGCAAAACAGAAGACTTGGAGCGGGACGGCGATGCGAGGAGTTGAAGTCAACCCGCGGGGGAGCGCCCAGCGCTCGCCGGGACATTGAAGCCGAGGCCGCGCAGATAGATCAGCACCGCCGCCTCGAGCAGGTCTTCCGCCGACATCGGCAGCGCGCGCCGGGCAGCATCCCCGCGCCCGAACAGTGATGCGATGCCGTGCGCCAGCGCCCAAATGTGCAGCGCCATCATCAGCACCGGCGGACGTTGCGGTGACGGCATGGTCGCGACGAGGCGCTCGGTGGCGCCGCGCAGCACCGCGAAGGCGCGCTCGCTTGCTTCGCGCAGTTCGGGGCTCGCCTCCGGCGGGATGCCCGCCTCGAACATCGCGGAATAGTAGGCCGGCTCGTTCCGCGCGAACGCCAGATAGGCCTTGCCCAGGCGGTCGAGCGCGGTAAAGGCGTCGGGGCGGCCGCCGTCCCAGGCGCGCGCGAGCGCCACTTCGAACTGGTCGAAACCGCGCCGCGCCACGTCGGCGAGGAGTTCGTCGCGGTCGCGGAAATGCCGGTAGGGCGCCGCCGGGCTCACCCCGGCCCAGCGCGCCGCTTCAGCGAAAGTGAAGCCGGCGGGCCCCTTTTGCGCGATCAGCTCCAGCGCCGCGTTGATCAGGGCCTCTTTCAGATTGCCGTGGTGATAGCCGCGCGGCCCGGAACGCCCGCCCTGCCTGGACCAGCTCATGTGAAGGGTCTTTACATGACTCGCGACGAGGCGTCGACACCGCCGGCCCCGCCGCTCGGCCGCTGGTTAATCGCCGGCTGAGGCTTGATGGGAGCGCATCGCCGCGCGTAGCGGCTTCGGAATCGGCCGCGCCCGCCCGCCGCAGACGAAGGCCACCCGCACGTGCGCGTCCACGAGCAGCTCGTCGCCGCGCAGGATGCGCTGGTGGAGCGTGATCGAGGCTCCCTTCACCTCCTCGGGCACGGTGACGACCTCGAGCACGTCGTCCATGCGCGCGGGCTTGAGGAAATCGATCTGCATGGAGCGCACGACGAAAGCGAAACCGGGCGCCTCCCGGCTCGCCTCCTCGAACAAGGCGCGATGGCCGGCGCCGGTGAGGCGCAAATGATTGGTGCGGCCGCGTTCGAGGAACCGCAGATAGCTCGCGTGATAGACGATGCCGGAGAAGTCGGTGTCCTCGTAGTAGACGCGCACCGGCATGCGGTGGCGGCCGCCGTCCATTTCGCCGTCGAGCGCGCTCATCGCTCGCGCGCGCGCGCGTCCATCGCCGCCTCCCAGTTCCTTCCGTCGAACGGTTTCGGCGCGAGCTTGCTCACATCGATGGCGTCGAGGCAGCGCCCGTTGACGTCGATCTTGTCCGGGTCCGAGCGCGGCACGTAAAAGGGATGGATGCCGCAGTGCCGGCAGAACATGTGCTTTGCCGTCCCGGTGTTGAATTCGTAGACCGTCAGATCGTCCCTGCCGCTCAACAGCTCGAAGCGCTCCGGCGGCACGATCAGGTGCAGAATTCCCTTCTTGCTGCAGATCGAGCAATTGCAGTCGAGCACGCAGGCGAGGTCGGCCGTGACGCGAAAGCGCACGCGGCCGCAATGGCACCCACCGTGCATGGTCGTCAGCATGATGCGCCGACCTTTCGGATCATCCGCGCGCGCGGGGTTCGAGCGCAACCGCCGCGTCAGTCCTGAGACCCCTCGCCGAACAACCCGAACTGCGCCGGATCGCGCGCGGGCTCGGCGAGGCCGAGGTGGCGGAAGGCGTGTCCGGTGAGCAGTCGACCGCGCGGGGTGCGCTGCACGAAGCCTTTCTGGATCAGGAACGGCTCGATGATGTCCTCGATGGCGTCGCGCGGCTCGGACAGCGCCGCCGCGATGGTCTCGATCCCGACCGGCCCGCCGCCGTAATTCTCGGCGATAGTCACGAGATAGCGCCGGTCCATGGCATCGAGTCCGGCGGCATCGACCTCGAGCTCGATCAGCGCGCGGTCGGCGACGGCGCGGTCGATGGTGGTGGCGCCGGCGACCAGCGCGAAATCGCGCACCCGGCGCAGCAGCCGCCCGGCGACGCGCGGGGTGCCGCGGGCGCGCCGGGCGATCTCGTTGGCGCCATCGGCGGTCATCCCGATGCCGAGCACGCGCGCGCCGCGGTTGACGATCTCCTCGAGCTCGCGTTCGGAATAGAAATTGAGCCGCACCGGGATGCCGAAGCGGTCGCGCAGCGGATTGGTGAGCAGTCCCGCCCGCGTGGTGGCGCCGATCAGCGTGAACTTGGCGAGGTCGATCTTGACCGAGCGCGCCGCCGGACCCTCGCCGATGATGAGATCGAGCTGGAAATCCTCCATGGCGGGATAAAGGATTTCCTCCACCGCCGGATTGAGGCGGTGAATCTCGTCGATGAACAGCACGTCGCGCTCTTCCAGATTGGTCAGCAGCGCCGCGAGGTCGCCGGCCTTGGCGATCACAGGCCCGGATGTGGCGCGGAAGTTCACGCCGAGCTCGCGCGCGACGATTTGCGCCAGCGTGGTCTTGCCGAGCCCGGGCGGCCCCACGAACAGCACGTGATCGAGCGCCTCCCGCCGCGCCCGCGCGGCCTCGATGAACACGGAGAGGTTGGAGCGTGCCTGCTGCTGGCCGATGAATTCGGCAAGCCGCTGCGGGCGCAGCGAGCTGTCCGCAGCGTCCTCGTCGCGGCGCTCGGCGGTCACTAGGCGGCGGGGGCTCGAGCTCAATGCGGGATCCTCACAGCGTGCGCTCCCGGCTGTACTTGTTGGGCAGCAGGTCGCCGATGGCGGCAATCGCGGGCCCGTTGGCGCCGGGCACGATGACGCGCGCATTGCGATCATAATCCCAGATCAGCTCGCGGCAGCTTCCGCACGGCGAAACCACCACGATGTCCTGATCCGTCTCGGACGGCTCGGGGTGGCGCACCGCCACGATGGTCTCGATCCCGCGCTCGCCGCTCTCGGTGACCGCCCGGCCGAGCGCCACCGCCTCCGCACACACTGCCATCCGCCCGAGATAGGCATCGAGATTGACCCCGGCATAAATGCGTCCGTCGCGGGTGCGCAGCGCCGCGCCGACCTCCTGCCAGTCGTTGCGGTAGCGCCGCTGGATTGCCTCGCGCGCGGCTGCGATCAGCTCCCGGTCGCGCGCGCTCAGCATCGAACCAAATCCGCTTTCGTCATTACGCACGATCCTTCGCATCGCGTCGCGCGCCGGTCACTTCGCAAGCTCTTTCAAGCCCAGCCGGATCAACCGCGCCGCGTCCGCTCCCTCGCCGGCGTTGCGCGCGGCGGCGGCGATGGCGGCGGCGGCCTGCGGCTGGCCATAGCCGAGATTGACCAGGGCCGAGACCGCGTCCGCAAGCGGCGCCGGGGCGCGCTTGTCCTCGATCGCGCCGGAAAGCCGGATCACCGCCGGGTCGACCTCGGCATAGGCCGGCGCCTTGTCCTTGAGCTCGGTGACGATGCGCTCGGCGACCTTGGCGCCGACCCCGGGCGCGCGCGCCACCATGGCCTTGTCGCGCATCGCGATGGCGGAGGCGAGCTCGACGGGCTTGAGGGTGCCGAGCACGGACAGCGCGACCTTGGCTCCCACTCCCTGCACGGTCTGCAACAGGCGGAACCATTCGCGCTCGAGATCGGTGCGGAAGCCGAACAGCCTGATCTGATCCTCGCGCACGTAGGTCTCGATCGACAGCGTCGCCGGCTGCCCGGTGCCGGGCAATTCCTGCAGCGTGCGTGCCGAGCAATGCACGAGATAGCCGACGCCGTTGACGTCGAGCACGATGCAATCCTCGCCGTAGCTGTCGATGATGCCCTTGAGCTTGCCGATCATGCCGCCCCTATCTGCTCGCCACCGACGGACGAAAACGCAATGTAGTCACCCAGCGACGCCTGCAACAGCCGCCGCCACCTGCGCATCGGGCGGGGCCGCCTGCGCCTCAGCGCGCCGCCGCCCTGCGCGCGGCGCTCTGGCGATGGTGCGCGTGGCACACCGCGATCGCCAGGGCGTCGGCTGCATCCTCCGACTGCGGATCGGCCTTCGGCAGCAGCACGCCGATCATCATCCTGATCTGCGCCTTCTCGCTGTGGCCAGCCCCGACGATGGTCTTTTTCACCAGGTTGGGCGCGTATTCCGCCACCGGCAGGCCTGCGAGCGCCGGCACCAGCATGGCGATGCCACGTGCCTGGCCGAGCTTGAGCGTGGCGGACGCGTCCTTGTTGACGAAGGTCGCCTCCACCGCCGCCTCGTGCGGCGCATGCCGCTCGACCACGCGCCGCAGGCCGTCATGGATGGCGAGCAAGCGTCGGGCGAGTTCGGAGCGCTCGTCGGTCGCAAGCGAGCCGCAGGCGAGGTAGCGCAAGCTGTTGCCTTCGATCGCCACCACCCCCCAGCCGGTGCGACGCAGCCCGGGATCGATGCCG
This sequence comes from Xanthobacteraceae bacterium, assembly GCA_036555745.1. Taxonomy (GTDB): domain Bacteria; phylum Pseudomonadota; class Alphaproteobacteria; order Rhizobiales; family Xanthobacteraceae; genus VAZQ01. The sequence goes on along the minus strand of DATBKV010000319.1, from coordinate 9,955 downwards.
AGTATGCGAATCGGCTGCAGCATGATGCTGGCTTGATAACCCCGTCACCGTTTCGCGCCTAGGCCGATGTCATTCCCCTCCCACATCCGACTGTTGGCCGGACTGCGGCCGGACGGCTAAGGTCTCCGGCCATCAGGTCTGGTGGATGCCATGGCAAGCTCGCCCCGCCGGCGCAGACGGCGCGCCGTCATCGTCGGAGGCTCGATGTCCGGCCTGTTCAGCGCGGCGTTCCTGCGGCGGATCGGCTGGGAGGTCGACGTGTTCGAACGCTCGCCCGTCGAGCTGGTCGGCCGCGGCGCCGGCATCACCACCCATCCCGAGTTGCTGGAAGCCCTGGAGCAGAGCGGCGCCGGTACGCGCGATCTCGGCATCGAGGTCTCCAGGCGTATCACGATCGATCGCGAAGGGCGCGTCGTCGGCGAACGGCGGTTGCGGCAAATCCTCACCTCCTGGGACCGCCTGCAGCGCCTGCTGCGCAAGACCATGGATCCTGCGCACTACCATCTCGGTCACACCTTCCGACGCGTCGAATCGGACGCGGGCGGTGTCCGGGTCCATTTTGCCGAGGGCCATACCGCGGATGCCGACCTGCTTGTGGGCGGCGACGGCATCCGCTCCGGCGTGCGCGCGCAGGTCGCCCCCGACGTGCAGCCGATTTACTCGGGCTACTACATCTGGCGCGGCGCGCCCAACGAGGCCGACCTGTCCCCGGAGACGCTCGCGAGCATCTTCCCTTACTTCGTATTCTTCTTGCCCGAACGTCAACAGGTGATCGGCTATCCGATCTCAGGATTGAACGACGACCTGCGGCCCGGCCATCGGCGCTACAATTTCATCTGGTATCGGGTCGGCAATGCGCAGACGCTGAAGGATATGTGCGTCGATGAGAACGGCGATCAGCACCAGCACTCGGTGCCGGCGCCGCTCATCCGCAAAGACCTCATCGCTCGCATGCGCGCCGATGCCGAAGCGATCATGCCGGCTGCCTTCATAGATTGTCTGCGTAACATCGAGCGGCCGTTCTTTACGCCCATCTACGACTTCTGTGCGCCACGCATCGTGTTTGGACGGGTCGCGCTGGTCGGCGACGCCGGATCATCCTCGCGCCCGCACATGGGTTTCGGCGTGGCCAAGGCGGCCGGCGATGCCCAGGCGCTCGCGCACGCGCTCGCCCTCCATGATGACATCGACGCCGCGCTTGCGGCCTACCAGCTCGAACGCCAACCGATCGGCGAGCGGGTCATGCTGCACGGGCGCAAGCTCGGCACCCACCTCGGCGTCGATCTCAAGACCGACGAAGACCGCAGGATGTGGAAACTGTTGCAGGAACGCGACGCCATGATGGACTGGATCGCGGTGCCCAATTTCCTCGCCGCTTATCAATGACCCTGGACCTTCCACGGCCCGACTACGCGCGCAACATGCGCCTGGTGGGTTATTGCGACCAGGGCGGCCGCCCCGACGGCGTGCAGATCATGGTACACCGCGGCCACGCCTATATCGGGCATATGTTCTCCAAGGGATTCAGCATCGTCGACGTGCGCGATCCCAAAAATCCGCGGGCAGTGAATTATCTCGCCGCCCCGCCCGGGACCTGGAATATCCATCTCCAGACCCACGACGATCTGCTCCTGGTCATCAATGCCAAAGACATGTTCGCCGCGGCCGAGTTCGCGGACGAGCACGCCTACTACCGCGGTCAACTCGGCACGGTGGTGGCCGCAGCGGGGTCGACGGGCGCAACGCGGGACTGGACAGCTGGGCTTGCGATCTACGACATTTCCCAACCCGCAAAACCGCGCCCGGTCGGCTTACTGCCGGTCGAGGGCGGCGGCATTCACCGCGTCTGGTATGTCGGCGGCCGCTGGGCCTATGTATCGGCGCTGCTCGACGGCTTCAGCGATTACATCTTCATGACTGTCGACATCGCCGACCCGGCCAAGCCGCGCGGCGCCGGCCGCTACTGGATTCCAGGGATGAACCTCGCGGCGGGCGAGACCCCGAACTGGCCCGTCGGAAGCCGCTGCGGCCTGCACCATGCCATCATCGACGGCGACACCGCCTATGCCGCTTGGCGCGATGCCGGGATGCTGGTGATCGACGTCGCCGACCGCGAACGCCCCCGGCTCATCGTGCACCGCAACTGGTCTCCGCCCTTCGGCGGCGGAACGCATAATTGCCTGCCGCTGCCGGATCGCCAATTGCTGGTCGTTCTCGACGAGGCGGTGCTTGACCACCAAGAGGACGGTCTCAAGCTGATCTGGATCTTCGACAACCGCGACCCCACCAACCCGGTGAGCATCTCGACCTTCCCGACGCCCGCGGACACCGATTATGTCGCCAAGGGCGGGCATTTCGGGCCGCACAACCTGCACGAAAATCGGCCGGGGAGCTTCGTCAGCTCGGAGCTGATCTTCGCAACCTACCAGAACGCCGGGATACGGGTGTTCGACATCCGCAACCAGTACCGGCCGAAAGAGGTCGCAGCGTGGGTTCCGCCGCAGCCGGCGCGCATGATGGATCACCGGCCAAACCGCGCCCGCGTCATCCAATCGGCGGACGTGTTCGTGGACAGGAGCGGTCTAATTTACAGCACCGACTACAACGCCGGGCTGTTCATCCTGGAATATGGCGGCTGATCGCGGTCACGCGCTCAACTTCTGCATCAAGGCGTCCGAGACGTCGAAGTTGGCGTAGACGTTCTGCACGTCGTCGTGATCGTTGAGGGTCTCGATCAGCTTGAGCAGCTTCTCGCCCTGCTCGTCGTTGATCGCAATCGTGCTCTGCGGCTTCCACACCAGCGCGGCCTTGCGCGGCTCGCCGAATTTCGCCTCCAGCGCCTTCGCCACCTCGCGCAGCGTGTCCTGCGCCGTGTAGATTTCGTGCCCACCCTCGCTCGACACGACGTCCTCCGCGCCGGCCTCGATTGCGGCCTCCAGCATGGCGTCGGCGCTGGCGGCCTTGGCGTCGTATTCGACCACGCCGACGTGGTCGAACATGAAGGAGACCGCGCCGGTCTCGGCCAGGTTGCCGCCGGACTTGGCGAAGGTGGCGCGCACCTCGCCGGCGGTGCGATTGCGGTTGTCGGTCAGGACCTCCACGATGACGGCGGCGCCGCCGGGTCCATAGCCTTCGTAACGAATTTCGTCGTAGTTCTCCGCGTCGCCACCGCTCGCCTTCTTGATGGCGCGATCGATGTTGTCCTTGGGCATGTTCTCGGCGCGGGCGGCAAGCACGGCCGCGCGCAGCCGCGGATTCATCGCCGGGTCGGGCAGGCCGAGCTTGGCCGAGACGGTGATCTCGCGCGCCAGCTTCCCGAACAGCTTGGACCGTACAGCGTCCTGCCGCCCCTTGCGGTGCATGATGTTCTTGAACTGGGAATGGCCGGCCATGGTGGCTCCTCGACGGCTTCGCCGCGCGCAAGCTCGGGTGCGCCTGGCGGCTCGCGCAACATGGATGGATGCCCGGCGTTATAGGATGCGGCAGCCGGAAAATCCAGAACCGGCCGCGCCGCGCGCTGCGCCCTCCGGCCGCGAGTAACAGCGGAGCGAATCAGCGCCCGCCAGAGGCAAGCTGAGCGGATCGCAGCGTCGGAGCGTCGCAGTCGAGGCGCTCATTCCCAGAACGTGGGCCGCGCCGGCTCGAGCCGGCCGCCCAGGCGGACGCCGGCGACATGGCGGGCGAGCCCGCTGCCGTCGTCGGTCTCCACCGCCAGCGCGCACAATGTCGCCTCGCCCATCGCCGGCTCGAAGCGCGCGCCGGCGATCTTGCGCAGGAACCGCGCCAGCGGCTCCTCCTTGTCCATGCCGATGATGGAGTCGTAGTCGCCGGTCATGCCCACGTCGGACACGAACGCGGTGCCGTGCGGCAGGATTTGATGGTCGGCCGTCGGCACATGGGTGTGGGTGCCGACGACAACGGTCGCACGCCCGTCGCAGAAGTGACCCATCGCCTGCTTCTCGCTGGTCGCCTCGGCGTGGATGTCGACGATGACGGCATCGGCGCTCTGCTTGAGCGGACAGGCCGCCAGCTCGCGCTCGACCGCGGCGAACGGATCATCCAGCGCATCCATGAAGATGCGTCCCATCGCATTCACGACGAGCACGCGCGCGCCGTTCCTGGCTGCGAGCAGCGCGGCGCCGCGGCCGGGCGTGCCGGCGGGATAGTTGATCGGGCGGATCAGCTTGGGCGCGCGCTCGATGAAGACCAGCGCCTCCTTCTGGTCCCAGGAGTGATTGCCGCCGGTGATCGCGTCGGCACCGGCATCGACGAATTCCTGATAGATCGCCTCGGTGATGCCGAAGCCGCCGGCCGCGTTCTCGCCATTGAGGGCGACGAAGTCGAGTCGCCAATCGCGCACCAGTGCGGGCAGACGCTCGAGCAGCGCTGCGCGGCCGCTGCGGCCGACGATGTCGCCAATGAACAGGATGCGCATGCTCACTCGGCCCGGCAGTCGATGACCTCGCGCTCGGTTAGCACGAGATCGAGCCGGGCGTCGCGGGGCGTCGCTGGCACGCTCGTGATTTCCTGTGCCGCGAAGGCGATGCCGACGGCGAGCACGGTCTTTCGCGCGCGCAAGGCGGTGAGGGTCATGTCATAGTAGCCGGCGCCGTAGCCGATGCGGTGCCCGCTGCGCGCGAAGGCGAGGAGCGGCACCAGCACGACGTCGGGAAACAGTTCCGGAGCCTCTGACTTCGGCTCGCGGATGCCCCAGACCCCCGGCGCCAGTGCGTCCCCGAACGCGAACGCGCGCATCACCAGCGGCTTGCCGCGCCCGGCAATCGCCGGCAGTGCCAGCCGCGCGCCGGCATCGGCGAGCGCGCGCATCAGCGGGACGGGATTGATCTCGCTCTTGAGCGGCATGAACCCGGAGACGATCGCGTGACGCGCCAGCACGGCCGGAAACGGGCGCGCGGCGATGGTCTGCGCCGCGGCGGCGCGCAGCTCGGCAGGCAGCGCGTCGCGGCGCGCCTGCGCTTCGCGGCGGATGGCAGCCTTGGTGTCTTCGACGGAAAGAGCCATTCCAGTTGCAGAGCGCGGAGCCGCGATGGCCGTTGGAGCGTCGATCCCGGGTTCCCTACGAAAGTAGGTGGGCGCCATATGTCCGAGCCCACGAGCCCGGTCAGGGACAGCTCCCTTCAGGATCGATAAGGCCCCGGGGATATGGCTCCTGACGCACCTCGCAGCCCCGCGCGCGCAATGTAATGCGGATGCCGCCGCCGCGCCACCGGGGCCACCGGGTCGCTCATCCCATCGGAACGGCGCCGTCACCTATGGTCTGATTGAGCTCTTTGGTGAGCGCCTCGATGCGCTCAGCCGCGGCAGCGAGGGCGGCGACCACCGCCGCCTCGGTCGTACTGGCGCTGCCCGCCGAGGCGGCACTCACCTGCTGCAGCCGTGCCAGCTCCTGCTCGAACCTTTGCAATTTCTGTTTCACCTCGGCGAGCTCGTCGGCGAGGGTGAGCGCGGCCATGACCGTGAGCCGGGTATCGCCGATCTCGCCGAAACGCCCGCGCAAGTTGACGATACGAGCATCGAGATCCTGCGCCAGCTGCATGAGGCGCGGCTCTTCGCCATCCTCGCAGGCCATGCGGAACTGGCGACCGTTGATGGTGACACTGATCTGCGGCATGGCGCTCCCACGTGAGGTTGCACGCTCAGCGCTCGTTAGCCGCGAGCACCGAGCGAATGGTGTCGATGGCGGCATCGAGCCGCCGGACGACGTCGCGATTGGCACTTTCCAAAGCCCGCGCCCGGGCGGTGGCGGCATCGAGCTCGGACGCTAACCGCGAGCGGTCGGCTCCCAGCGCGTGCAGCTGAGCATCCAACGTCTGCTCGCTGCTGTCGGCCTGCCGCCGCCGCTCGACCGCGGCAGCAAGCGCGTCGAGCGCGAGCGCAAGACGTTTGCTGGCCACGTCGATGGCGCTTGCTTCGCTCATCCTCGGCAACATCCCTCGGCTTGCCGGTAGCGACTGGATTCGTCAGCCGTGTGGCCCTCGAAAATCTTTTGCGTCGGCAAGCGGTTAGGGCGGAAACCTACGGTGCGCTGCGACGCCGCGTCAACGTGTGAGCGCGACTTGTCCCTGCTCTTGTGCATGGTGCGCGCGCCGGCAGCGGCGATTCTTTGACTCCCCCCGTCCGCGTGCTAGAGCCTCGCCCGAGCAACCGCCCGGTCCCAGCATGACCAGCCCGAAGCCTCGCTTTGCCGCCCCGGCGGCTTCCGCCACGCCAGTCCCGGCGCGCGGCAGGGAACGGGCGCCCATCAATCGCGCCCAGCACGAGCGCATGGCGAATGCCATCCGCGCGCTCGCCATGGACGCTGTCGAACAGGCCAAGTCCGGCCATCCCGGCCTACCCATGGGCGCGGCCGACGTCGCCACCGTCCTTTTCACGCGTTTCCTCAAGTTCGATTCGGCCGACCCGGGCTGGCCGGACCGCGACCGGTTCGTGCTTTCGGCCGGGCACGGCTCGATGCTGATCTATGCGCTGCTGCATCTGCTCGGCTACGAGCGCATGACCATCGAGGAGATCAAGCGCTTCCGCCAACTCGGCTCGCTCACGCCCGGCCACCCCGAGAGCCACGTAACGCCCGGGATCGAGACCACGACCGGCCCGCTCGGCCAAGGCCTCGGCAATGCGGTCGGCATGGCGATCGCCGAACGACATCTTGCCGCCGTGTTCGGCCCCGAGATCGTGGATCATCGCACCTACGTGCTCGCCTCCGACGGCGATCTGATGGAGGGCATCAGCCAGGAGGCGATTGCGCTTGCTGGGCATCTGCGGCTCAACAAGCTGACCGTGCTGCACGACGACAACGGCATCTCGATCGACGGACCGCTGGCGCTCGCCGACTCGGTCGATCAGGTGAAGCGGTTCGAAGCCGCAGGCTGGGCGGCAGCGCGCGTCGACGGACACAATCCCGAGGCGATCGCCGCGGCGGTCGAGCAGGCGCACGCCTCGCAACGGCCGTCGCTGATCGCCTGCCGCACCACCATCGGATTCGGAGCTCCGAGCAAGGCCGGCACCGAAAAGAGCCACGGCTCGCCGCTCGGCGCCGACGAGATCAAGGGCGCTCGCGAGCGGCTCGGCTGGGCGGAGGCGGCCTTTGTCATTCCCGCCGATGTACGCGAGATGTGGCGCAGCGCCGGCCGCGCGGGCAGGGCCGCGCACGAGGCTTGGCGCGCTCGCCTCGGCGCGATGGCGGCGGACCGCCGGGCGGAGTTCGAACGCCGGCTTGGCGGCGAACTGCCGAAAGATCAACTCGCGGCGGCGGTGCATACCGTCAAGGACAAGTTTGCAGCATCCCCCAAGGACATTGCGACCCGAGCTGCGTCCGAGACCGCGCTCGAGACCCTCACCGCGGCCGTGCCGGAGATGGTGGGCGGCTCCGCCGACCTCACCGGGTCCAACAATACCAAGCCGAAGGGCATGACGGTGCTGTCGGCCGCCGACTATTCCGGACGCTTCATTCACTACGGCGTGCGCGAGCACGGCATGGGCGCGGCGATGAACGGCATGGCGCTGCACGGCGGCGTCATCCCTTACTCCGGCACCTTTCTCGTCTTCTCCGATTACTGCCGGCCTGCCATCCGCTTGGCCGCGCTGGCGGGGCAGCGGGTCATCTTCGTGCTGACGCACGACTCGATCGGGCTGGGCGAGGACGGCCCGACCCATCAACCGGTCGAGCATCTTGCCGCCCTGCGCGCGATGCCGAACCTCCACGTGTTCCGGCCCTGCGACGCGATCGAGACGGTCGAATGCTGGCAACTTGCGCTCGAGAACGCTCACGGACCGAGCGTCCTCGCGCTTACGCGTCAGAACCTGCCGCCGCTGCGGCTCGGCCGCGGTGAGAGCAACAGATGTGCCGCCGGCGCCTACGAGATCGTGCCGGCTGAGAAGGACTGCGCCGTCTCGCTGTTCGCCACCGGCTCGGAGGTTGCGATCGCGATCGAAGCGCGCAAGATTCTGCGCGAGCGCGGGGTCTTCGCGCGGGTGGTGTCGGTGCCCTGCTTCGAGCTGTTCCGTGCGCTTCCGGCGTCGGAGCGTCGCAACGTCGTCGGCGGCGCCAAGGTCAAGGTGGCCGTCGAAGCCGCGGTGCGGCAGGGATGGGACGACATCATCGGCTCGGACGGCGCCTTTGTTGGCATGAGGAGCTTCGGGGCAAGTGCGCCCTACAAGGAACTCTACAAACACTTCGGCATTACGCCGGAGAAGGTTGCGGCCACGGCCCTGCGCGCGCTGGGTAAGAGCTGACCCGCCTGCGCGCGGCGGGTCCGTCTGCCGAGCCCCGCGTCGCGGGCGGCAAGAGAGGAGCGAAGGAGCGGGGAATGTCAGTTCGTGTTGCGATCAACGGGTTCGGTCGTATCGGGCGCAACGTGCTGCGCGCCATTGCCGAGGCGAACCGCCGTGACATCGAGGTCGTCGCGGTCAACGACCTCGCCCCGGTAGAGACCAATGCACATCTGCTGCGCTTCGACAGCGTGCACGGCCGGTTTCCCGGCGAGGTGAAGGTCACGGGCGACAGCATCAGCATCGGCAACGGCGCGATCAAGGTGACCGCCCTCACGGATCCCGCAGCGCTCCCGTGGAAAGAGCTCGGCGTCGACGTCGCGCTCGAGTGCACCGGCATCTTCACCTCGAAGGGCAAGGCCGCCGCGCATCTTGCCGCGGGCGCCAAGCGCGTCATCATCTCGGCACCCGCCGACGGCGTCGACCTCACCGTGGTCTATGGCGTCAATCATGACAAGCTGACCAAGGACCACAAGGTAATCTCCAACGCCTCCTGCACCACCAATTGCCTGGCGCCGGTCGCCAAGGTGCTCAACGATGCCGTCGGCATCGACAAGGGCTTCATGACGACGGTGCACTCCTACACCAACGACCAGCCCTCGCTCGACCAGGTCCACAAGGACCTCTATCGCGCGCGCGCCGCCGCCATCAACATGATCCCGACCTCGACCGGCGCAGCCAAGGCGGTCGGCTTGGTGCTGCCCGAGCTCGCGGGCAGGCTCGACGGCGTCGCAATCCGCGTGCCGACCCCAAACGTCTCGGTCGTCGACCTCAAGTTCATCGCCCGGCGCGCGACCACCAAGGACGAGATCAACGGCGCCGTGAAGCGCGCGGCCGAGCAGCAGCTCAAGGGCATTCTCGGCTACACCGAGGTGCCCAACGTCTCCAGCGACTTCAACCACGATGCCCACTCGTCGGTGTTCGCCATGGACCAGACCAAGGTCATGGACGGCACGCTGGTGCGGGTGATGTCCTGGTACGACAATGAATGGGGCTTCTCCAACCGCATGGTCGACACCGCGGTTGCGATAGGCAAGCTCATCTGACGCCGCTGGCATGGCAAACGAGTGATGGCGATCTCGCACGGCCGATAGCCATGTTCCGCACGCTCGACAAGGCCGACGTGAAGGGCAAGCGAGTGCTCGTGCGCGTCGATCTCAACGTGCCGGTCGAGAACGGCAAGGTCGCGGATACCACCCGTATCGAGCGTGTGGCGCCGACCATCCGCGAGATCGCCAACCGCGGCGGCAAGGTGATCCTCATGTCCCATTTCGGACGGCCGAAGGGGCCCGACCCGACGCAGTCGCTCAAGCTGTTCGCCCCGGCGATCGCTGGCGTGCTGAAGCGGCCGGTCGCGTTCGCCGAGGACTGCATCGGCGAGAAGGCCGCCGCCGCCGTCAACGCCATGCGGCCCGGCGACATCCTGTGCCTGGAGAAGACCCGCTTCCACAAGGGCGAGGAGCGCAACGATCCAGCGTTCGTCGCCGCGCTCGCCGCGCTCGGCGACATCTTCGTGAACGACGCATTCTCGGTGGCGCACCGCGCCCATGCCTCGGTCGCGGGGCTCGCCAGCAAGCTGCCGACCTATGCCGGCCGCACCATGCAGGACGAGCTCGAGGCGCTCACCAAGGTGCTGGAGACGCCGACCCGACCGCTGGCGGCGATC
>DATBKV010000318.1:0-2432 GCA_036555745.1 Xanthobacteraceae bacterium | reverse complement strand
ACCTGCTTGGTCAGCGAGTCGCCCCACAGCGCGGCCTCCGAGAAGAAGGTCACCGTCGCCGCGTCGGAGTTGGCGGGCGGCGTGCCCAGCGTCGCCGTCTGCGCGGTGCCGCTGATGTTGACGTTGGCCAGCGTGATCGCGCCGCGCCGCGTGGCCACCTCCGATTCGTCGCCCGACGCCGATTCGGGCGCGCCGCAGCCCGCAAGGCCCAGGGCCAGCGCGCCGAACAGCAGAGAGGACACCGAAACCATGGAAAGCCGCGTGGTCTTCATGGGAGCTCCTGTGCGCCGGTCAAACCGGCGAGTTGAAAGGAATGAGAGAGTCCAGCGGTAAAGGAGTAGCGAACCGTACCGGCCCCGAGCCGTGCGTCGGCGTCCGCAAGGGCGACGGCGAAGCGTCGGCAGGGGTACGTGCGGGCCGGGTATTGAGCCGCGAAATACATGGACCGGGGCGAGAACCCCGGAAACTTCGGGGTGCCGACGCCTTAGGAGCAGGCGGAAGGCGACACCGGGCGCGCCGATATCGCGAGGCGCGTTCGGACCCTGCGCGGTCAGAGACCCCGTGCACGCATGGAATCAACTCGCACGGGAACCGGGAGGTCCCGTCGCTGGCTGCGGCAATGGTGCTCGCAGCCCGCATCGTGAAGCCCCAGGGCGAACGACGATGACGAACGGCGATGGGAAGTCGGACAGCTCCGTAGTACCGGAGAAGCCGTCGAACAAAGCCGGGCGACCGGCTGCGGAGGCGGTGGAGGGAAGGGGGCTGGCCAAGGGGAATCCGCCCGAGAGCAACACGTCCCGGACTCAGCGCCGGGAAGGCGTGCCAAGCGCGCTCGAGCGGATACGGCAAGCAGCAAGAAAGGACAGGAAGCAGCGGTTCACGGCGCTCTTGCACCACGTGTACGACGTCGAGCGCTTGCGTGCGGCCTACCTCGCCATCAAGCGAGACGCCGCCGCGGGCATCGACGGCGAGACGTGGCGCCACTACGGCGAGAGCTTGGAGGGCAACCTCCTCGACCTCTCCGAGCGGCTCAAGCGAGGCGCGTATCGAGCGAAGCCGGTTCGCAGGACGTACATCCCCAAGACGGACGGGCGGCTGCGGCCGCTCGGCGTACCGACGCTGGAAGACAAGGTCGTCCAGCGCGCGGTCGTCGAGGTGTTGAACGCCATCTACGAAGAAGACTTCCTCGGCTTCTCCTACGGATTCCGCCCGGGGCGCAGCCCGCACCAAGCGCTGGACGCGCTCGCGGTCGGTATCTGGAAGAAGAAGGTGAACTGGGTGCTCGATGCAGACATTCGGGACTTCTTCGGAAGCCTCACTCACGAATGGCTGGTGAAGTTCGTCGAGCATCGAATCGGGGACCGGCGCGTCGTGCGGCTCATCCAGAAATGGTTGGCCGCCGGTGTGCTGGAGGACGGCAAGCGAGTCCGTAGCGAAGTAGGGACGGTCCAGGGCGGCAGCATCTCGCCGCTCTTGGCCAACATCTATCTGCACTACGTGCTCGACCTCTGGGTCCAACGGTGGAGACAGAAGCAAGCGCGCGGTGACGTGGTCATCGTGCGTTTTGCCGACGATTTCGTCGTGGGATTCGAGCATCGAGAGGAGGCCGAGCGATTTCTCGCAGAGCTGCGCGAGCGATTCGCAGAGTTCGGCCTCGCCCTGCATCCCGACAAGACGCGTCTCATCGAGTTCGGCCGCTACGCGGACAAGAACAGGCGAGGCCGGGGCGACGGAAAGCCCGAGACCTTCAACTTTCTCGGCTTCGCGCACAGTTGCGCGAAGACCGCGAAGGGATGGTTCACGGTGCTCAGGCAGACGATGCGGACGAGGTGGCAGGCCAAGCTCAAGACGGTGAGAGCCGAGCTGAAGCGACGCCTGCACGATGCCGTCCCGGAAGTCGGCGCCTATCTGCGCTCGGTCGTGCTCGGGCACTACCGCTACTACGGCGTGCCCTTTAACGGCCCGGCGCTCGGCGCTTTCCGCGAAGCAGTGGCTCGAACCTGGCGATGGGTGCTCCGGCGCCGCAGCCAGAAAAGCCGCATGCCGTGGGATCGCTTCGTGAAGTACGCGCAGCGATGGCTTCCACACCCCCGCATCTGCCACCCCTATCCACTCCAGCGGCTGGCCGTCTTCACCCAAGGCAAGAGCCGGATGCGGTAATGCCGCCTGTCCGGATCCGTGGAGGGGGTTATGGGCGACCATGATCTCTACTCCGACTTGGGTTGGTGAAACGTTACCTCGTTCGACCTTCACCCTGGGGACGGAGCGGCCCGTGCCGGCTCGACATCAAATCGGCGGCGACGCGAGAAAAAATTCGTGGCAGTAATGGAGGGAGGCGCAGGGGCGCCCGGCATGCCTTTCTTTGATCCCCAGCATGTGCCCGAACAGTCGCCGACCGGCGGCCTGCACGCCGCGGCGACCGAGCGCAACCG
>DATBKV010000317.1:0-4041 GCA_036555745.1 Xanthobacteraceae bacterium | reverse complement strand
GACCGTAGGCAATCTTGCGATAGATCCGCCCGGCCTCGGCCAGTGTCTCCCGCATCGGCATGAATTCGTGGAAGGCGCGGCATCCGCGCGCGGCCAGTTTGAGGACGCTCTTGTCGACGTAGCCGCCCCAGCCGAGCGCCTCGCCCGGGCACCAGTCGTTGGTCACTTCGTGATCGTCCCACAGCGCGAACAACGGGACCTCGGCGTTGAAGGCGAGCACGTTGCGGTCGAGCAGGTTGTACTTGTAGTTGCCGCGAAACTCCGCGAGCGTCTGCGCGATCTTGGATTTGTCCTCGGTGACGACGTTCTTCCACACCGCTCCGTTCGGGAGCTTCTGCTCCGCCCGGATCGGACAATCGGCGTAGATATGATCGCCGGAATGAATGAAAAAATCCGGACGGCATTTCAGCATGGCCGCGTAGGTACGCATGCCCCCGCGCGCCTCGTCGATGCCCCAGCCTTGGCCCGCGGTGTCGCCCGACCATACGAACGAGATGCTGCGCCGACCGCTCGGCGCGGTGCGGAAGCGCCCGACCTGCGGCGCGCCGAGCACCGTGGGGACTGCGTGATCCTGAAAACGGATGCGGTAGAAGATGTCTTGTCCGGCAGGCAGCCCCTCGATCAGCGCCTTGGCGGTGAAGTCCGTCTCCGGCAGCGCATCGACGGCCACCGCATGGCGGATCGCGGTGAAGCTGTCGCTGGTTGCGACCTCGACCAGCATGCGCGAAGGCCGGTCCGCGCGCGCCCAGACGACGGCAGAATCGACGGACACGTCGCCTGACTGAATGCCGTGGGTGATGATGGGCCGCTCGGCGGCCCGGCTGAACGCGGGCTTGGCGAGGCCGTCGACGGCGGCGGCCGCTGCCGACGCCGCCGCGCTCGTGAGCAGCCGTCGGCGCGTCAGGGACGCGCCGGCACCTAAACTGACGGCCATCGGGCCTCCGCCGTCGAATCACGTGCCGCAAGCTGCCCGCGTCGTCTGACACAGACTCGACATTCCTGCGACAACTGCGTGAAAGCGGCCGCGCCTGCCGCGCGCCATCAACCCGCCGACAACCGGAGACCGACTATTCCCGCGATGATCAATGTCAGGCACATCACGCGAAACAGGCCGGCCGGCTCGCCGAACGCGGCCATGCCGATGATGACGCTGCCGGCTGCTCCGATGCCGGTCCACAGGGCGTAAGCGGTTCCGAACGGCACGGACCTCAGCGCCACCGCAAGTAGCGCGAAGCTCGCGCCGATCGCCGCCAGCATGGCCACGCTCGGCCACAGCCGGGTGAGACCGTCGGAATATTTGAGCCCGAGCGCCCAGGCGATCTCCAAAAGCCCCGCAACCAGGAGGGCGAGCCATCCGATCAGGGCGTTGTCCGCCTGTGTCATGACCTTCGCCCGCCGTCGCGGGCCACCCGCAAGCAAAAAAAGCGAATCGCACGCGCTTATCCAGTGCTTGCTTGAAGGCGTGATGACAAATGCTGCCAGAGCGCGCGCCAGCGTCGGCGGCCCCTGCCCGCGGCCAGCGTCACGTATCTGCAACAGAAATCATCGATAAGTCGCCCCATCGCGCCAACAGGAACGCGGATGCTGCACCGGATTTCGCAAGGCACGCTACGGGTCCGCACACTGTTTCTGTCCGATGTCCACCTGGGCACGAGGGGCTGCCAAGCCGATCGCCTTCTCGACTTTCTGCGCCATCACGAAGCCGCAACAGTCTACCTCGTGGGTGACATCGTCGACGGCTGGCAGTTGCGCTCGGGCTGGTATTGGCCGCAGCTTCACAACGACGTCGTGCAGAAGCTGCTGCGGCAGGCGCGCAAGGGCGCGCGCCTGCGCTATATCCCGGGCAATCACGACGAGTTCCTGCGCGACTATTACGGCACCCATTTCGGCGGCATCGAGGTGCTGGAGGACGCCATCCACGTTGCTGCCGACGGCAGACGCTACCTCGTAATCCACGGCGATCTCTTCGACGTCGTCATTCGCCACGCACGTTGGCTCGCGCTCCTAGGTAACAGCGCCTATGACCTGGCGATCTGGCTCAACACCTATTTCAACGCTACCCGCAGGGCGCTGGGGCTCACCTACTGGTCGCTGTCGCAATGGGCCAAGCTCAAGGTGAAGAACGCGGTCAATTTCATCGGCGAGTACGAGAATGCGCTGGCGGCGGAGGCCCGGCGCCGCGGGGTCGACGGCGTGGTCTGCGGGCACATCCATCATGCCGTGATCCGCGACAATTCCGGACTCTGCTACGTCAACTGCGGCGACTGGGTGGAAAGCTGCACCGCGGTCGTGGAGCATTTCGACGGTCGGTTCGAGATCATCCGATGGACCGGCCGCGAGCCGTCGACGGACATGCCGGCGCTCACGGCCGCCGCGGTGCCCACGCCGCCGCTGCCCGCCGCCGGCGCCGGCAAGCTCATGGCCCGACTCGTCGGCTTACTGGCGCGCGGGCCGTGCGCCGAGGTCGGCGCGCCGCAGGCGCCGCAATAGCGCGTGCGCGCACCCTTTCTGCGGCGAATGCCACGGCGTGCCGGCGCGTTCGTGCTGCTCGCGTGGCTTGCCGCATTCGCGGCACTGTCCGGGCCGTTGTTTCCGTTCGCGCCGCAGCGATCCGCCGTCGCCGACGCGGTGGCAAACGCTCCCGACATCGACGGCTATCTGGGGGCGGGCGAAGCGCGGCATCCGGTGAAGCCGGAGCAGGGCAAGGTCGTGTTGTGGAATGACCCGGCCACCCACGGCCGGACTCCGCTGGCGCTGGTCTACATCCACGGCTTCTCCGCCAGCCGCAAGGACATCTCGCCGGTGGTGGAGACGCTGGCAGTGCGGCTTCGCGCCAACGTGTTTCTCACCCGCCTCACCGCTCACGGCGAGACCAGCGGCGCGGAATTCGCGACCGTGAAGGCGCAGGATTGGCTCGACGACGCGCGCGAGGCGCTGGCCATCGGGCGCAGGATCGGCGAACGCGTGGTCCTTATCGGGACTTCGACCGGCGCGCTGCTGGCGACCATGGCGGCTCTGGAGGACAACTCGCCGCGGATCGCGGCGCTGGTGCTGCTGTCGCCGAATTTCCGCCTGCGCGATTGGCGAGCGAAATTCATCTCAGGTCCGTTGGGCCGCGTGCTCGCACGGCTCCTCATTGGCGCCGACCATTCCTTTCGGCCCGACAGTCCCGGCCACGCCGAATTCTGGACCACGCGCTTTCCCTCGCAAGCGATCGTGGAGCTGATGGACCTGATGAACTATGCGCGCTCGATCCGTCTCGACCATCTGAAGATCCCGACGCTCGTCATCTATACCCACGAGGACACGGTGGTGGACATCGATGCAATCCGGGAGCGCTTCGATGAGATCAAGGCGACCCCGAAGCTGATCGTCGACCTGCCGGAAGCGTCCCGCCACGAGCTGACCGGAGATGCGCTCGCGCCGCAGACCGTCACGCCGGTGGTGCGGCGGATCATCGCATTCCTCGCCGAGACCGGCCTCAGCGCGCAATCCACGCCGCGGAATGGCCGCTGAGCCCAGCTCGCGCATCGCCGTTGCCTCGGCAGTTCGTCCATGCCAAGTGACGGGACCGCGGCGGCCTGCGGCAACCTGAGCCGCGGACGCACTGGCGCTGCTCGCGCCCGCCCCGATGGAGAACAGCATGGTCGCAAATCCTGCGCCCGCGGACCCGGACATCGTCCTCGTCGGCGCCGGCATCATGAGCGCCACGTTGGCGGTGTTCCTCAAGGAGCTCGAGCCCACGCTCGCCATCGAGATATTCGAGACGCTGCCCGCGCCGGCGGAAGAAAGCTCCGACGGCTGGAACAACGCGGGCACCGGCCATGCCGCGCTGTGCGAGCTCAACTACACGCCGGAGCGCAGCGACGGCAGCATCGACATATCCAAGGCGCTGGAGGTCAATGTCGAGTTCGACCTGTCGCGCCAGCTGTGGTCGTACCTGGTGCGGAAAGGGGCGATCGCCGATCCGCAGTCGTTCATTCACCCGGTTCCGCACATGAGCTTCGTGCGCGGCGAGAAGGACGTGGCGTTTCTCAAGAA
>DATBKV010000316.1:0-17298 GCA_036555745.1 Xanthobacteraceae bacterium | reverse complement strand
CGCCGCGCGCGCCCGGCCGTGCGCGCCGGCGCTCGAAGCTAGCGGAGGAAGCGACGGTGGAGCGATCCCCGGAATGGCTGCAAGCACTCGACGGGATGGCGATCTGCGAGGTCCGCAGGGTCTGGGCTTTCAGCCTCGACCTCGGCGAATGGGACAGGCTGCAGGGCTGCTTCCACGCCGACGCAAGCATCACCGTCTCGTGGTATCACGGCCCCGTTGCCGGCTTCCTCGAGCGCTCCAAGGCGATGGCCGCGACGCGCAAGCCCGAGGAGCACCGCAAGCACTGGCTGGGCAACATGCGCGTGGAGATCAACGGCGCGCGCGCGCTACTCGAGACCGACGTGGCGATCCTGATCCGCGAATTCATCGACGCAAGCCTGTTCGATTACAGCTGCCATGCGCGCTTCTATGATCGGTTCGAGAAGCGCGCCGGCGTCTGGCGCATTCTAGAATGGAATTGCATCTACGACAGGGACCGGCTCGATCCGGTGCTGCCGGGACCGGCTGCCGCGTCCGTGGCGGCGGGCGCCGTCTTGGAAGGCCCGCACAGCGGCTTCGCGTTCATGCGGCTGCGCCAGGCCAAGCGCGGGCGCACGGTGCCGGACGAAGTCGTGATCGGCGGCACCGAAGGCGAGCGCGAGCTTCGCCGCCGCGGCGAAACCTGGCTCGCCGGCGCGGTGGCGTGACATGCCCTTGCGCGTCGTGTTTATGGGCACGCCGCATTTTGCGCTGCCGACATTGCTCGAGCTCGTCGGCCGCGGGCATGAGGTGGCGGCGGTCTATACGCGAGCGCCGAAGCCTGGCGGACGGCGCGGCCTCGAGCCGGTGCCGAGCCCGGTCGAGCGCGAGGCGCGCCGTTTCGGCCTGCCGGTGTTCACGCCGCCGAGCTTGCGCGCGGCCGAGGCCGCGAGCGCGATGCGCGGCCACGGCGCCGAGGTAGCGGTCGTGGTCGCCTACGGGCTGCTGCTGCCGCCGGCGATCCTCGAGGCCTTTCCGCTCGGGGCCTTCAACCTGCACGCCTCTTTGCTGCCGCGCTGGCGCGGCGCCGCGCCCATCAACCGCGCGGTCATGGCGGGGGACGCCGAGACCGGCGTGATGGTCATGAAGATGGAGGAGGGGCTCGACACCGGCCCGATCGCGATGGCGCAGCCGGTGCCGATCGCGCCCGACGCGACCGCCGGCGACCTGCACGATATGCTGGCGCGCCTCGGCGGCGATCTCATGGCGCGCGCGCTCTCAGCGCTCGAGCGCGGCGCGCTGACGCTGACGCCGCAGCCCGCGGCCGGGGCCAGCTATGCCCGCAAGATCGACAAGGGCGAGACGCGGATCGACTGGCAGCGGCCGTGGCGCGAGGTGCACAATCACATCCGCGGACTGTCCCCCAGCCCCGGCGCCTGGTGCGAGATCGAGGGCGCGCGTGTCAAGCTGTTGCGCACGACCGCGGGCGAGGGCAGCGGCCCGCCGGGCACCGTGCTCGATGATGCGCTCACGGTCGCGTGCGCCGACGGCGCGGTGCGCATTCTCGAATTGCAGCGCGCGGGGCGGCAGGCGATGAGCACGCGCGAGTTCTTGCGCGGCACCTCCATTGCTGCCGGCACGCGCCTGCGCTAGCGCATGTCCTGGAAAAGTGGAACTGGTCTTCCGATAAGGACATGCGCAGACGAAAGAAGCTCCCGCCATGCCGCGCTACAAGCTCACCATCGAATACGACGGCGCGCCGTTCGTCGGCTGGCAGGTGCAGGACAACGGCCCCTCGGTGCAGGGCGTGCTGGCGGCCGCGATCGCGGCGTTCTGCGGCGAGATGGTGAGCGTGCAAGGGGCGGGGCGCACCGACGCCGGCGTGCATGCGCTGGGACAGGTGGCGCACGTCGACCTCGCCAAGGACTGGGACGGTGATACCGTGCGCGACGCCCTCAATGCGCATCTGCGTCCGCACCCGGTCGCGATCCTCGCGGCCGAGCGGGTGGCGGATACCTTCGACGCCCGCTTCTCCGCCGTGCGACGGCACTACCGCTACCGCATCGTCAACCGCCGCGCCGATCTCGCCTTGGAGCGCGGCCGCGCCTGGCGCATCGCCAAGCCGCTCGACGCCGACGCCATGCAGGCGGCGGCGCAGCGGCTCGTCGGCCGGCACGATTTCACCACCTTCCGCGCCGCCGAATGCCAGGCCAAGTCGCCGGTGAAGACGCTCGACCGGCTTGATGTCGCGCGGCGCGCGGACGAGGTGGCCGTGGTGGCCGCGGCGCGCTCGTTCCTGCACACCCAGGTGCGCTCGATGGTCGGCGCGCTGGCGCTGGTGGGGGAAGGGAAGTGGACCGCCGCCGACGTGTCGGCCGCGCTCGCCAGGCGCGATCGAACCGCTTGCGCGCCGGTCGCGCCGCCCGACGGCCTCTATCTCACGCGCGTGGATTACGAGTGAAGGGGCAAGCTCCGGTGTAGTTGCTGTCGTTCCCGCGCAAGCGGGAGCCCATCCTGCCGTATACGCTGATTGCTGGGATTATGAGTTCCCGCTTTCGCGGGGACGACAGGTTGAGTGCTCATCCGGCGCACCGCGACCACGTCAGGCGAAATAGCGGTCGAGAATCGTACGGTAGACCCGTGTCAGCGTGGCGAGATCCGCCGTGGCGGTGCGCTCGTCGACCTGGTGCATGGTCTGCCCGACCAGGCCGAGCTCGAGCACCGGGCAATAATCCTTGATGAAGCGGGCATCCGATGTGCCGCCCGTGGTTGAAAGCTTCGGGGCGGTCGCGGTGACCTCCTTGACCGCGCCGGCGACGAGATCGAGGAACGCCCCCGGCTCGGTCACGAACGCATCGGCATTGGAGGGATCCCAGTCGATGCGCCAGCGCACGCGCTCGCCCGCCGCCTCGGCCGCGCGCCGCTCGAGCAGCATCTTGAGCGAGGTGTGGCTGTGGCAATCGTTGAAGCGGATGTTGAAGCGCGCGCGCGCCTCGCCCGGAATGAGGTTGACGACCGGGTTGCCGATGTCGATCGAGGTGAATTCGAGATTGGAGGCGTCGAACTGGGCACTGCCCTGGTCGAGCGGCGCTCCCATCAGCGCGCCCATCAGGGTGACCAGCCCGCGCACCGGATTGTCGGCGCGCTCGGGATAGGCGACGTGCCCCTGGATGCCGGCAATCACGAGCGTGCCGTTGAGCGAGCCGCGCCGGCCGACCTTGATGGTATCGCCGACCGCCGCCACGTTGCTCGGCTCGCCCAGGATGCAGTGGTCGAAGCGCTCGCCGCGCTCGTGCGCCCAGGCCATGAGCTTCACCGTTCCGTTCACGGCGATGCTCTCCTCGTCGCCCGTGATCACAAACGAGATCGAGCCCCTCGGCTTGCCGCCGCGCGCCGCGAGGTGTTCGAGCACGGCCGCCAGCATGCAGGCGACAGCCCCCTTCATGTCGACGGCGCCGCGGCCGTAGAGCGTGCCGCCGGCGATCTCGCCGCCGAACGGCGGATGCGTCCATTTCGCCTCGTCGCCCGGCGGCACCACGTCGGTGTGGCCGGCGAAGGCGAAATGCGCCCCGCCCTCGCCGATCCGGGCATAGAGGTTCTCGACCGGCGCCGTGCCGGGCTCGGTGAACGTCACGCGATGGACCCTGAAGCCCGCGGGCTTGAGCACGCCCTCGATGACGCCGAGCGCGCCGCCCTCCGCTGGCGTCACCGAGCGGCAGCGGATCAGCTCGCGGGCAAGCGCCGTCGCGTCGGCGATGGCGGCTGTCATCATCGCCGGCCGTAGCGCTCCGCGCGCGGCCGCGTCATTGCGCCGGTCCCGGGGAATAGCTGTTGGCCTGCAGCTCCGGGCTCAGCGGATCGGGGCCGTAGCGGTTGGGCCCGATCGTGCCGCGCAGACAGAAGAGCTCGACGAACGCCCACACGCTGATCGCGAAGCTCGCGAGATGAAGGATCACGCCGGCGGTGTCGGCCTCGTTGGCGGCACCCTCGAGCAGCGAGGGCACGATGTAGAACAGGACGAGCCACCAGGCGGACTTGTCGCGGTCATGCAGGCGCTTGGCGCCGAGCGCCAGACCGATCCAGATCAGCGGGATGTAGAGGATGAAGAGCAGCGCGATCGTCAGTCCGGCGGCGCGGAAGTCCTCCTCGCCGAACTTGACCACGGCATAGACCACCAGCACGAGCAGAACGATGAAGATGCAGATCGAGGTGAGCCAGTACGGCTTGCGGTTGAGACGACCGTGGAACGAGAACAGCAATTGGCCAATCGACATGGCGTACCCCTTGTTGGTGCACTCGGCGCGATTTCAGCCTGATTCCGGCGCCGGCGCCAGTGCGTCGACGCCGACCGGCATGGACGGGCAAGCGAGGCGCTCAAGCGCCGAGCTGCGCCGCCAGCAGATTGTTCTGGTTTCGCACCCAGCCAGGGATGAGAAAGGCATCGACGAGGACCCAGACAATCGTGATCACCATGCCCACGATCGTCAGCGTCAGGATGAGCTGCGCGACCGCGACGCCGGTGCGTTTGAGATAGAAATTGTGGCCTCCAAACAGCCCTAGGAAAAACCATAGGATGTAGGCGACGAGCGCGGTCTTCTTGTTGGCCTCGAACAGCATCAGCGCGCGCGCGTCGCTCGACAGGCCGCCGTGCTGCGCAATGGTCTGCCGGATGCCGGGGGGAAGCTCGGCGGTCATGGCCCTCTCCTCATAGCCTTCTCCGGCGAAGCGGAATTGTTCGCTCGTGGGAATGCGACAACGTGCGCGGCCTCGTCCCGTTCGAAATGATGTGCCGCGGCCACGGCGAGCTCAATCCCGCAGCAATTCGTTGATTGAGGTCTTGGCGCGCGTCCTCTCGTCGACCCGCTTGACGATCACCGCGCAGGAGAGGCTCGGCCCGGCTTCGCCGCTCGCGGTCGCCTTGCCCGGCAACGAGCCCGGGACCACCACCGAGTAGGGCGGCACCTCGCCCTGGAAGACCGCGCCGCTCTGGCGGTCGACGATCCGGGTCGAGGCGCCGACGAAGACGCCCATGGACAGCACCGAGCCCTCGCGCACGATCACGCCTTCGGCCACCTCCGAGCGCGCGCCGATGAAGCAGTTGTCCTCGACGATGACCGGGGAGGCCTGCAGCGGCTCGAGCACGCCGCCGATGCCTGCGCCGCCGGAGATGTGGCAGTTCTTGCCGATCTGCGCGCACGAGCCGACGGTCGCCCAGGTATCGACCATGGTGCCGGTATCGACGTAGGCGCCGACATTGACGAAGCTCGGCATCAGCACCACGCCGGGCGCGACATAGGCCGAGCGCCGCACCACGCAGCCCGGCACCGCGCGAAAGCCGGCGTCGCGGAAGCGCGCAGCGTCCCAGCCATCGAACTTGGACGCGATCTTGTCCCACCACACCGCCCGGCCCGGCCCGCCGGCGATCACGCTCATGTCGTTGAGGCGGAAGGAGAGCAGCACCGCCTTCTTGAGCCACTGGTTGACTCGCCAGTCGCCGTTGGCTCCCCGCTCGGCGACGCGCGCGAGCCCGCGGTCGAGCAGGTCGAGGGTCGTTTCCACGGCTTCGCGCACCGCACCCTTGGTCGCGGGGCCGATGCCGTCGCGCCGCTCGAACGCGTCGTCGATGGTGTTGGCAAGCTCGGCATGCGACATCAGCGAAGACCCTCAGCCAGATCCGCCGCTGGCGGGTTGTCGAGAATAGGAGCGGGGAAGTCAACTGGCGGTCGACGTGATCCGCTTGAGAAAGCCGACGAGATCGTCGGTGACGTGATCGACGTGCGGCGCGTCGCGGCCCTCGAGCTCCCAGCCTTCGCGAAACACCTCGCGGGTGTGCTCCGGCGTCACCAGCACCGTGGTCATGCCGAGCGCGTGCGGCACCGCGAGGTTGCGCGCGAGGTCCTCGAACATCGCCGCCTTGCCGGCGTCCACGCCGTGCGCGGCCAGGAAGCGGTCGTAGGTTCGCGGCGACGGCTTGGGCTCGAGCTCGGCGGCGATGATGTCGAACACGTCCTCGAAATGCCGGTCGAGCTCGAGCCGCGCCAGCACGGCGTCGGCGTGGCGGCGCGTGCCGTTGGTGAGGATCAGCTTGCGCCCGGGCAGGCGCTCGATCGCCGCGCCCAGCGCGGCGTTCGGCGTGAGCGGCGAATGATCGATCTGGTGCACGAACTCGAGAAAGTCGTCGGGCTCCATTCCGTGCTCGGTCATCAGCCCGCGCATCGAGGTGCCGTAGCGCTTGTAATAGTCCTTCTGCAGGCGGAACGCCTCCTCATTGGTCACCTTGAGGAAGCCCGCGATGTAGTCGCGGATGCGCTCGTCGACCTGCTGCCAGAGATTGAGGTGATGCGGGTAGAGCGTGTTGTCGAGATCGAACACCCAGGTCTCGACGTGGTCGAAGGCGCGACGCGCGCCGCGGGCCGGCGCACTCATGACGCGGCGGTGGCCTCGTTGCCGACTACGCGCGCGAGCGGCCGGTCAAAGGCGAGGATGACGCCGCCGGCGAGCGCGGCGATGCCCGCCATCATCAGGAAGAACACCATCTTGTCCATGCCGCTCCAGAAGCTGCCGAGCCATCCGGCGAGCAGATTGCCGGTGAAGCTCGTCGCCAGCCACAACCCCATGAGCATCGAGACCATGCGCGCCGGCGCCACCTTGGAGACGAGGGAAAGGCCGATCGGCGAGATGTAGAGCTCACCGAGCGTGAGCACCACGAAGTAGCCGAAGAGCCACAGCCAGTTCGCTTCGTCGCCCGCCGCCCGCCAGGCGGCGATCACCATGATGAGGTTCGCGAGCGCGACCCCGAAGCAGCCGAGCGACATCTTGGTAATGGTCGAAGGCTCGCTGCCGCGCCGCTCCTGCCATCTCCAGAGCGCAAGCACGAGCGGCGTGAACGCGAAGATCATCAGCGGATTGAAGGCCTGGAACCAGGTGACCGGAATGGTGCCGTGCCAGAGGACGAGATCGATGATGCGATTGGTGTGGTCTTCGGCCCACAACACGATGGTGTTGCCCTGCTGCTCGTAGGTCGCCCAGAACAGGCTGGTGGGAACGAACAGCGCGAGCAAGGCGAGGATGCCGCGCCGTTCCCCGCGCGTGAGCGGCTTGTGCTCGACGCCGGCGGCGATCGCCTGGTGCCGCTCGTCGGGTGGCAGCGACGGGATGGCGCAGAGATAGATCGCGAGCGCGATCGTCATGCCGACGCCGGCGGCGGTGAAGCCGTAGTGCCAGCCCAGCTCTTCGCCCAGCGTCCCGCAAACGAGCGGCGCGAGGAAGGCGCCGAGATTGATGCCGACGTAGAAGATCGAATAGGCGCGGTCGCGGCGGCGGTCGCCGGGCGGATAGAGTCCGCCCACCTGCGCCGACATGTTGGGCTTGAACGCGCCGTTGCCGAGGATGAGCAGCGCGAGCGCGAACAGGAACAGAGGCTCGAACGCCATCATGAAATGGCCGGCGGCCATGAGCGCCGCGCCCACCACGATGGTGCGATGCTGGCCGAGCACGCGGTCGGCCAGCATGCCGCCGAACAGCGGCGTGAGATAGACGAGCCCGGTATAGAGTCCGTAGACGTGCGAGGAGAACGGCTGGATGTCGAGCGGCCCGACCATCAATTCGAGCAGGTGCTTGAGCTCGCCGAGCCCGATCACGTTGTCGGCGTGGCCGGGCCGCAACAGGTATTTCACCATGTAGAGCACGAGCAGCGCGCGCATCCCGTAATAGGAGAAGCGCTCCCACATCTCGGTCGCGAACAGGAAGGTGAGCCCGCGCGGATGGCCGAACAGGTCGCGCCCGCGTGCGGCGGCGTGCTTGCGGTCAGCGGTTGCAGAAGAGGTCATCGCTCTGCCGTCGGTCCTGCGTCGCAGGCGCGCGCGCTTGCTCCAGTCGCCAATAGCCGGCGCAGGACGTCGGCTATCATCCATGGCCGGCCCGGGCCATGACGGCGGGGAGAGCACACGCGCGGCGCATTTGCAATAGCCGCCGCGAGCTGGTTTGGGATGCCTGAAGCGGCGCAGCGGCCGGGCTTGACGCCGCCCGCCAGTTGCGAAACACGCTGTCGCGGACGGCAACTGGAGGAAACGCCATGATCGCTCTCAACCGCGTCTTGCCGGCGGCGGTGCTCGCCGCGCTTGCCGCGCTCGCCGCACCGCCGGCGCACGCGCAAGGCGACGCCAGCTATCCCAACAAGCCGATCCACCTGGTCGTCGGCTTCGCCGCCGGCGGCGGCAACGATCTGTTCGCGCGCCTGGTCGGGCAGAAGCTTTCGGAGAATATCGGCCAGCCCGTCATCATCGAGAACAAGCCCGGGGCAGGAGGCCGCATCGCGGTCGAATACGTCAAGAGCCAGCCCGCCGACGGCTATACGATCATGGTGGCGGCCAGCGGGCAGATGGCGATTGCGGCCGCGATCTATCCCAAGCTGCCCTATCATCCGACCCGCGACTTTATCCCGCTGACCATGATCGCGTCGTTTCCGCTGATCCTGGCCGGCCCCGCCAACGACGACATCAAGTCGGTCAAGGACCTCGTCGCCTACGGCAAGGCCCACCCCGACAAATCCAACTACGCCACCTCCTCGCCGGCGTTCACCATCACCACCGAGCTGTTCAAGCTCAAGACCGGGATGCCGGCGGTGGCGGTGCCTTACAAGAGCAGCAACGAGATGATGCTCAGCGTGGCCGGCGGCAACACGCTGTTCGCCATCGCCGATGGTCCGCCGACCATGCCGCTGGTGCAGGGCCACAAAATCCGCGCGCTGGCGGTCACCGGCGACCAGCGGTCCTCCGAGCTCCCGGACGTGCCGAGCATGGCGGAAGCCGGCTATCCCGAGGTGAACATCCACCTCTGGAGCGGCGTGTTCGTCTCCGCCAAGGCGCCGCCTGCGGTCGCCGAGAAGCTCGAGGCGCAGCTGCGGCGCGCGCTCGCCGATGCCGGAGTGCGCGAGAAGCTCAAGGCCATGGCGGTCGATCCCGGCGGCGGTCCCGCCGCGCAGTTCCGTCAGCGGATCGAGAGCGACATCAAACTCTTCGCCGAGGTGGTCAAAGCCGCCAACCTGAAATTCGAGGAGTAGAGCTGATCCCGAGGAGCGGGTACCGGCTTCCGGAAAAGATCATGCTTCGGCAACGAGCTAGAGCGGGACGACCAAGAAATTCATCCCGCGCTAGCGACGGTTTGGCACACCCCCAGCGTCGGCCGCGGTTGCGAAAGCAAGTCGCCCCGGTGACCCCGTGTGCTAGGACAGGTCGGACGTAGCTGGCCTGCGGAGGGCGCCGTGCAGCTGATCTTCTACTATGTGGGATTCATGGTGGCCGGCGATTTCGTCGACTATTTCATCGGGCTCATGGTCGAGCACGTGTGGCCGCAGGCGAGCCTGATCGTATTTCTGCTGCTCTATTTCACGTCGCTCTGGATTGCCTGGCTCCTGGCGGTGACGCTGACGGAGCCGAAGGCCAGCAAGCAGGTCGCGCGCTGATCCCGCAGGTCGGAAATTCTGCAACTGAACGGACGTGCCTGTGCAAAGCGGGGATGAATTTCCGATCGCGATGGAAGCGGCGCGAAGACTGCGGTAGGTTGTGCGTGCTCGGGTGGTCACGCGGGCAAAGAGCAGGGTCCAGGGTGTAAGCCCTGCCGCGCCGCCCTAACCACGCGCCTCTGGGCTGTGACGCCCGAGCGCCCATTTCGAGAGATCTCGCGGACCGCGCCGGCGAACCCGGCGCGGTTTGCGTTTGGATTCGGCGTTTGCGGACCGAGAGTGCGATCTCTCCGCTGTCATGCCCGGTTTCGCTTTCGCGGACGATGACGGACGGAGAGCAAGCGCCCGTGCGTTCGACCCGGTGGAGACCATCTGGGGCCTCAAGAGCCGACAGGGCGCTTGCGTTAGACGTCGAGCAATTCCTCGTTGGCGAACTCGGCTCGCTCCTGGATGAAGGCGAAGCGGGCTTCCGGCTTGTTGCCCATGAGCCGTTCGACCGAGCTGTCGGTCTGCTTGCGCTCGTCGTCGAGCACCACGACCCGCAGCAGCGTGCGCTTCCTCGGATCCATGGTGGTCTCCTTGAGCTGGCTCGCCATCATCTCGCCCAGTCCCTTGAAGCGGCCGATCTCCACCTTGGCGTTGGCGTGGAACTCCTTCTTCAACAGCTCGTCCTTGTGCTTGTCGTTCCGGGCATAGACGTTCTTGCCGCCGTGGCTCAGGCGGTAGAGCGGGGGCACCGCGAGATAGAGGTGCCCATCCTCGATCAGCTTCGGCATCTGCCGGTAGAAGAACGTGATCAGCAACGAGGCGATGTGCGCGCCGTCGACGTCGGCGTCGGTCATCACGATCACCTTCTCGTAGCGCAGGTCCTCCTCGCGATAGTGCGGATGGGTGCCGCAACCGAGCGCCTGCACGAGGTCGGCGAGTTGCTGGTTCTGCGCCAGCTTGTCGCGGCCGGCCGACGCCACGTTGAGGATCTTGCCGCGCAGCGGCAGCACCGCCTGCGAGGCGCGGTCGCGCGCCTGCTTGGCCGAGCCGCCGGCGGAATCGCCCTCGACAATGAAAATCTCGGAGCCCTGCGCGGCGGTGTTGGTGCAGTCCGCGAGCTTGCCGGGCAGGCGCAGCTTGCGCGCGGCGGTCTTGCGCGAAATCTCCTTCTCCTGCCGACGCCGCAGCCGCTCCTCCGCCTGCTCGATCACGAAATCGAGCAGCTTGTTGGCCTGCACGGGATTGCCGGCGAGCCAGTGGTCGAAGGGATCGCGCATCGCGCTTTCGACGATGCGGGTCGCTTCCGCGCTCGCCAGCCGGTCCTTGGTCTGGCCCTGGAATTCCGGCTCGCGAATGAACACCGAGACCATGCAGGCGGCGCCGCTCATCACGTCGTCGCCGGTGACCGCAGCCGCGCGCTTGCCCTGGCCGACGCGCTCGGCATGGTCCTTGATGCCCTTGAGCAGCGCGGCGCGCAGGCCCGACTCGTGCGTGCCGCCGTCCGGCGTCGGGATGGTGTTGCAGTACGACGACAGGAAACCGTCGCTGTCGCCGGTCCACGCCACTGCCCATTGCGCCGCGCCGTGCGCGCCGATTTTGCCGGCGCTGCCGGCGAAAATGTCGGGATGGACCAGCGTGGCGCCGTTGATCGCCGCCGACAGATATTCCTTGAGCCCGTCGGCGAAATGGAAGGTGGCTTGCTCCGGCACGTCCTCGAGGCCGCGCAACAGCTCCTTCGCACACGACCAGCGGATCTCGACGCCGCCGAACAGGTAGGCCTTGGAGCGCGCCATCTTGAATACGCGCTCCGGCTTGAAGTGCGCCTTGGCGCCGAAGATGTCGGGATCGGGCCGGAAGCGCACCTTGGTGCCGCGCCGGTTGGGCACCCGGCCGACCTTCGCGAGCTTGCCCTTCGGCTTGCCGCGCTCGAATACCATGCGGTAGAGCGTCTGCTCGCGCGCGACCTCCACCTCCATGCGCTCGGACAGCGCATTGGCGACCGAGACCCCGACGCCATGCAGGCCACCCGAGGTCTCGTACACCTTCGAGTCGAACTTGCCGCCCGCGTGCAGCGTGCACATGATGACTTCGAGCGCCGATTTGCTCTTGAACTTGGGATGCGGATCGACCGGAATGCCGCGGCCGTTGTCGGTCACAGTCACGAAGCCGTCCGCCTCCAGCTCGACCTCGATGAAGCTGGCGTGGCCTGCGAGCGCCTCGTCCATGCAATTGTCGATCACCTCGGCGAACAGGTGATGCAGCGCCTTCTCGTCGGTGCCGCCGATATACATGCCGGGGCGCCGGCGCACGGGCTCGAGGCCTTCCAGCACTTCGATGTCGCGCGCGGTATAGCCGGCCTCCGCCCGGCTCGCGGTCCGCGTCGGGCGCGGCTTGGCCGCGGCGGCGCGCGGGCCCGCGGCCGGCAGGTCCGAGAACAGGTCCTTCTCCTCCTTGCGGGCCGAAATCCTGGCTGCTGCTTTGGCGCTCATGCGTCTCGTGCGTCGCTCCGGTTCGGGCGAATCAGGCCATGACTATGCCACGGCCGCGGCCACACCGTGATGCCGGCGCGCCGTGCGGAATCGGCCACGGGGGTGGTCCACACGCGTATATGGTCGCACCTTACCATCACTTCAATTTGATGCCGTGCACTGGCCGTCGGCGCGCCAGATATTCGCCAAATCGGCTTGCCAAGAGTTTAAGGCTTGACGCGAATTGACACGAAGAGTTGGCGCCAAGACTTGACACGAACACTTGACACAAGACTTGGCACGAGCCGAGAGGAGCCTGCCCCATGTTCGACTTCAACCTGCTGTTGAACGCATTGTCGTCGCGCCCGAGCGCGAGCGCCGGTTTCCAGCGCATGCTCGATTGGAAGCTCTTGCGCGGCAGCCACGAGTTTCCCGGGCCTGACGGCGGCACCTGCGTGAACGAGGCGGCGCTGGTGGCGGCCGGCTATCCCTATCGCCCGATCTACCGGGTCAGGGACCTGCCGGGCTCGTTCTCGCGTCCGATCGCGATGTTCGCGCTCTGCCTCAACGACACGCTCGACGATCAATCGCGCCAAGAGCTGATGCTGCCGTTCGTCACGCGGCTGGCCGGCTCCGCCGACACCGCCGCGGTCGAAATGCGCCGCGCCGAGCTGGTGCTCGAGCGCGTGGCAGCGGAAGTCCTGGCGCCCGCGCTCGTCCGCGCCGGCTACGGCGAGCTCGCCGGCCGCTGTCGCGCGTTGCGTGCGCCGACCGAGCTGGTCGCGATCGCCAAGCGGCTGCGCGGCTGCAACAGCGCCGCGATGCATCGCTCGCTGATCTCCGCGCTCGAGCACGCCGCCGATGCCGGCCGGCAATGGCTGTCGGGGCTGCCGACCGAGGTGGTGTTCTGCGCGTTCTCCGCGCTGCGCGAAATCGCCGTGCTCGAGGAGGAGGGGCTCGCCGACAAGATCTACCGCCACGCAGCCGCCATTCTCGAGGCCGCTCTCGCCATCGGCAACCAGGCGGACGGCGTGCGTGCCGACATCGTCAGCCGGCGGATGGATGCGGCCAAGCACGCCCCCGCGCCGGCCCGCCGCGGCGAGACGATGGCGGCGTGATCGCCTGCAGTCGTTGAGACGCAATCGGGCGAGCAGCAAACTTGCGCTGCTGCTCACTGCTTGCGGTCGAGCGAAAGAGTGGGAGGGAGGCGCTAGCGTAAGCCCAATTCTCCCCGCTGTCATGCCCGCGAAAGCGGGCATCCAGTAACCCTTGAGCGCGCGGTTCGGGGCGCAGGCGGCGCCTTCCCACGGTCCGCGCTTACTGGATCGTCCGCTTTCGCGGACGATGACAACCGCGTAGGCCCGCAAGTTATGGGCCCGCGAAGGCGGAGCGGGTTCGACGCGGTCTGGTCTTGCTGCGTGGGGCAAGCTAAACCCGCAGCGCCAATCAGGCCCCCGCCTTATGTTCGAGAGCCTCGAAGCTCACGCCAAGGATGTGGTCGAATTCGTGCGTCTCCATCAGGCGTGGGCGGCGCCGGTCGTATTCGCGCTCGCGTTCGGCGAGTCGCTCGCCTTCATTTCGTTGCTGATTCCGGCGTGGGCGGCGCTGCTCGGGATCGGGGTGCTGATCGGCTCCGGCGGCCTCAATTTCTGGCCGCTCTGGATTGCGGGCGCGCTCGGAGCCGCATTCGGCGACTGGCTGTCCTACTGGGTCGGCGTCAAGCTCGGGCCTCCGGTCGCGCATGTGTGGCCGCTGTCGCGTCATCCCGAGCTGTTGCCGAAGGGGGAGGCATTCGTGAACCGCTGGGGGGTTCTTGCGATCTTCATCGGGCGCTTCTTCGGGCCGCTGCGCGCCTCGGTCCCGCTCGTTGCCGGCATCTTCCGGATGCCGTTCTGGCCGTTCCAGGTCGCCAACTTCACCTCCGCCTTCCTATGGGCAGGCGTGCTTTTGACCATGGGCGACGTCGCGGCCAAAGGCATCCAGTGGATCTGGCCGTGAACGGAGACCGCTGCGGCAACTTTTGCGACGCCCAGACGGATACACTGTGGCAAAACAAACACGCCGCATTTTTTTCGAAACAAAAGCGCCATTTCGGTCCACCGCGTCATTGAAGCGCGTCATCGATTGTCATTAAGTGTGCTGACAAGTGTGCTGACCGCGAACGTCGCGGTTGTATCACTCGATTGCATGCGAGACGGTCATGATCGCGCCCGCCGGCGAGCGCGCGCCACGGATGTTGCTCATCATCGGCGAGGACGAACAGGGCCTGCCGACCGAGGTGATCACACCGGAGCTGAGCGTGTCGCGACTGATTGATGGCCTGCGGCTGTGGTTGGCTGCTGTGCTGCCGAATCGGCTTTGCCATGCGCTGGGCCTGCTCCGGCCCAATGATGCCGTCCCGCTCGCGCCTATCAGATCGTCGTTGATCGACGTGCGAGTGCGGTGGGCGGGACTCTAAAGGCCCTTGAGCCTGCGGATCATCGCGCCCAAGACGTTCGAATAATCGTCGCTCCATGTCCACTGCGCGGGATCGGCCGCCAGCGGCTGCCAATCCGGCGCCTGCGCGAGCGCGCCGAAATCGTCCTCGCTGCGCGCCACCGCGACCACCGTGCCGCCGAACTTGTAGGGATTGGCCGCCTCGTCGGGGTCGTCGGTGTCGCTGAGCCGCGCGGCAAGCCCGTTCGCCGCCGCGATGCCCGCCACCACCGAGGCGAGCTCCAGATAGCGGTTCGACACGTGCAGCACCACCATGCCATGGGCGGCAAGCTTGCGCAGATAGAGCGCCATTGCTTCACGCGTGAGCAGGTGAATGGGAATGGCATCGGAGGTGAAGGCGTCGACCACGATCAGGTCGTAGGCGCCGTCGGGCGCCTCCGCCAGCGTGAGGCGCGCATCTCCGAGCGTGATCGGCGCATCCGGGCGGCAATCCTGTAGGAAGCTGAACAGCCGCGGGTCGCGGGCGATGCGCACGATCGCGGGATCGATCTCGTAGTAGTGCACGCTGTCGCCGGGTTCCGCGCGGCAGGCGAGCGAGCCGGTGCCGAGCCCGATCACGGCGTAGCGGATCGCGCCGCCGCCCCGCGCGCGCGCAGCTTCGAAGGCCTGCGCGATGGCCGAGCCGTCCCAGTAGTAGAGCAGCAGCTCCGGCGGGTCGGTCTCCGCCGGGGTGCCGTCCGCCCCCCGGATGCGCTGGCCGCCGTGCAGCGTGGTACCGTGCTGCAGCAGCCGGAAGCGGCCGTCGCTCGTCTCCCACACCTTGGCCACGCCGAAGAAGCTGCGCACCGACACGGTGCCCGGTGCTTCCCCGATGCCGTGGCCGGCGAGGAGGACGAACGCGATGATCGCCGCAAACGGCAGCGGGCGACGCCACAGCAGCAGGCTCGACGCCAGCAGCGCGCCGGCCACCCAGTTGAAGGCGCTCGCGCCGGCCGCGGCAGGCGACAGCGCACGCGCGCCCAGGATCACGATCGCGATCGCGATCCCGATGAGCAGGAGATAGCGCCGGCGCGGGCCGCCCGACGACGCGCGCGGCGGCCGGCACAGCACCGCCAGTGCCAGCAGGATCGGGTATTCCGCGACCCAATCCAACACGTGCGGCGCGATCAAGCCGGTGGCGATGCCGCCGATGACCCCGCCCACCGCCAGCCACAGATAGAACGCGGTGAGATGCGCGGGCGGCGGGCGCGTGCGCGCGAGCTCGCCGTGGCACATCAGCGCGTTGACGAAGAACACCGCCAGGTGCAGGGCGATCAGCGCGACGATGCTCGCGAGCGCGTCGTAGATCATCGCGGCGACCAGCGCCACGACGAATACCGGCTGCGCGGCGAGCACGAGCCGATGCGGGATCAGCCGGCGGCGCGCGAACACGATGGCGAAGGTGAGCAGATAGAGCGCGAGCGGCAGCACCCAGATCAGCGGCACCGCCGCGACGTCGGTCGAGATGTGCGCGGTGACCGCCACCAGCAGGCCCGACGGCACCGCCGACAACGCGACCCAGGAGGCAGCCTCGCGCCAGCCCGGACGCGCGTTCGCGCCGGCGTCGAACGTCGCCGCGAGCGCCTTCGCCCGCGCGCGCCAGCGCAGCGCGCCGCAGCCGGCGAGGAGCGCGATCAGCAGGCAGAAGCCGATCGACCACAGCGTCGCCTGGGCGCCGAGCCGCACGAACGGCTCGACCGCGAGCGGATAGGCGACGAGCGCGAGGAAGCTGCCGACATTGCCGGCGGCATAGAGCGAATAGGCTTCGTCGGCGGCGGGACGATCCGTGCGCGCGAACCACGCCTGCAGCAGCGGGCTGTTGGCGGCGAGCGCGAAGAACGGGAGCCCGATCGAAGCCGCGAACAGCCCGATCAGCCAGAGTGTTTCTCCGGTTGCCGGCGGGCGGCCCCATCCCGGTGCGATCGCCGGCGGCAGCGCGAGCGCGGCGGCGAGCATCAGCGCGAGATGAATGCCGACTGCCGTGCGCCCGGAAACGCAGCGCGTGAGCCAATGGGCATAGGCGTAGCCCGCGAGCAGCGCGGCCTGGAAGAACACGATCGCCACCGACCAGACCTGCGGCGCGCCGCCGAAACGCGGCAGCACCAGCTTGGCGAACATCGGCTGCACCATGAACAGGAGCGCCGCGCTGAGGAAGATCGCGGCGGTGAAGGCGGCGCGCGGCAGGGCGCGCGCCCGCGCCGGACGCGGCCTCGCTTCGCTGGCAGGCACATCCACGATCCCCATGGATCAGCTTTATCCCGTCGCGGGCGCGGGCGGAACGGCGCGATCGCGCTCCATGAGGCGGCCCCGATGACGCGTCGATCCAAGCGCGGGATATCGAATCTACGAGGCGGCTATAGCCGACGTGCGGTGCCCTCATGCTTCGAGACGCCGCGCACTCAGCAGGCTCGGATTGCGACTCTGCCTGCGCTGCGCGGCTCCTCAGCATGAGGGCGAAGAGAGACGTCACGCGGCCGAGAGAGACTTCGTGCGAGCGTTGTTCCGCCCTTATGCTGAGGAGGGCGCGCAGCGCCCGTCTCGAAGGATGGGGCGGCCCCGATGTCGCGTTGCCCCGGGCTCGGGTTGGGACCGCTGCGTGCCGCCTAGCGTGTGCGGCGCTTGACGCAGGCCGCCCGCGCGGCCTATAGCGCGCGACCATGACGATCGCCGCCATCCGCGCATGTCTTCGCCGCCGCCGCGCCTGTGCGGCACGGGCGCGCGCTCGCGCGTGATCGTCCCCGTGCCGCCGGATGAGCTGTCCGCGGCGCCGCTCCTGATCTCGGCCGCGGAATTCCCGCTCGTCCGTTTCTGACCGCGAGAAGGAGCAAGCCATGGCCCCAGCGGCCGACAACAGAGCGAGAATCGGCGTCCTCGGCGCCTCCGGCTACACCGGCGCCGAGCTCGTGCGTCTGCTCCTGCGCCACCCCGCGGCCGAGATCGCGCTGC
>DATBKV010000315.1:0-4498 GCA_036555745.1 Xanthobacteraceae bacterium | reverse complement strand
TTGAAGCACGATCGCGTAGTCGATGGTCTCGGTGCGGTGCATGAGCGGGTGGCGGCCGCCTCGGCCGAAGGTCGCGGCTTTCTCGTTGCCGAGCGCGGCGAAGGCCGCGCGCGAGGCCCGCGCATCCATTGCCCGCACCGCTGCGCCTTCCGGCGGAAAATGATTGATGCGCAGCACCGTGCCGCGCTT
Organism: Xanthobacteraceae bacterium; assembly: GCA_036555745.1. GTDB lineage: Bacteria > Pseudomonadota > Alphaproteobacteria > Rhizobiales > Xanthobacteraceae > VAZQ01. The sequence continues at coordinate 4,309 of DATBKV010000315.1, read as the reverse complement.
GGCCGGCAGCTGCCGCCGCGGCCCGAGCGTCGGCTCGGCCGCCGCCCGCACGATGCGCGCCGGCGTCTCGCTCGTGCGCCAGATGTCGGTCGAGTACCACTCGGGATCCATGGGGTTGACGTGCACGAACGGCGCGGGGGCGTCCGAGATCACCACCGCCTTGCCGTTGGCGTCATGCCCGGTGACGACCCGCCTGACCGATTTGGCCATGCTCCTCTCCGCCAGTTGTTCGATTGGTATTCGCCAAGCCGCACGCGCGCGGCACGCTTTTGTGCAGCAGCACGCGAATCGGCAGCGAGTTCAGCTCTGCTCCAGCCGCCGCAGCACGTCGTCGAGCTGATCGAGGCTCGAATAGCGAACGTGCACCATGCCGCCGTCGGCGCGGTGATCGATCGTCACCGCGAGCCCGAGCGCGTCGGAGACGCGGCGCTCGAGTGCGGCGGTGTCGGCGCTCTTGCCCGCGCGCCTGCCGGCCGCCCTGCCCGGCCGTTTGGCGCGCTCGCGGGCCAGCCCCTCGACCTGACGGACGTTGAGCCCGCGGTCGACGATGGCGCGCGCCATCTCCTCGGGATCCTCGGCGCCGACCAGCATGCGCGCGGCGCCCGCCGAGATCTTGCCGGCGTGAATATAGGCCTTGACCGGCTCGGGCAGCTTGAGCAGGCGCAACGTATTGCTGACGTGGCTGCGGCTCTTGCCCACGACCTTGGCGATCTCCTCGTGGCTGTGGCCGTAGTCGCTCGCCAGCGCCTGATAGCCGGCCGCCTCTTCCAGCGGATTGAGATCGCTGCGCTGCACGTTCTCGATGATGGCGAGCTCGAGCGCCTCGCTGTCGCTCGCCTCGAGCGGCACGATCGGAATCTCGTGCAGGCCGGCGCGCTGCGCCGCCCGCCAGCGCCGCTCGCCGGCGATGATCTCGTAGGCGTCCTTGCCGCCGCGCACGGGGCGCACGACCACCGGCTGGATGATGCCGCGCTCCTTGATCGAGGACGCGAGATCGGCGAGCTCGGCCTCGGAAAAATTGCGGCGCGGATTGCGCGGATTGGGCCTGAGATATTCGATCGGCACGCGGCGCTGCGCGCGCACGCGCTCGCTCGTCGTCGCGGTCTCGCTCCCGACCTCGCCCATGAGCGCGGCAAGCCCGCGTCCCAATCGCGACCGACTGCCGTCGTCTGCCATTTCTTCCGCCCCTATCACCTCACGCGGCGCCGTGCTGCTCGCGCGCGACGATCTCGTCGACCGGCGGCGCCGGGCGCGCGGTCAATTCCTTCTCGCGTTGGATGATCTCGGTCGCGAGCCGCAGATAGGCCTCGCTGCCGACGCATTTGAGATCGTAGACCAGCACCGGCTTGCCGTAGGACGGCGCCTCCGACACCCGCACGTTGCGCGGGATGATGGTGTCGTAGACCTTCTCCTTGCTGTTCGCGCGCACGTCGGCGACCACCTGATTTGAGAGATTGTTGCGCGCGTCGTGCATGGTGAGCACGATGCCGTGGATGATGAGATCGGGATTGAGCGTCGACTTCACCGTCGCCACCGTCTGCAGCAGTTGCGACAATCCTTCGAGTGCGAAGAACTCGCATTGCAGCGGCACCAGGATCGCATCCGCCGCCGCCATGGCGTTGACGGTCAGAAGATTCAGCGAGGGCGGACAGTCGATCAGGATGTAGCTGAAGTCGGCGCCGTGGTGCAGCGCGCCGCCAACCGAGCGCAGCGGCGCGAGCGCATTGCGCAATCGCATGGCGCGGTCGCGCTCCTGGCTCACCTCGAGCTCGAGCCCAGAGAGATCAAGCGTCGACGGCGCGATCGAGAGTCGCGGCACCGCGGTTGCCAGGACCGCGTCGCGCAAGGTGGCCTCGCCGATCAGCACGTCGTAGGTGGAATGGCGGCGGCTGCGCCGGTCGATGCCGAGTCCGGTCGAGGCGTTGCCCTGCGGGTCGAGGTCGATGATCAGCACGCGCTCGCCGATCGCAGCGAGCGCGGTGCCGAGATTGATCGCGGTCGTGGTCTTGCCGACGCCGCCCTTCTGGTTGGCGATCGCGATCACCCGCGCGGGCTGATCGGGGATACGGCTTGCGAGCGGGATCACCTCGGGCACGTCCGCTGGGATATCCGCAGGTTCGGTCATGGCATCGCGTCCAGTCGGGAGCGCTGAAGCTCGAAACGAATCGGTTGGATCTTATGGCGCGGTTGGGCCGTGCTCCACCCGGATCACAACGATACGCCCGGCCGGATCGGTGCGGCTCGGCACGAGCGTCGCTGTCATGTTGGCCGATTTCATCAGCGCGGCGGCGTCCTCAAGCTCAAGCTCTGCACGTTGCCCCTTCGGGAACAAGCCCGTTGCGCCGCTTTTCCCCAGAAGCGGAAAAGACTGGTAGAGCAACGACTTAAGGGGTGCGACCGCGCGCGCGGTGACGACGCCGGCATGGCCCTTAAAGCTAGCGGCAAAATCCTCAATGCGCTGTAAATGCACACGCGCCGGCGCGCCGGTCAGGCGCTGCGCCTCGCGCAGGAACGCAGCTTTTTTTGTGTTGCTTTCAACCAGATCGACCGCGGCTCCCGGCTCGTCGGCAAGCGCGATGGCGATCATCAGGCCGGGAAAGCCGGCGCCCGCGCCAAGGTCGATCCAGTGCCGCGCCCGCGGCGCCAGCGCAAGGAGCTGAAGCGAATCGGCGACATGCCGCGTCCACAGGTGGGATACCGTGGACGGCGCGACGAGATTGATGCGCCCCTGCCATGTGAGCAGCAACTCGACGAAGCGATCGAGCCGCGCCGCGGTTTCACGTGAAACAGGCGTGAGCGCGAGCGCCCGCGCCCGGTCGGCGGCGAGGTCGGCAAGCTTGTGAGCAGACGCAGCCCTCATCATGCCAAATCCGACCGGACCAGTTCTCGATTTTCGTCCCCGTGCAGGCGGGACCTATAACTTACAGATTCGAAGCAGGGATCTGCGCTTGTGCGGGATGACAGCGGGCAGAAGCGCAGGAGACCGAAGCGAGGGGGCGCATCCTGAGGGAGCTGCTCATGCAGCGCCGGCGCGGTTCGCTCCCGCTCTGCGGCGCTTGAGGTGCGCCACAAGCAACGTCAGCGCCGCGGGGGTGACGCCGTCCAGGCGGGCGGCCTGGCCGACGGTGCGTGGCCGCACCGCCGCAAGCTTCTGGCGGACCTCGTTGGAGAGGCCTGCGAGCTGCGAATAATCCAGGGTTTCCGGCAGCTGCAAGCTCTCGTCGCGCCGGTAGGCGGCGATGTCCGCGGCCTGGCGCGAGAGGTAGACCTCGTATTTCGCATCGATCTCGAGCTGCTCAGCGATCTTCCGTGGCAGGTCTCCCAGGCGGGGCCAGATCCGGGTGAGATCGTCGATGCCGATCCCGGGATGCGAGAGCAGCTCGAACGCGCTGCGCCGGCGGCCATCCCGGTTGAGGGCGAGGCCGTGTCGGTCGGCCGCGTCCGGGGTGAGCGAGACCGAACGCGCGAAATCGCGAGCGTCGGCCAGCGCCGCCATCTTGGCCTGGTGATACCGACGGCGCATTGCGCCGACGCAGCCGATAGCGATGCCGCGGCCGGTCAGCCGCTGGTCGGCATTGTCGGCCCGCAATGTCAGGCGATATTCCGCCCGCGAGGTGAACATCCGGTACGGCTCGCTGACCCCGCGCGTGACGAGATCGTCAACCATCACAGCGAGATAGCCATCGGCGCGGTCGAAGATCACGGCCCCTCCCCCGCCCGCGCGCGCGGCCGCGTTGAGGCCGGCCAGAAGGCCCTGCGCCGCCGCTTCCTCGTAGCCGGTGGTGCCGTTGATCTGTCCGGCCAGGAACAGTCCCGGCAGGCGCCTCGCCTCGAGCGTCGGCTCGAGCTCACGTGGATCGACGTGGTCGTACTCGATGGCGTAGCCAGGGCGGATCATGCGCGCCTGCTCGAGCCCGGGGATGGTTGCGACCAGCGCCAGCTGAACGTCCTCCGGCAGCGAGGTCGAAATCCCGTTGGGATAGACCGTGTCGTCGTCAAGCCCTTCCGGCTCCAGGAAGATCTGATGCCCGTCGCGCTCACCGAAGCGCACGATCTTGTCCTCGATCGAGGGGCAGTAACGCGGACCCCGGCTGGCGATCTGGCCCGAATACATCGGCGAGCGGTGGACGTTGTCCCGGATGATGCGGTGGGTCGTTTCGACCGTCCGGGTGATGCCGCATTGAAGCTGGGGCGTCGTGATGCGCTCGGTCAGCACCGAGAACGGCTCCGGGGGCTCGTCACCGGGCTGCATCTCCACCGCCGCCCAATCGATGGTGCGGCCGTCGAGCCGCGGCGGGGTGCCGGTCTT
>DATBKV010000314.1:0-52104 GCA_036555745.1 Xanthobacteraceae bacterium | reverse complement strand
GCTGGTATTTTGCGGCCCGGCACCCCAGATTTACAGGCATCGGGGCCGCCTGCCCGCAAAAAACTTGAAACAGGCCCGGTCCGACCTGCTAATTTGTGCTCATGATCGATCCTTTTGGCCGTTCCGTCTCGTACTTGCGCGTCTCCGTCACGGACCGCTGCGATTTCCGCTGCGTCTATTGCATGTCGGAAAACATGAGCTTCCTGCCGAAGCCGGATTTGCTGACGCTCGAGGAGCTGGATCGCTTGTGCAGCGCGTTCGTTGCGCGCGGTGTGCGCAAGCTGCGGCTCACCGGTGGGGAGCCCCTGGTGCGGCGCGGGATCATGACCCTCGTGCGCGCGCTTTCGCGCCATCTCGGCGATGGCCTCGACGAGCTCACGCTCACCACCAACGGCTCGCAGCTTCCGAAATACGCCGCCGAACTGGCGGCGCTCGGTGTCAAGCGGATCAACGTGTCGCTGGACACCCTCGATGCGGACAAGTTCCGCGCCATCACGCGCTGGGGCGAGCTCGACAAGGTGCTCGCCGGCATCGACGCCGCGCAGGCCGCCGGGCTCAAGGTCAAGATCAATGTTGTCGCGCTCAAGGGCGTGAACGAGGACGAGTTCCCCGCGCTCATCGAATGGGCGCACGGCCGCAGCATGGAGCTGACACTGATCGAGGTGATGCCGCTCGGCGACGTCGGCGAGGGACGCCTCGATCAATACCTGCCGCTGTCGATGGTGCGGGCGCGGATCGCCGAGCGCTTCACGCTTAGGGATATCGACTATCGCACCGGCGGTCCGGCTCGCTATGTCGACGTCGCCGAGACCGGCGGGCGATTGGGCTTCATCACCCCCCTGACGCACAATTTCTGCGAGTCCTGCAATCGGGTGCGGGTCACCTGCACCGGTACCCTCTACATGTGCCTCGGCCAGGAGGATGCCGCCGATCTGCGCACCCCGCTGCGCGCCTCGGAGGGCAACGAGCTGCTCGACGCCGCGATTGCGGAAGCGATCTCGCGCAAGCCCAAGGGCCACGACTTCATCATCGATCGCCGCCATCAGCGCCCGGCGCTGGCGCGCCACATGAGCGTGACCGGCGGCTAAACCCCGCGAAACCGAGGTGGAACACGGCGCGGCCGCAGCGCCGCGCGCCTGTGGCGTCCGATTTACCAATTGACGGGCGCACGAACGTCTACGAAGGTGCCCCTGCCCGACGGCGACGATTGCCGCGGCCAAGCTCGGGTTGCAACAACCGGGTGATTGCCCGTCCCCGCCTCGCGGGGCCGCGGCGTGGGGAACGGTCCATGCAGGGTTTGCTCCGGCTGAGCCGCGCCATCGACGCGGTCAATTTTCGGATCGGCAAGGTCCTGTCCTGGCTCATCCTCGTCGTGGTGATCGTCTCCGCCACCAACGCCACGGTCCGCAAACTCTTCGATACCTCGTCCAATGCCTGGCTGGAGCTGCAGTGGGTCCTGTTCGGAGCGATCTTCCTGTTGTGCTCGCCCTGGACCCTTCTCTCCAACGAGCACATCCGTATTGATATCGTCAACAATCTGATGCCCAAGCGCTGGCGCGACGGCATCGATGTTTTCGGCCACACCTTCTTCCTGTTGCCCTTGACGATCGTCATGATCGTCACGTCGGTCCCGTTCTTCATTCGATCGTTCGCGATCAACGAACAATCGATGAATGCCGGTGGATTGCCGCAATGGCCGGCGAAGTCGCTGGTCGTGATCGGGTTCTTTCTGCTGTTCTGGCAGGGCATTTCCGAGCTGATCAAGCGCGTGGCGGTGATGCGAGGGCTGATCCCGGATCCCTATACCGCGAGCGCGGCCCACTCGGCCGCCGAGGCGGAGGCCGAGCGCATCCTGGCCGTGGCCAAAACCGATGACCAGTAGCGGCCGCGACTAGGCGCCGGAGCGACAGCATGGAGGCGATCCTCATCCACTACATGGCGCCGATCATGTTCGCGTCGCTGGTGGTGTTTCTGTTGCTGGGCTATCCGGTCGCGTTCTCGCTCGCCGCCAATGGGCTCATCTTCGCGCTGATCGGCATCGAGTTCGGGCTGTTTCGTCCCGATTTCCTGCAGGCGCTGCCGGAGCGCATCTACGGGATCATGAACAACGACGTATTGCTCGCGATTCCATTCTTCACGTTCATGGGACTCATTCTGGAACGTTCCGGCATGGCGGAGGACCTGCTCGACACCATCGGGCAGCTGTTCGGGACGGTGCGGGGCGGGCTGGCCTATGCGGTGGTCTTCGTCGGGGCGCTGCTGGCGGCGACCACCGGCGTGGTTGCCGCCTCGGTGATCTCCATGGGACTGATCTCGCTGCCGATCATGTTGCGCTACGGCTACGACCGGCGCCTCGCCGCCGGCGTGATCGCCGCCTCCGGAACGCTGGCGCAGATCATTCCGCCTTCACTGGTGCTCATCGTCATGGCCGATCAGCTCGGCCGCTCGGTGGGCGACATGTACGAGGGGGCGTTCCTGCCCGGCCTGATGCTGGGGGGGCTGTATGCCGGCTATGTCCTGCTGGCGACGGTGCTGTTTCCCAAATTCGCTCCCGGCCTGCCGGCGAAGGCGATCGGATATCGCGAGGACGACGGCAGGCGAGGCCTCACCTCGCTCGCGGTGCTGTTCGTCGTCAGCAGCGCCGTCGCGGTCTACGCCATGCGAGACTCGACCACGCATGGCGCGGACTATGTCGTATTCGTCATGTTCATCGGCATCGTCTTCGCGTTCTGCGCCGCGGTGATCAACTGGCTGTGCGGCCGGCTGCTTGGGCTTCGGTTCCTGTCCCGGCTCGCGCAGCAGGTGACGTTCGTGATGGTGCCGCCGCTGTTTCTGATCTTTCTCGTGCTAGGAACCATCTTCATCGGGCTCGCAACGCCGACCGAGGGCGGCGCCATGGGGGCGAGCGGGGCGCTGGTGCTGGCGCTGATCAAGCGACGGCTGACGTGGGACCTAGTGCGGCAGGCCGCCGAGGCCACGGCGAAGCTTTCGTCCTTCGTCGTGTTCATTCTGATCGGTGCGCGCGTGTTCTCGCTCACCTTCTACGGGGTCGACGGGCACCGATGGGTGGAAGATCTGCTGATCTCGCTCCCAGGCGGCACGGTCGGCTTTCTCGCGTTCGTCAATGTCTTCATCTTCTTTCTCGCCTTCTTTCTCGATTTCTTCGAGATCGCCTTCATCGTGATCCCGCTGCTCGGGCCGGCCGCCGAGCGGCTCGGCATCGATCTGATCTGGTTCGGCGTGGTGCTGGGCGTGAACATGCAAACCTCCTTCATGCACCCGCCGTTCGGATTCGCGCTGTTTTATCTGCGCTCGGTCGCACCGCGCGAGCCTTACGTCGACCGGGTCTCGGGCATGCGCACCGAGCCGGTCACGACCGGACAGATTTATTGGGGAGCGATCCCGTTCGTGCTGATCCAGTGCATCGCAGTCGCGCTGGTGATCGCGTTTCCGGCCCTGGTCATGCACTACAAAGGTGCGGGAGCGCGGATCGACCCGTCGAAAATTCAGATCGACATCCCGCCGCCGGAAATACCGCCGCCGCTCGACCTGGGCGAGCCGCCGAAAATTCAGTAACCGCATTCTGTCGCGCGGCAGACAGCATTGCCGCGCTTCGGGCGGGGCAGAGAGGCCGGGGAGGGGCAGCGCGCCTGCGACTCGCGCGCAGCCCCTCCCCTGCTCAGGTCCGCGTCCGGCTGCGGATCATGAAGCCGTCGAAGGTGTATTCCGCGACCTGCCACCACAGGTATTCGTCATTGCGGAAGGCCTGCATCGAGTCCAGCACCTTCTTGTAGTCGGCATTGGACGCCGCGGTCTCCGTGTTGACTTCGTTCGACGCCTTCAAGCACGCTTCCATGATCGGCTGCGAGAACGGACGCAATTGGGCGCCCCCGGCGATGAGCCGTTTCAGCGCCGCCGGGTTGCGAGCATCGTATCTGGCGGTTTCCTCGACATTGGAGTAGCCCGCGGCGGACGCAAGAATGGCCTGGTAGTTCTTCGGCAGCTCGTTCCACTTCGCCAGATTGATCAGGAAGTGTTGCGTCGTGCCGCCTTCCCACCAGCCGGGGTAGTAGTAGTACGGCGCGACCTTGTAGAAGCCAAGCTTCTCGTCATCGTAGGGGCCGACCCATTCGGCCGCGTCGATCGTGCCCTTCTCCAGCGCGGGGTAGATGTCGCCGCCGGCGATCTGCTGCGGCACCACGCCGAGCTTCTGCAGCGTCTTGCCGGCCCAGCCGCCGACGCGGAATTTGAGTCCCTTGAGATCATCGACGGTCTTGATCTCCTTGCGGAACCAGCCGCCCATTTGCGCGCCGGTATTGCCGCCGAGGAGCGGATGCACATTGGACTTCTTGGCGAACTCTTCGATCAGCTTGGTGCCGTCGCCGTCGTAGAACCAAGCGTTCTGCTGACGGGTATTGAGGCCGAACGGCACCGAGCAGAATAGCGCCCAGGTCGGATCCTTGCCGATATAGTAGTACATGGCGGTATGGCCGGCCTCGACGGTGCCGTTCTGGACCGCGTCGAGCACCTGCAGCGCGGGGACGATCTCGCCCGCGGCAAATGCCTGGATCTGAAACTTGTTGTCGGTCGCCTCGGCAACATATTTGGAGAAGGTCTCGCAAGAACCAAACAAGGTATCGAGCGATTTCGGCCAGCTCGCCGTGAGCCGCCATCGGATCTCCGGCGTGGATTGCGCAATGGCCGGCGCGGCGATTGCCGAGGCGGCTATTCCGGCTCCGGCAACCTTCAGAAATTCGCGGCGCTTCATGGGGTCTGTTCCTCCTATACCGCGGGCACGGATCTATGCTGGCCCGTTTCGGGTGATTATCGCCCCCGACGCGGGTTCGTCCGCCACGCTTCGCGGCTAGATTGTCCTCGGGAGCGCGCACGTGCAAGGGGGCAGCCCGCGACATGTGGGCCGCTCAGGGCCCGACATCGACGTACAGTTCCCTCTTCGGGATGGATGCCGCACGACACCAGAAACGAGCCGGTCGCCGGAAAGGCGATCTCGACCGTCCGCCCGGCTCCTGGCGCCGGAATCGCTCGCGACGGCATGCCCTTTCCGGTAGCGCCGGCTTCGGCGCACGGATGAGCGGGCCCAGCAACGCGATGAGGTCAACGCGCCTCACGCTGCGACGGCGCCAGCCACGGGCGAAATTGCTTTGAAGAGGGTCGGGGCGCCCGACCAGGCCATTCAAGGAGTGTTGCAAGACCTCGTCGAGCGCGGCGAGTGAGCCATCGTGCATATGAGGGGCGGCGCGCCCGATCTCCGCCGGCAGCGCTGGAGCCGGCTGCGCCACCGTCATCCTCGAGCGATAAGCGAGCTGAGGCTTCGACGTTACGCCTCGATCACGATCTTCGGCGCGCTGCGGCCAACGCCGCCCGCGAGCCGGTCGCGTAGCGTGGCGGCGATGTCACGATAGATCTTGGCATGCGGCCCATCGGGCTCGGTCGCGACCACGGGCAGTCCGGCGTCCGATTTTTCGCGGATCGCCATGTGCAGCGGAACCTCGCCCAGGAACGGCACGCCGAGCCGCTCGGCCTCGTGCCGCGCGCCGCCATGGGCAAAGATGTCGGAGCGAGTGCCGCAGTGCGGGCACACGAAATAGCTCATGTTCTCGATGATGCCAAGCACCGGCACGTTCACGCGGTTGAACATGGCGACGCCGCGGCGGGCGTCGATCAGGGCCAGATCCTGCGGGGTGGAAACAATGACGGCGCCCTTGAGCGGGACCTGCTGGGCCATGGTGAGTTGGGCATCGCCGGTGCCGGGCGGCATATCGACGACCATCACATCGAGCGTACCCCACTCGACCTCGCGCAGCATCTGCGTAAGGGCAGAGATCACCATCGGGCCCCGCCAGATCATCGGCGTTTCCTCGTCGATCAGGAAGCCGATCGACATGACGGTGAGGCCGTAGCGCGTAATCGGCTTGAGCCGGCTGCCGCCGATGGTCTGCGGCCGCTCCTTGATGGCGAGGAGCTTCGGAAGCGACGGTCCATAGATGTCCGCGTCCAGCATACCGACCTTGAGGCCGAGCGCGGCAAGGCCGAGCGCGAGATTGACCGCGGTGGTGGATTTGCCAACCCCGCCCTTGCCCGAAGCAACCGCGATGATCGCCTCGACGCCGGGCACGCCTTGCGCCGCTTCGCCGCGCGGCGTGGCGCGCGCGCCGGTGCCCGTCCGGCCGGGGACCGGACGCGGCGGCGAGGGCGCGCCCGCCTTGCGCTCCGCCGTCAACGCGACCAGCGCCGAGCGCACGCCCGGCAGCGCGCGCACCGCATCCTCGGCATGCTTGCGCACCAGCTCCCAGGCCTTGACCTCGCTGGCGTCGACGGTGATCGAGAAAAACACTTTGCCGTCGCCCGCCACCACCTCCGACAAGGCGCCGGTGCGCGGTAACGGAGTTCCGTCCGGCGATTTCACGCCCTCGAGACTTGCCAGCACCTGTTCCTTGGACACCGTCATCGCATCATTCCCGCCTGGCGGCACACTGCGGCGACAACCTTAGGCGCCGCGCCGTCCCGGTCAACGCGGTCCCATGGTTGACGGGGCCGCCGCGCCGTCGCAATCACTCCCCGATATAGGCATCGGCACCGGCGCGTGCAGCGCGCCAGGGAGGACAGAATGGCGAAGGTGGCTTTTCTCGGTCTCGGCGTCATGGGCTATCCGATGGCGGGGCACCTCAAGAACAAAGGCGGCCACGACGTCACTGTCTACAACCGCACCGCCGCCAAGGCGCAGAAATGGGTCGCGCAGCACGGCGGCAAGGCCGCGCCGACACCCAAGGCCGCGGCCGAGGGCCAGGATTTCGTTATGTGCTGCGTCGGTAACGATAATGACCTGCGCGAGGTCACGCTCGGACCGGACGGGGCCTTCCAGGGCGTGCCACGAGGCGCCGTGTTCGTCGACCACACCACCGCGTCAGCCGAGATCGCGCGCGAGCTCTATGCGGAAGCGCAGAAGCGCGGATTCGATTCTGTCGACGCGCCGGTCTCCGGCGGCCAGGCCGGCGCCGAGAATGGCGTGCTCACCGTGATGTGTGGCGGCGACGCCTCGCCCTATGGTCGCACCGAGAAGGTGATCGCCGCCTATGCCCGCATGTGCAAGCTGCTCGGGGCGGCAGGCGCCGGCCAGCTCACCAAGATGGTAAATCAGATTTGCATCGCCGGACTGGTGCAGGGCCTCTCGGAAGGCATCCATTTCGCTAAGAAGGCGGGGCTCGACATCGATGCGGTGATCGAGACCATCTCCAAGGGTGCGGCACAGTCCTGGCAAATGGAGAACCGCTACAAGACCATGGCTGCCGGCAAGTTTGATTTCGGTTTTGCGGTCGACTGGATGCGCAAGGATCTCGCCATCTGTCTGGGCGAGGCGCGCAAGAACGGTGCTAGCCTGCCGGTCAGCGCGCTGGTCGATCAATTCTACGCCGAGGTGCAGAAGATGGGCGGCCGCCGCTGGGACACATCGAGCCTGATCGCGCGCCTGGAGCGGTGATTGGACGCATCAAGCCGGGTGCTGGAGAGAATACCGGCGAGGCGGCGGGCATGGCGCGGGCGATACCACAGCGCCGGATTCAGACCTTGAGGATGAGCCCGTCTTCGGCGACGAGCACGCCGGCCGCACGGACCTCGTCGAGGTGCGCGAGCATGGTCGGGTTCATGTGCGTGAGCATGATGCGCCGCGCGCGCAGCTCGGGCAGCCGCGCCTTGAGCACTTCCCAGGTGAGGTGGCCGGTGAGGTGCCCGGAATAGCCGTAGCATTCGGCGATGAAGAGATCGGCGTCGCGGGCTACGCCGATGAGCGCATCCACCCATTCGGTGTCGCCGGAAAAGGCGAACAGCGACACTCCGTCGGAGAGCCGCAGCGCGGTCGAGGGGGCGCCCGAATAGTGCCGAACCTCGGTCGTGATCACGGCATGGCCGAGGACGTCGGTGGGCTGGTCAAGCTCGATCTCCATCACCTTCCAGGAGAAGCGCCACTTGTTGGCGGTGGACCTCGGAAAGAACACTTCGAGCGCAGCATCGAGGCGCGCGCGCGTGCCCGGCGGCCCCGCGATCAAGAGCGGCCGCTCACGGCCGGCAAGGAATTGCGCGTCGAGCAGGAGGAAGGGAATGGCGCCGAAGTGGTCGCCGTGGAGGTGTGAGAGCACGATGCCGTCGATGTCGTTGGGATCGATGGCGCGCGCCTTGAGCGCGACCAGAGAGGTGGCGCCGCAATCGACCAGCAGCACCGCTTTGGCGGTCTCGAGCAAAAAACAGGTATTGAAACGGCCGCCGGAGCCGAAGGCGTCACCGGAGCCCAGGATCGTGACGCGCATCGCTAGGCCGAAGCGCTCGGCCGCGCCGACACGGCGGCGTGCCAGCGCCTGAGGTTGCCGAGCGCGTCCGGCAGCGCGAGCTTGGCGGGCTTCATGAAATCGACGGCGACCAGGCCGGTAATATCAGCCACCGTGAAGCTATCGCCGGCAACGAACCGGCGCTCCTTCAGCTCGCTGTCGAGGAAGCTGATGAATTCCAGGATGCGCGGTTTGTTGGCTTCGGCCCAGGCGGGCACCTGCGGCACCTCCATCTCCTTCATGGCCGGGTGCGAATTGCGAAACACGTGCGAGACCGGAAACAGCAGATTGAGCTCCATGCGCCGGTTCCACATCTCGATGCGCGCGATCTCGAGCGCGCTGCGCCCGAACAGCGGCGGGTCGGGCTGCAGCACCTCGAAATAGCGGCAGATCGCGATCGACTCCGTGATCACCGTGCCATCGTCGAGCACGAGGGCGGGCACGCGCTTGAGCGGATTGACGGCGGCATAGGCTGGCGATTGCTGCTGCATGGCGCCGAGATCGACCTGCTCCAGCGGCAACTTTATGCCCTTCTCCGCCAGGAAGATTCGGGTTCGCCGCGGATTGGGCGCTCGCCCTCCGTCGTAGAGCTTCATGGGATATTCCGGGATGCGCACGGGCCGGCGAGCCCATGCAGACGCATGGTTGCATTTCCTCCGAGCCACACCCCAGCATGGAGGCAAGCGGCGGTCAAGGCGCAGATTGCGCGCGGCCCGCGTCTCTCCCTCGCGGGCGCACCGCCCGCCCAGCGCCGCGAAGCCGGCTCAGCGCAAAGCTATCCCGTCGCATCCGGAGCGCCGCGATTGCCTTCCGTCCGCCGGGCCTTATCTTGCCGGTCACACCGAAGCGACGACTCATGGCCGATAGCGCTAGTCCCTGCAACAAAAGCTGCGCGGTCGATCCGGTCTCGGGGCTATGCATCGGCTGCGGCCGCAGCCTCGCGGAGATTGCGGGCTGGACCGGATTGCGCATCGACGAGCGCGCGCGCATCGCAGCGCAATTGCCCGGGCGGCTTGCCGGACTCGAGCGAACTCGCCCGCCACGCGCCGATGCGCGCTGAAGGACATCCGTGCGCCGCCTGCTCTGGATCCTGCTCTCGCTGCTCACGATCGCCCTTCTCGTCATCGTGCTGCGGCGTGACGACAGCGCGCTCGGCGACCTCTCGCATCTCGACAACGCTCCGCTTGAAACCAAGATCATGGCGCTCGCTCTGGTCGGGATGCTCGCGCTCATCCTGTTTCGCCATCGCTTTGCGCACGCGCTCGAATCGATGCTCATCTGGCTGGCGGTCGCCGTGCTGTTGGTGCTGGGATACACCTATCGCTTCGAGCTCAACGACGTGGCGGAGCGGGTGCTGGCCGAGGTGGTGCCGGGGCGTGCCGCCAGCCGAGGGCGGACGGTGGAGATCGCCCGCGGCGGAGGCGGCAGCTTCGCGGTGGCGACCGAGGTCAACGGCGCACGCGTCTCCATGGTGCTCGATACCGGCGCGAGCGCCGTCGTCCTCACCCATGAAGCCGCCAGAGCCGCGGGGCTGCCGCTCGAGGTCCTCAACTATTCCGTCAGCATCGATACCGCCAACGGCCGCGCGCGCGCCGCGCCGGTCACGCTCGACCGGATGTCGGTCGGGGGCATCATCGAGCGATCGGTCCCGGCGCTGATCGCACCGTCCGGACAGCTGCGCAGCAGTCTGCTCGGCATGAGCTTTCTCAACCGGCTCGAAAGCTGGGAGGTGCGCGGCGACAAGCTGCTGCTGCGCGGCTATCCCTAGCGCATGTCCCGGAAAAGCTGACACCGGTTTTCCGATAAGGACGTGCGCAAGATCAAAGAAACTGGCGCGAACCGCCGCGGGCGGGATCGCGCCCTTATCACGGCCTCGCGCAAAGCTCGGTGGTGCTCATCCGGCCAGGCTCGCCACGAAGCGCACGCAGACCAGGAGCAGGAAGCAGCCGAAGGCGATTTCGAGCCGGCGCTTGGACAGCGCATGGGCGAGACGGGCGCCGTAGGGGGCGCTGAAGCTCGAGACCGGCGCCATCACCGCGAACCCGATGAGCGACACGAACCCGAGCGAAAGCGGCGGCATGAGCGACTGCTGCGGCAGGCCGGCAAGCATATAGCCGATGGTGCCGGCAACCGTGATCGGCACGCCCAGCCCGGCCGAGGTGGCGACCGCCTGGTGCATCGACTTGCCGTGCAGGGTCAGGATCATGTTGCTGATCGAGCCGCCGCTGATGCCCATCAGCGAAGCCGCGAGCCCGATGAAGAACCCGTATGCCGTCATGGCGCCCCGGCCCGGCAACTCGTCGGCGAGGCGCCAGCTCTCGCGGCCGAGCAGCAGCTTGGACGCGATCACGCTCGCCACCAGCACGAAGGCGAGCTTGAGCACCGCCGCCGGCGCGAACGCCGCGACGGCGGAGCCGAGGGCGACGCCCGCGACCGCCGGCAGCGCCCATGTCCGCACCACCTCCATCATCACGGCGCCCTTGTCGCGGTGGGTGAGATAGGAAAACACGTTGGTGGGGACGATGATCGCAATCGAGGTGCCGACGCAGAGCGGGAAGCGCACCTCGTCCGACACGCCGAGTACGCCGAAGACCTCGTACAGCACTGGAACGATGAGGGCGCCGCCGCCGATCCCGAACAGCCCAGCGAGGATGCCGGTGATGAAACCACCGACGACGATCAAGGCCGCGAGCAGGAGGAGCTCGCTCACCGGTACTCCGAGCACCATGTCCTGCTCCGAAAGCCGGCTCCGCCTGACCGCGTATCAGGCGGCGGCGGGGTGCGGCGTTTGCGCGCTCGCGTCGGCGACGAAAGCGAGCGCGCTACGGAAGGTCGCGGCCGTCGCGGCCGGCTTGACCGCCTCGGTCGCGAGATGGCGGCGAAACGCACGGGCGCCCGGCACACCCCGGAACAGGCCGAGGACATGTCGCGTAATCGCGTGGAGGCGGGCGCCGCGCGCGAGCTGGCGTTCAATATAAGGGATCAGCGCTTCGGCCGCCGCCTCCGGCGATCCACATGGCGAGGGTGCGCCGAACAGCACGGGATCGACGTCCAGCAGCCGCCACGGCTCTTGATAGGCGGCACGCCCCATCATGACGCCGTCGACGCGCGCAAGCTGCGCCGCCGCATGGTCGAGGTCGGCGATGCCGCCGTTGAGCACGATGGCGAGCGCGGGATGCGCGGCCTTGAGCCGATGGACGCGGGCGTAATCGAGCGGCGGGACCTCGCGGTTGTCGCGCGGCGAAAGGCCGGCGAGCCAGGCCTTGCGCGCATGCACGACGAGCGCGCCAACGCCGGCGCGTTCGGCCGCAGCGGTGAATGTTTCGAGCGCCTCTTCCGGATCCTGGTCGTCGATGCCGATGCGGCATTTGACGGTGACGGGCACCTTGACGCTCGCGCGCATGGCGGCGACGCAGTCGCCGACCAGCGCAGGCTCGCGCATCAGGCAGGCGCCGAAACGTCCCTCCTGCACGCGGTCCGAGGGACAGCCGACATTGAGATTGATCTCGTCGTAGCCGAAGTCCTCCGCGATGCGCGCACAACGGGCAAGGGCTTGCGGGTCGCAGCCGCCGAGCTGGAGCGCCACCGGGTGCTCGCTGGGATCGAGCGCCAGCAGCCGGGCGCGGTCGCCGTGTAGCACCGCGCCGGTCGTGATCATCTCGGTATAGAGCCGCGCGCGGCGCGTGAGCAGACGATGAAAGAACCGGCAGTGCCGGTCCGTCCATTCCATCATCGGGGCTATCGAGAAGCGGTGATCCATGGCGATTTGCACAATGCCCGCGCCAAAATGACTTCGCGTCTATCTAGCGCGCGGTCAATCGCATGCAAAGGCCTGCAACTCGCGGCCCCGTCGGCTCATTCACGCGCGAACGCGGCCAGCGCCGCGGCGAGACGCTTCCACGCCTCCTCGGGTCCTGGCAGTCCGAACCGCAGCCACTCCGGCTGCTCGTCGAACCGGCGCACCAGGATGCCGGCGCGGCCGAGATGCTGGAACAGGTCGCCCGCCGCCGCCGCTCGCACCAGGCGGAACAACGACGTGCCGCCGACGACCTCGAGCCGTTGGCGGCTCAGCAACTGGTCGAGTCGCCGCGTGTCGCGATTGAGCGAGGCTTGGGTCGCTTGCGTCCACTCGCGGTCCCTCAACGCGGCCACGCCGACGGCGAGCGCAGCGCCCGAGACCGCCCATGGTCCGAGCAATGCCCTGAGTTTCGCGGCCGGCTCCGGTGCCGCCAGCGCGAAGCCGAGCCGCAGCCCGGCGAGCCCGTAGAACTTTCCGAACGAGCGCAGCACAACGATATTGCCGAGGCCGGCGTCGCCGGCGAGGCTGGCGCCGACCGCAACAACATCCATGAAGGCCTCGTCAACCACCAGCATGCCGCCGCGCGCGAGCAACGCGTTGGCGCAGGCGATGAGCGCGGCGCGCGGCACGATGCGCCCGTCCGGATTGTTCGGGTTCGAGACGACGGCTAGGTCGGCGCCCACGAGCTGATCGACCGCGGCGACCTCGCAGCTGCGATGTCCGGCCAGCGCCGCGGCGCGGGCATGCTCGCTGTAGGTCGGACCCAGCACCGCGGCGCGTCCCGGCGGCACCAGCCCGGCGACAAGCGGCAGCAAAATCTGCGTGCCGGGCGCAGGCACGACGTGATCGGGTGAGGGCGCGCCATAGGCCTGCGCCGCGGCAGCGGCGAGCCGGTCGAGCGCCGCCGGCTCGGGCAGGCGCGCAAACACGTCAGAGGGCAGTTGCGGCAGAGGATAAGAATGAGGATTGATCCCGGTCGACAAGTCGATGAAAGGCTCCGGAGCCGCCGGAAACAGGCGCCGCGCCGTGGTGAGATCGCCGCCGTGCGGGAGCGCTGCTGTGTCCGCGGAGGGGATCATGGCCGTCACGCTCGCGTTTCTCGCCCTGCTGATCGAGCTCATCGTCGGCTATCCGGACCGGCTCGTGCGCACCATCGGGCATCCCGTGACCTGGATCGGCCGGCTGATCAGCCTTCTCGACCGCGCCTTGAACCACGAGAGCATGAGCGATGCCAAGCGGCGAGCGGCAGGGACGGCCGCCCTCGTCGTTATGATCGGCCTTTCGGCGATGATCGCTTATACCGTGGAGCGGGAGTTACTGCTGCTGCCGCTGGGCACGCTCTGGGCTGCAATCGCCGCAAGCACGCTGATCGCGCAGCGCAGCCTGCGCCGGCACGTCGCGCAAGTCGCGGCGGCGCTCGAGCGCGACGGGCTCGCCGGCGGACGCGCGGCGGTGGCGCATATCGTGGGACGCGATCCGCAGGCGCTCGACGAGGCCGGCGTCGCGCGCGCCGCGATCGAGAGCCTGGCCGAGAACTTCTCCGACGGGGTAGTGGCCCCAGCCTTGTGGCTGGCGGTCGCGGGGCTCGCAGGCGGCACGGCTTACAAGGCGATCAACACCGCCGACAGCATGATCGGCCATCGCACGCCGCGCTACGATGCGTTCGGCTGGGCCGCCGCGCGCCTCGACGATTTGGTCAATCTGCCGGCCGCGCGGCTGTCCGCGCTGCTCATCGTAGCGGCTGCGGCCGTGAGCCCGGGCGCGTCGGCAGCCAACGCCTGGTCGACCGTGCTGCGCGATGCCCCACGCCACCGCTCGCCCAACGCCGGCTATCCCGAGGCGGCGATGGCCGGGGCGCTCGGGCTCGCGCTGGCGGGCCCGCGCGTGTACGGCAGCGTGCGTATCGAAGACGCCGTCATGGGCAATGGCCGCCGCGAAGCAACGGCGGGCGATATTCGCGCCGCGCTGGCGCTCTATGAACGCGCCGATGCCATGCTGATCGGGCTCGTCGCCATCGCGGCCCTGCTCGTCAGCGCGACAGGTTGAGCAGTCGGCCGAGATCGACATGCGCTGAGATGTGGGCGGCCAGCCGGTCGAGCACCTCGTCCACCAGCCCATCGTAGCTGATCGCCGAGGGACCGGCGCGCAGGCGCGCTAGCCAGGCGGCGCGCTGGCGGTCATCGGCGAACAGGCCATGGATGTAGCTGCCGAAGACGCGCCCGTCGGGCGAGGTTGCGCCCTCCGGCGACCCGTCCGCGAGGCGCGCGAACGACCGCGCGCAGTCCTCTCCTTGCGTGAGCCCCATGTGCATCTCGTAGCCGGCAAACGGGATGGCGTCGCTGGTTTCGCCGCGCACCGGCTCGAGCCGCTTGTCCCCCGACAGCACGGTGTCGACTGCGAGCAGGCCGAGGCCCCGTGCGGTGCCGGGCACTCCCTCGATGCCGCCGGGATCGCCGACGGTTCGTCCCAGGATCTGGTAGCCGCCGCAGAGCCCGAGAACGAGACCGCCGCGCCGCCGGTGGGCGGCGATGTCGATGTCGAACCCCGCCGCGCGCAAAGCACCGAGATCGGCAATCGTCGCCTTCGAGCCCGGCAGGATCACCAGGTCGGCGTCGCCGGGAAGCGCCGCTCCGGGGCGCACGCGCACGAGATCGACCCCCGGCTCCGCTTCCAGCGGATCGAGATCGTCGAAGTTGGCGATGTGCGGCAGGATGGGGACCGCGACGCGGATGCGGGCGTTCGCCTTCAGCGCGGGCGGGCGATCGAGCGCCAGCGCATCCTCGGCGGGCAGCAGGCCGGCGTCGGCAAAGAACGGGATCAGGCCCAGCGCCTCCCACCCGGTCGCTTGCGTAACCTTCGCCATTCCGCTGTCAAACAGCGCCGGATCGCCGCGAAACTTGTTGATCAGGAAGCCGCGGATCAAGGCCGCGTCGGCGGCCTCGATCACCGCCTTGGTTCCCACCAGGCTCGCGATCACGCCGCCGCGATCGATGTCGCCGATGAGCACCACCGGCGTGTCGGTTGCGCGCGCGAAGCCCATATTGGCAAGATCGTTCGCCCGCAGGTTCACCTCTGACGCGCTGCCCGCGCCTTCCACCAGCACGATGTCGGCCTCGCTGCGCAGGTGCGCGAAGCTCTCCAGCACCAGCGGCATCAGCTCTGCTTTCATGTGCTGATAGGCGGCGGCCTTGGCGCTGCCACGGACACGGCCGCGCACCACCACCTGGGCGCCGATCTCGCTCTGCGGCTTGAGCAGCAACGGGTTCATGTGCACGCTCGGCGGCACGCGCGCTGCGCGCGCCTGCAGCGCCTGAGCACGGCCGATCTCGCCGCCGTCGTCCGTCACCGCGGCGTTGTTGGACATGTTCTGCGGCTTGAACGGGCGCACCTTGAGCCCGCGATCCGCGAACGCCCGCGCCAGGCCCGCCACGATCAGCGACTTGCCGACGTCCGAACCGGTGCCCTGGAACATGAGGGCGCGGGCGCTCACGTCAGAACTCGATGCCAGGTTGCGCCTTCACGCCGGCGGCGAAATGGTGCTTCACGAGCGTCATCTCGGTGACGAGATCGGCGGCGGCGATCAGCTCGGGCTTGGCGTTGCGGCCGGTGACGACCACGTGCAGGCCGGGGCGGCGCGCGCGCAAGGCGGCGACCACGGCCGCAAGCTCGAGGTACGCATAGCGCAACGCGATGTTGAGCTCGTCGAGGATCACCAGGCGAAAGCCCGGATCGGCCATGAGCTCGCGCGCTTTGGCCCAGGCGCGTTCGGCCGCCGCCACGTCGCGTTCAAGATCCTGCGTCTCCCAGGTGAAGCCTTCGCCCATGGTGTGCCAGGAGACCTGCTCGCCGAATTTCGCCAGCGCGTCGCGCTCGGCGGTATGCCAGGCACCCTTGATGAACTGCACCACGCCGACGCGGTGCCCGCGGCCGAGCATGCGCAAGGCGAGGCCGAAGGCGGCGGTGGACTTACCCTTGCCGGCGCCGGTGTGAACGATGAGCAGGCCCTTCTCGATCGTTTTCTCCTTGACCTCGGCGTCCTGCACCGCCTTGCGTTTGCTCATCTTCGAGCGATGGCGCTCGGCCTCGGTCTCATCGATGGTCCTGCTCATGGGTTTCCCTTCACGACGAGCGGCAGCCCGGCAACCACGAGCACCACGCGGTCGCAGCGCGCGGCCAGCCGCTGATTCAGATTTCCTTGCGCGTCTCGAAAGCGGCGCCCGAGCGGGCTGTCCGGCACGATGCCGGAGCCGACCTCATTGGATACCAGCACGGTGGTGCCGCCGCGCCGGGCCAGGACCTCCTCCAGCCGGCCGACCTGCGCGTCGAGATCGGCCTCCCCCAGCATCCGGTTTGAAAGCCACAGCGTCAGGCAATCGACCAGAAGGTTGGCGCGCGCATCAGCCCCCGCGAGCGCGCCAGCGAGATCGTGCGGTGCCTCGATCGTTTGCCAGCCCGCGTTGCGCCGCGCTCGGTGCGCGGCGATGCGTTGCGCCATTTCGTCGTCGCCCGGCTCTGCCGTCGCCACGTAGATCCACGGCGGCGCGCGCGCCGTGATCAGACTTTCCGCGTATCGGCTCTTGCCCGATCGCGCCCCGCCAAGCACTAGCGTGAGCCGGGCATCGCCGGCCGCCGCCATCGCCATCGCGGCATCAGGCGCCCGGAACGACCTGCGTGACCAGCGTCGTCAAGCCGACCCCGACGATGGCGGCGCCGACCAGCCGCGGAGCAAGCCCGGAAATACCCGCGCCGAGACGGCGCGCAACCAGCGCGGTGCCGACGGTGAGGATGCTCTGGGAGATGACGAGGCCTATGAGATAAGCGCCAAGTGGTGAAGGCTCGGCACCGTAGATTGATTCGCCGAAGGCGTAGCCGTGAAACAGGCCGGCCACAACGAACAGCGTCGCCCACGCCGCGACCGGCAGCGCACGTCCGGCCGCAACCAGTATGCCCGCGAGCAGCACGGAAGCGGCGACGACGAGCTCCGGTGCCGGCAGGCTGGCGCCGTTCACATGCACCACCACGCCCACCGCCATCGCCGCCACGAACACCGCCGGCAGCGCCAAATTGAGTCCGCCGACGCCGACCGCAACGCCGAGCGCCAGTAGAAAAGCGAGGTGGTCCGGCCCGATCACCGGGTGACCGAGCCCTGACAACAGGCCTTCGGTGAAGGTCGAGGGCGTCTTGCCGCCCATGAGGTGATGCGCGAAAGCGGGCGCACCCGCGACACAGAACGGAACGGCGAGCAAGGCCGCGCGGCGAAGCAGACGAAATCTCATATGGTCCCCCATGCGCCCTCCACCCGAGGACGCGGTTTGCGATTGGCTTGTCGGCAGGTCTCCTGGCTCGCGGATCATCGCCTCCCTCGCCTTCCCGGAGCTTGATTGCTCCAGTGGCACGTCGAGGAATGCCGGCCGCTTACAGTTGCGGGGGCAGCCGCGGCCTCGGGCGAAGCCCTCACCGCGTTCCCTTTTGAGTCCCGCCGGGGCGGGAACCGACCGCGCAGACTATAGCGCGCGCAAGAGGGCTCGCAAGCCAGACGGCGGCTGCGCATTGACAAAGCACCGACCGCCACCGTTAAGTGCGGGCATCGACGGTCTCTGACGAGAGAGCGAACAGGGAATGTGGTGCGGAACCGCAGGTTCCCATGCCACAGCTGCCCCCGCAACTGTAAGCGGCGAGTCCGTGCCACTGAGCCACTGGAAGCATCCGGGAAGGCGGTGACGGGCGGCGACCCGCGAGCCAGGAGACCTGCCGTCGATTCGGTCGCGGGCCGGGCGGGGTGCCTCGGCGCGGGTCGGTTCGTGTCAGGCACCCGGATTGCATTGTCGCCCTGCGGAGCATCACCGGTGCCCTCCACCGATCCGACCTGCGCGGCCGATCCGGCGGCGGCAATCGCGGCCGCCACGGTCTACGTCTGCATCAGCTGTCAGCATGCCGGCGCACCGCCCGACGAACCTCGCCCGGGCGCGATCCTGGCCGAGGCGACAGCGAAGGCGGCGCAGGGTACCGGCGTTGCGGTTCAGCGCGTGCGCTGCCTCGCCAATTGCAGCCGCGGTCCCAGCGCCGCCATGCGTTGCAACGGCTCGTGGACCTACATCTTCGGCGGCCTCGGCGCCAGCTGCGCCGCTGCGCTCATTGACGGCGCGCGCCTGCTCGCCTCGTCCGCCGACGGGCTGCTGCCCTGGCGCGGCCGGCCGGAGCCGCTCAAGCGCGGCCTCGTGGCGCGCGTGCCACCAATCGACTTCGAAGAGGAACAGGCATGAACGCCTCGCTCGCGCGCGTCCCTTGCACTATCGTCACCGGCTTTCTCGGCGCCGGCAAAACCACGCTGATTCGTCACGCGCTGTCGCATGCACGCGGGCGCCGCCTCGCCGTCATCGTCAACGAGTTCGGCGACGTCGGCATCGACGGCGAGATTCTCAAGGGCTGCGGCGATGCCGCCTGCCCGGAGGACAATATCGTCGAGCTCGCCAACGGCTGTCTCTGCTGCACGGTCGCGGACGAGTTCGTTCCGGCGCTCGACGCCATTCTGTCCCGCAGCCCCAAGGTCGAGCACATCGTGATCGAAACCTCCGGATTGGCGCTGCCGAAACCGCTCGTCCAGGCCTTCCACTGGCCGGCGATCAAGAGCCGGGTCACGGTCGACGGCGTCGTCGCCGTGGTCGACGGCGCGGCGCTCGCCGACGGCCGCGTGGCCGCCGATCTCGAGGCGCTCGCCCGCCAGCGCGCCGGCGACAGCGCGCTCGAGCACGACGATCCGATCGAGGAAGTGTTCGAGGATCAGATCGCCTGCGCCGACCTGGTCGTGCTCAACAAGCGCGATCTGCTCGATGCCGCCGGCGCCGAGAAGGCGGTCGCCGCCATTGCGGGCGCACTTCCGCGCGCGGTGAAGATCGTCACGGTCGCCGAGGGCAAGGTCGATCCGGGCGCGCTGCTCGGTCTCGGCGTCGGCACCGAGGCGGACATCGCCAATCGCCGCACCCGTCACGACGACGAGCCGGAGCACGACCACGACGACTTCGACAGTTTCGTGCTGGCGCTGCCGGAAATCGCCGACCCGGCCGCGCTCGCCGCGCGCGTCGCCGCCGCCGCGCAGAGCTTCGACATCCTGCGCGTCAAGGGATTCGCGGCGGTCGCCGGCAAGCCCATGCGCCTGCTGCTGCAGGCGGTGGGCGCGCGCGTGACGCATCAGTATGACCGGCCGTGGAACCGATCCGAGGAGCGCGCGGGCCGCCTCGTCATCATCGGCTTGAAGGGACTGAACCGCGCCGCCGTGGCGCACGCTCTGCTGGGGTAAGCGATGCACCTGCTCGCGACCAGCTCCACCACGCTCGACGAGATCGTCGAGCCGGTCGACCTCGGCCAGAGCCCCGGGGATATGGTGGTGCTGTCGTTTGCGGACAGCGACCTTTCCGGCATCGCCGCCGCCTGGGCGATGGAGCGCGAGCTTCCGAGCTTGCGGCTGGCATCGCTGCGGGAGTTGCGTCATCCGCTCTCAATCGACCTCTGGATCGACCGCGTGGCCGTTCATGCCAAGGTGATCCTGGTGCGATTGCTCGGCGGTCTCGACTGGTGGCGGTACGGCATCGATCGCCTGGCCGCACTCGCGCGCGAGCATGACATCGCGCTCGCGGTATTACCGGGCGAGGATCGCGACGATCTTGCGCTCGCGAAGGCATCGACGCTGCCGCAAGCCGAGCTCGACGCGCTGCTGGGTTTCTTTCGCGAGGGTGGGCGCGAGAACCTGCGGGCGCTGTTGCGCCAACTCGCGCGTCATGCCGGCGTGGCACTCGACGTACCCGCGCCGGAACCGGTACCGCGCATGGCGGGGTATCTGCCCGGCCGCGGCGCGGTCGATCTCGATGCACTGACGGCGTCGCTCACCCCTGGCCGACCCATCGTTGCGGTCGTGTTCTATCGTTCCATGCTGCTGGCGGCCGATCCCGCCGCGGTCGATGCGCTCTGCGAGGCGCTCGCGCAGCGCGGGCTGGCGCCGGCTCCACTCTTGGTCAATAGCCTGAAGGAGGCAAGCGCGGCGGAGTTCATCCGCGCGGCGCTGGCACGGCTGCGTCCCGCGGTGATCATCACGACTACCGCGTTCGCCGCCGGCGGCGAGGCGGGCGCCGCTACGCCGTTCGATGATTGCGACGCGCCGGTGCTGCAGGTCGTGATCGCAACCACCAAGCGCGCGGCCTGGCGCGACAGCCCGCGCGGGCTCGGCGTATCCGACCTCGCCATGCACGTGGTGCTGCCGGAGCTCGACGGCCGCGTGCTCGCCGGCGCGATCGCCTTCAAGGACACGGTGCAACTGCATCACGAGCTCGCCTTCACGGCATTGGCCAATCGACCCGAGCCGGACCGCGTCGCGATGGTTGCGGATCGCGTCGCGGCGCTCGTTCGCCTGCAGGCAACGCCTCGCGGCGAGCGCCGCGTTGCGCTGCTGATGCCGGATTATCCCGGCGCGCCGGGCCGCACCGGCTATGCGGTCGGGCTCGACGTGCCGGCCAGCGCCGTCGCCGTTCTCGAGGACCTGGGGGCGGCCGGCTATGCGGTGGGGGACGCGCCGCACTCGGCGCAGCAACTCCTCGCCGCGCTAGACAGCGGGCGTGCGGATGGCACACTCTCCCTTGCCGACTATGCGCGCCTGCTCGCGGAACTGCCGCCGGAGGTCGGGCGAGGCGTACAAGCGGCCTGGGGCGCTCCGGCCGACGACTCCGATCTCAGCGACGGCGCGTTCCGCTTTCGCGCCCGCGCCTTCGGCAACACCATTGTCGCGGTGGCGCCCGATCGCGGCCGCCCGCTCGACCGCCGCGCGGATTATCACGATCCTTCCCTGCCGCCGCGCCATGCCCTGCTCGCGTTCGGCCTGTGGCTGCGGCAGGCAGCAAAGGTCGATGTGCTGCTGCACCTTGGCGCTCACGGCACGCTCGAATGGCTGCCCGGCAAGGCGGTCGCCCTGACCGCGAACTGTTTTCCGGAGGCGCTGGTCGGTTCGCTGCCGGTGATCTATCCCTTTATCGTCAGCAATCCGGGCGAGGCCGCGCAGGCCAAGCGGCGGATTGCGGCAGTGACGATTGGCCATTTGCCGGCGCCGATGGCCGAGAGCTCGTTGTCGGGCGAGGCGCACGCGCTCGAGCGGCTGGTCGACGAATATGCCCAGGCCGATGGCCTCGACCGCCGACGGCGCGAGCGTCTCGCCAGCCTCATCATCGAAACCGCGACCCGCAGCGGGCTCGCGCGCGAGGCCGGCGTCGACCGCGATGCGGGCCCCGACGATGCCTTGCGTCGCATCGACGCTTGGCTCTGCGATTTGAAGGATCTCCCCATCAAGGACGGCCTTCACGTCTTCGGCCGCGCATCACACGTGCAAGACCTTGATGCGTGCTGGCACCTGAGCCCGGAAGCCGAGCGCATGGCGCTTCTGGCTGCACTCGACGGCCGCCGAGTCGCGCCCGGCCCTGCTGGCGCTCCCGCGCGCGGCCGGCGCGACGTCCTGCCCACTGGCCGCAACCTGTTCACCGCCGATCCACGCACCCTGCCGACGCCCACCGCCATGGATTTCGGCCGGCTCGCGGCCGAGGAGGTGATCCGCGCGCATCTGCAAACGCACGGAGAGATGCCGCGCGCGCTGGTCGTCGATCTCTGGGGCAGTGCGACGCTGCGCACCGGCGGCGAGGAGATCGCGCAGGGCTTCGCCTTCATGGGCTGCCGGCCGGTCTGGGATCCAGCAACCGGCCGGATAACCGCAGTGGAAGTCCTGCCAACCGCCGCCATCGGGCGCCCGCGCCTCGACGTCACGTGGCGCGTATCCGGGCTCTTCCGCGACCTGTTCCCGGCGCAGCTCGCGCTCATCGATGCGGCCGTGCGGGCGGTCGCAGTGCGCGAAGAAAGCGACGACGACAACCCGCTCGCCGCCGCCGCTCGGGCGTTTGGCGACAACGGGCAGCCAGCGCCCGCGCGCATCTTCGGCACCGCGCCTGGTGTCTATGGCGCGGGGGTCGAGGACCTCGTCGGCGGCGAGCACGACCGCGCGACCATCGGCGCGGCTTATCTCGCAGCCGCCTCCCACGCCTATGGCGGCGCCGAGGGCGAGGGCACGCCCCAGCCCGGCGCTTTTGCGGCCTGTGTGGCGTCGGCAGACCTGTTGGTGCATCCGAGCGATGATCCCGGCCGCGATCTGCTGGAGGGAGCGGAGGATGCGGCGTTCGTCGGCGGTTTCGCGGCGGCGGCGGACGCGCTCGGCCGTGCACCCGATCTGGTGATGCTCGACGTGACCGACCCGCGCCGCCCGCGCGCGCGGCCGCTCGCGACGGCGCTGGCGCGGATCGTGCGGGCGCGCGCAATCAATCCGCGCTTCATCGAAGGTCTGATGCGGCACGGACCACGTGGTGCAGCCGAGCTCGCCGAGACCGTTGATCGACTCGTCGCCTTCGCGCAGACGACGGATGCGGTGCCGAGCGCGCTGCTCGACCTCGTGCACGAGGCCTATCTGGTCGATCCGCGCGTACGCGACTTCCTCTTGCGCGAGAACCCCGCAGCCGCGCGCGCGATCGCCGAGCGCCTCGACGCAGCGCGACGGTATGGATGGTGGCACCCCCGCCGCAACGATCTCGATGCCGATCTGGCCGCGCTCCGGGCGGAGGCACCGTCATGAATGCGCCGTCCCGCCGTGGCGCCTGCCCCGCACTATCGGCGCCGATGACAACCGGCGACGGATTGCTGGTACGCCTTTCACCCGCTGGAACCATTGCGCTCGGCGCCTTCGCCGATCTGTGTGCGGCGGCGCGCACACACGGCAACGGCATCGTCGAAGTCACCGCGCGCGGCAGCATTCAGATCCGCGGCCTCACCGCAGCCTCGGCGCCGGCCTTTGCCCGCACGGTCGCGCCGCTCGGTATCGATGGCGGCTGTCATGTTTCAGTCATCGCTGACCCTCTCGCCGGCCTTACCCCCGACGCGGCCATCGACGCCGCCGTGCTGGCCGCTGCGGTGCGCGACGCGCTGGCGGTGAGCGCGCCAACCGCAAGGCTTAATCCAAAGGTCTCGGTCGTGATCGACGCCGGCACCACCTGGCATCTCGATGCGATAGCAGCCGACGTGCGGTTGCGGGCGGAGCCCGGGCGCGAACGACCATGTCTGCACTTCGCACTCGGGGGAGATGCCGCAATGGCCGCGCCGCTCGGCCGGGTGGCTGCCGAGGACGCGGCTGAAGCGGTCACGCGGCTGCTTACTCAAATTGCGACGCACGGCCGCGACGCGCGCGCGCGCGACCTCGTCACCGGCGAAGGTATAGGTGCATTTCGCGCGACCGTCGCCGATCTCCTGGTTGATGCGCCGGCGCCGCCCACGCGCCGTCCAGCCGCGCCGATCGGCGCGCACCGGCTGCGAGGCGGATTGCTGGCGCGCGGGCTGGGGCTCGCTTTCGGCCATGCCGATACGACCGCCTTGTCGCGATTCGTTGTGGCGGCGAGGCGCGCCGGGGCCAGCGGGATCCGCGCGGCGCCGGGTCGCGTGCTGCTCGTCATCGGCGTCACGGCGGAAACGGCAGACACACTCACCGCCGCCGCGGATGACCTCGGGTTCATCACACGAGCGAACGACCCGCGCCGGCACGTTGCAGTCTGCGCCGGCATGCCGGGCTGCGCGTCCGCTCAGATCGCGACACGAGCGCTCGCACCTGCGATCGCAACCGCCGCGGCTGCGTTGCTCGACGGATCGCTCACCCTCCACCTTTCGGGCTGCGGCAAAGGCTGCGCCCATCGCCCGGCGGCGGCGCTGACCGTGGTGGGTGCGCTTGGCGGCTGCGGCGTCATTGTCAACGGATCGGCTCGCGACCAGCCGCTCGGGACTATCGTCGGGCAAGCCCTGCCGTCTCGATTTGCCCAACTCGCACGCGAAGCCGAACGCGTGCGCCGGTCGCACGAGCGCGCCGCCGAGACGCTGTCGCGCATGGGCGCCGCGCGCATCCTCGCCATCCTGCAGGAGGTCGGCGGTGCCTGAACCCCTCGCCTATCTGCGCGATGGCCGCGCGATCTATGAGCGCTCCTTCGCGATCATCCGCGCCGAGGCCGACCTGTCGCGGTTCTCCGCCGAGGAAGCCGAAATCGTCGTGCGGATGATCCATGCCTGCGGCATCGTCACGGCGGCCGAGCACATTGTATTCGGCGGCGGCTTTGTGGCAGCGGCGCGCGCGGCGCTCGCTCGCGGCGCGCCGATCCTGTGCGACGCCCAAATGGTCGCGCACGGCGTCACGCGGGCGCGCTTGCCCGCGCATAACGAGGTGGTCTGCACGCTGCACGATGCGCGCGTTCCGGCACTGGCGCAGCGGCTGGGCAGCACGCGCTCGGCCGCCGCGCTCGAGCTGTGGACGGAGCGGCTTGCCGGTGCCGTGGTCGCGATCGGCAACGCGCCCACCGCGCTGTTTCGCCTCGTGGAGATGCTCGCTTCCGGAGTTCCGAAGCCGGCCGCCATCATCGGCATTCCGGTCGGATTCGTCGGCGCGGCCGAAGCCAAGGCCGCGCTCGCCGCCGACCCGTGCGGGGTGCCATTCCTCATCGTGCGCGGCCGCATGGGCGGCAGCGCCATGGCCGCCGCTGCCGTCAACGCCCTGGCGAAGGCCGGCCTATGAGTAAGGGACGGCTCATCGGTGTCGGCGTGGGACCGGGCGACCCGGAGCTGCTGACGCTCAAGGCAATGCGTGCCCTTGCCGAAGCTGATGTGGTCGCGCATTTCGCCAAGCGCGGCAACGGCAGCAATGCGCGCGCCATCATCGCCGACCAGCTCAAATCGGGGATCGAGGAGCTGCCGCTGGTCTATCCGGTGACCACTGAGGTTCCGAAGGACGAGCCGGTCTATCGCAGTACGATGCGCGAATTCTACGATGCCGCGGCCGCGACGATCGCAGCGCATATCGAGGCGGGACGCGTCGTGGCCGTGGTGTGCGAAGGCGATCCGCTGTTCTACGGCTCTTACATGCACCTGCACGTGCGATTGGCCGAACGCTATCCAACCGAAATCGTCGCCGGCGTCACCGGCATGTCAGGCTGCTGGTCGACCGCGGGCGTGCCCATTGCGCAGGGCGACGACGTGTTCACCGCGATCCCGGCTTCGCTGCCGGAGGACGAGCTGACGCATCGGCTGCGCGATACCGCGGCGGTCGTGGTCATGAAGCTCGGCCGTCACCTGCCCAAGGTGCGCCGCGCGCTCGCGCACAGCGGCCGTCTCGCCCGCGCGCTGTACGTGGAGCGCGGCACCATGCCGGGGGCGGTGGTGACGCCGCTTGCCGACAAGCCGGACGATTGCGCACCGTATTTTGCGGTCGTGCTGGTTCCGGGGTGGGAGCACCGGCCGTGAGCGGCTATCTCTGCGTGGTCGGACTCGGCCCGGGAGATGCGCGCTACCTCACGGCGGAAGCCCAGGCGGCCCTCGCCTCCGCGGAGGCGCTTTACGGTTACGACCGCTATCTCGCGCGCGTCCCGGCGCGGCCGGATCAGAGCCGTCACCCGTCCGACAACCGCGAGGAGGGCACGCGCGCCGCCGCCGCGCTGTCGCATGCCGCCCAAGGGGCAAGCGTGGCCATGGTCTCCGGCGGCGATCCCGGCGTGTTCGCAATGGCGGCTGCAGTGTGCGAGGAGATTGAATCAGGCCCGGATACCTGGCGCGCCCTCGAGATCGCGATCGTGCCCGGCGTCACCGCCATGCTCGCGGTGGCCGCGCGGATCGGGGCACCGCTCGGTCACGACTTCTGCGCGCTATCGCTTTCGGACAACCGCAAGCCATGGGAGGTGATCGAGCGCCGGCTCGATGCCGCCGCAGGCGCCGGCTTCGTGATCGCGCTGTACAACCCGGTGTCGCAGGCGCGGCCATGGCAGCTCGCGGCCGCTTTGGAGCGGCTGCGCCACCACCTGCCGCAATCCGCACCGGTGGTCTTCGGTCGTGCGATCGGGCGCTCCGACGAAGGCGTGACGGTTGCAACGTTGGCCGACGCCGATCCGGCCGCCGCCGACATGGCGACGCTCGTCATCGTAGGCTCGCCGGAGACGCGCGTTATCGCGCGTCCCGGACGCCGGCCACTCGTCTACACGCCGCGCTCGGCTCGAGGTCGGCTCACATGATCGAGCCAGGCCAAGGCATCCTCGATGGTTTCGACTGCGGTAACCGGCGGCAGCAGCGGCCGGCATGGCATGATCACCGGCAGGCCGAGCTCGCGCGCCGCCGCGATCTTGCCGTAGGTCGATGCGCCGCCGCTGTTCTTTGCGACCACGATCTCGATGTGGCGCGCGCTCAGAAGCATGCGCTCGTCCGCCTCCGTGAACGGACCGCGAGCCGTGAGGTAGCTCACTCGCGGGACGGCGAGCGGCGGATCGACGGGATCGACGCTGCGCACGAGATAGTCGTGCTGCGGCGCATTCGTGAAGGGAGCGAGCTCCTTGCGGCCAAGCGTGAGGAACACCCGTCGTGGCGCAGCGCCGATGGCGCGGGCCGCCGCCGCTACGTCTGCGACCTCGATCCAGCGATCGCCGGCAACTGGCAGCCAGGGCGGCCGCCGCAGCCCCAGCAGCGGCACGCCGGCCAATCGCGCGGCATCTGCCGCATTGGCGGAAATGACCGCGGCGTAAGGGTGGGTCGCGTCGATGAGGGCGTCGACGCGTTCCGCCGCGAGATAGCGAGCGAGCCCTTCGGCGCCGCCAAACCCTCCGATTCGCACCGAGACAGGCTGCGGCGCGGGCGCGACGGTGCGCCCCGCCAGCGACAGGGTGACGGCGAGATCGCCACGATCGGCGAGGCGCTCCGCCAGTCGCCGTGCTTCCGCCGTCCCGCCGAGGATGAGGATGCGCATGTCGGTTCCTGATCGGCTCGCGCCCGACATTGCCGCGCCGCGCCGCTGGCTGTCCATCGTCGGGATCGGCGAGGACGGCGTGTCGGGGCTCAATCCGGTCGCGCGCGGCCTCATTTCCAGAGCCAAGCTCGTGTTCGGAGGCAAGCGTCATCTCGCCCTTGCTGCGTCACTCATTCGCGGCGCCGCGCGACCGTGGCCCAGTCCGCTCGAGCGAGGGATCGAGGAGGTTTTGGCCCATCGCGGTGAAGACGTGTGCGTTCTCGCCTCGGGCGATCCGTTCCTGTACGGGGTGGGCTCGATACTGGCCCGCCATGTCGAGGCGCGGGACATGCTGGTCGTGCCGGCGCCGTCGGCGTTCAGCCTCGCCGCCGCACGGCTCGGCTGGGCGTTGCCAGAGGTTACACTCCTGTCCTTTCACGGGCGAAGGCTCGATGTCGCGCGAGCGCACCTGCAACCGGGCGCGCGCATTCTGGCGCTGACCTCGGACGGCGCTGGGCCGATAGCGCTCGCTCAACTGCTCACCCAGACGGGATTCGGCGCCTCGCGCATGACCGTGATGGAGTCGCTCGGGGGGCCGCGCGAGCAAATCCGCACCACCACCGCTTCGCATTTCGATCTGGAGAGCGTCGATGCGCTCAACACCGTCGCCGTCGAGGTGCTCGCGGCGCCCGGCGCCCGGGTGATCGCGCGCGCGCCGGGGCTGCCCGATGCTCTTTTCGAGCATGATGGCCAGATCACCAAACGCGAGATCCGCGCGCTGACAATGTCAGCGCTGGCTCCCCGGCGCGGCGAGCTGCTGTGGGACATCGGCGCTGGCGCCGGTTCGATCGCGATCGAATGGATGTTGTGCGATCCCTCGTTGCGCGCCGTGGCCGTCGAGGCGCAGGCGGAGCGAGCGGCGCGCATCGGACGCAACGCAGCCGCGCTCGGAGTGCCGGGGCTGGTGGTGGTGCAAGCCGCGGCACCCGCCGCGCTCACGGAGCTCGCTCCGCCCGACGCCGTGTTCGTCGGCGGCGGCGCCGGCACGCCCGGAGTCTTGGACAAGGCGGCCGCCATGCTGCGACCGGGCGGGCGTCTCGTGGTCAATGCGGTGACGCTGGAGACGGAAGCGCTGCTGCTGGGGCGGCACGGCGCCGTCGGCGGCGAGTTGCTCCGTGTCGCGATTGCACGCGCCGAGCCGATCGGCGCGAGAAGTGGCTGGCGTCCGGCGCTGCCGGTCACGCAATGGCTCTGGGTCAAGCCATGATCGTCGCAGGAGTAGGGTGTCGGCGCGGCACTGCGGCAGCCGCCATCGCCGCGGTGATCGAGGCGGCGTTGAGACGCGCCGGGCTCGGCAAAGGCGCGCTCGGTGCCATCGCCGCGCCCGCCGTGAAGGAGAGCGAGCCCGGCATTGCCGCCGCCGCCGCGGCGCTCCGGCTGCCGCTGGTTCTGATTTCGCCGGCCGAGCTTACGGCCGCCGGCGCGCGGGCCGTCACCCGCTCCGAGCGGGTTGTGGCGCTCATGGGTGTGCCGTCGGTGGCGGAGGCGGCGGCGCTCGCGGCTGCCGGCGCTACTGCGCGCCTGCTGGTAGCGCGGATCGCGATCGGTCCGGCGACGTGCGCGCTGGCGGACAGCGGAGCGGCGCCATGACCGTGCATTTCATCGGCGCTGGCCCCGGCGCCGCCGACCTCCTGACGGTGCGCGGGCGTGATCTCATCGCGCGCTGCCCCGTCTGCCTCTATGCCGGCTCGATCGTGTCGGCCGAGCTGCTCGCCTATTGTCCGCCCGATGCCCGACTGGTCGATACGGCGGTGATGACGCTCGATCAGATCGAGGCCGAACTCGTCGCGGCGCATGGGAGCGGGCGCGATGTGGCGCGGCTGCATTCCGGCGACCTGTCGTTCTACAGCGCGCTGGCCGAGCAGATCCGCCGGCTGCGACGGCGGGGGATTCCCTACACGCTCACCCCCGGGGTGCCGGCCTTCGCCGCGGCGGCAGCCGCGCTCGGCTGCGAGCTCACCATACCCGAGTTGGCGCAGAGCGTGGTGCTCACGCGCGTGGGCGGGCGCGCCTCGGCCATGCCTGCAGGCGAGCGGCTCGCTGCCTTCGCCGCGACCGGAGCGACCCTCGTCATTCATCTCGCCATTCACGCCATCGATGCCGCCGTCGCGGAGCTCAGCCCGTTCTACGGCGCCGATTGTCCGGTCGCCGTGGTCGTGCGCGCAAGCTGGCCCGACGAACGCACCCTCAACGGCACGCTCGGCACCATCGGCGCCATGGTCGCCGCGGAGCCGATCGAGCGCACAGCATTGATCCTGGTCGGACCGGCGCTCGCCGCCGAGCAGTTCCGCGAGAGCGCACTCTATGATCCGGGCTATCAGCGCCGATTTCGCGGGGGGGCAGCGTGAGCCGTCGCAAAATCGGTGCGGCCGACGAGCCGCCCGTCGCGGTCGAACACCGCCACTTCGATCGCGATCTCGCCGCTTCCGACCGCGCGCAGAGCGGTCTCCAGTGCGGCGCGCGCCACCACGTCGGCGAGTCCAATGCCATCCGCCTCGGCCTGCGCAAACGCCTCCGCCGCGGTGTTCGCCGCCACGATGCGCTTGCGCAATTCAGTGGAGGCGCCGGCGGCCTCGGCGAAACGCGCGAGAGCCGCGAAATCAACCGCGCCGCGCTTGGAGTGAAGATCGAGCAGACCTTGCGCCAGCTTGGTGATCTTGCCGACGCCGCCGGCGATGGTGACGCGCGGCAGCGGGTGCGCGCGGATGTATTTGAGCATGGCGCCCACGAAATCGCCCATGTCGATGAGCGCCGTCTCCGGCAGGTCATGAAGCTTCCGCACCGCCGCTTCGGAAGTGGCGCCGGTCGCCCCCGCGACATGCGTGACCCCCATGGCGCGGGCGACGTCGATGCCGCGTCGAATCCCGTGGATCCAGGCAGAACAGGAATACGGTACCACGACGCCGGTGGTCCCAAGGATCGACAAGCCGCCCACGATGCCGAGCCGCGCGTTGAGAGTTTTGGCGGCGAGGAGCTCGCCGCCCGGGATCGCGACCTCGACCTCCACATCGCCGCTGCCATTGACCGCGGCAGCGACTTCGGCGATGGCGCCGCGGATTATCCGGCGAGGCCCAGGGTTGATCGCGGGCTCGCCCGGCGCGACCGCCAAGCCCGGCCGGGTCGCCGTGCCTACGCCTTCGCCGGCGCGGAAGATGACTCCGCTGCCCGGCGCGGCGTGACGCACGGTCGTGACGACCAAGGCCCCATGGGTGACGTCCGGATCGTCGCCGGCGTCCTTGACGATGCCGGCGCTGGCCGAGACTTCATCGCGCTGGGTTGCTGCCAGCGCAAATGCGGGACGCTCCCCGCGCGGCAACGTGAGCTCGACCGGGTCGGGAAACTCGCCGGTGATAAGTGCTGTATAGGCGGCCTTCGCCGCAGCGGCGGCGCAGGCGCCGGTGGTCCAGCCGCGGCGGAGCGGACGCTCTTCCATGGCACTGGCTATAGTGCGCGGCACCGTCGCCGTCACCAGCAAGGAACCTGAGATGAAGGCGTGGAACGCGCTGGCGGGCGAGCGCGAAGGAGTGCCGGTGCTTGTTCCCGGCCAGGTCTGGCTCGCCGGGGCGGGACCTGGCGATCCCGGTCTCCTGACCCTTGCGGCCCTCGCCGGTCTCGCGCAGGCCGACGTCGTCGTGCATGACGCGCTCGTCGATCCACGCATATTGGCGCTGGCCGGCGCGCAGGCGCGGCTCGAATTCGCGGGCAAGCGCGGCGGCAAACCCTCGCCGACCCAGGCCGACATTTCGCAGCGGCTGGTCGCGCTCGCGCGCGCTAGGCAGCGGGTGTTGCGGCTCAAAGGCGGGGACCCCTGCCTGTTCGGACGCGGCGGTGAAGAAGCGATGGCGCTTGCAGCGGCCGGGGTGCCGTTCCGTATCATTCCCGGCGTGACCGCGGGGCTGGGCGCGCTCGCCGCTGCATCGATTCCCGCCACGTTGCGCGGCATCAATCGCGCGATCATCTTCGCGGCCGGTCACGGCGCTGAGGACGATGCCTTCGACTGGGCGCCGCTCGCGCGCGCCGGGCAGCCGATCGTGCTCTACATGGTGATGCACAATCTCGAGCGGATCGCGCAGGCGCTGATGGACGGCGGGATGGCCGGGCAGACACCCGCCGCCGTGATCGCCTCGGCAATGACGGTGGAGGAGCGCATTCTCGTCTCCACGCTCGCCCATGTCGCAGAAGATGCGCGCGCGCAGGCCTTCGAGCCGCCGGCGATCGTCGTGGTGGGCGAGATTGTGGCCATACGCGAACGGCTTGCCGGAATGGCTGCCCGGGGCATGACGGCTCCATGACTGGGCGCGGTCTCATCATCTCCGGTCCGCACTCGGGAGTGGGCAAAACGACCATAACGCTGGCCGTCGTCGCGGCGCTCGCGCGGCGTGGCATCATCGTGCGGGCAGCCAAAGCCGGGCCGGACTACATCGACCAAGCATTCCACGCCGCGGCGACCGGCACCCCCGGGGTCAACCTCGATAGCTGGGCCATGCCACCTGCCCTGCTCGACGCGCTGCTCGCCGAACTCGCCGAAGACGCTGACGTCCTGGTGATCGAAGGCGCGATGGGATTGTTCGACGGCATTGCTGGCACTGCCGGCCGCACCGGCGCGACCGCCGACCTCGCTGCGCGCTTCGGCCTGCCCGTGCTTCTCGTCCTCGACGTCGCAGGGCAGGCGCAGTCGGCGTCGGCAGTCGCGCGGGGATTTGCCTCTCACGACGCCGCCGTGCGGATCGCCGGGGTCATCTTGAATCGGATAAGCAGCGAGCGCCATTACGCGCTGGTCTCCGATGCCATCGCCGCTGTCGGCATTCCTGTCGTCGGAGCGGTCCCGCGAACGGAGGCGATTGGGCTGCCGGAGCGCCATCTCGGCTTGGTGCAGGCCGGCGAGCATCGCGACCTTGCCGCGCGACTCGAGCAACTTTCGGCAATAGCCGAGCGTCACATCGACCTCGCTGCGATCGTCGGCTGCGCACAACTGATCGCGCGGCCTGCGGCGAGACGCGCGCGGGCGCTCGCTCCGCCCGGCCAACGGATCGCACTTGCCTCGGATGCGGCCTTCACGTTCATCTATCCGCATATCCTCGCCGGATGGCGTCACGCCGGCGCGGAGGTGCTCACGTTCTCGCCGGTCGCCGACGAGCCGCCGCCGGAAAGCTGCGACTGCTGCTGGCTGCCCGGCGGCTATCCTGAGCTCCATGCCGGCGCGCTCGCGGCCGCGCAACGCTTCCACACGGGGCTGGCGCGGTTCGCCAAGACCCGCCCCGTCCACGGCGAATGCGGCGGTTACATGGTGCTGGGCCAAGGCCTGGAGGACGCGGATCGTCATCGCCACGTCATGACCGGACTTCTCGGGCATGCGACCACCTTCGCCGAACGCAAGCTCAGCCTTGGCTACCGCACCGCGCGGCTGCTCTCGGACGGGCCGCTGGGAGCGGCCGACACCGTCGTACGCGGCCACGAATTTCATTATGCATCACTGATTTCCGCGGGGAACGATGCAGCCCTTGCCGATCTGCATGACGGGCTGGGCCGCTCGCTCGGGCCGTCGGGGGGACATCGTGGCCATGTGACCGGGAGTTTCTTTCACGCTATCGCCGAAGAGGGAACGCAGTGAATCATCACCGATTCCGCTCGGCTTCGGGCGCAACTGATTCGTCGAGAGGGCGATCGGACACTCCGGCCTCGGCGAAGGTGGCCATGCCCGTGTGGCAGGCAAGCGCCGCGCGCAGCACCAGCAGCGCAAGCGCCGCACCTGAGCTCTCGCCCAGCCTCATATTGAGAGCGAGTAGCGGTGCAAGGCCAAGCTCGGCGAGCAGAAGCTGATGTCCGGCTTCGGCCGACACATGCGCCGCCAAGACGTGGCCCAGCGTGTCAGCGCGCAGGCTCGCCAAGGGTGCCACGGCAGCTGTGCACACGAAACCGTCGAGCAGGACCGGAATGCGCTGCCGCCGCGCGGCCAGCGCCGCGCCCAGAATCGCGGCAAGCTCGCGCCCGCCCAGCGCCGCGGCGATCATGAGCGGGTCGTGGAGGACACCGGCATGACGCGCAAGCGCGCGATCGATGACGGCGCGCTTACGGGCCAGGCCGGCATCATCGACGCCGGTGCCACGGCCGGCCCAGCGCGCGCCGCCGCCGCCGAACAAGGCGGCCGCAATGGCGGCGGCGGCCGTAGTATTGCCGATGCCCATTTCGCCGAGACAGACGATGTCGGCGTTGGGCGGAACCCTGGCGTAGCCGTCCGATACCGCGGCCAGAAAGGCCGCTTCGTCCATTGCCGGCGCGAGCGTAAAATCGGCCGTCGGCGCCTCGAGCGACAGCGGAACGACCTGCAGATTGGCGCCGGCCACGCGCGCGAGCTGGTTGATGGCGGCGCCGCCGGCGGCGAAGTTCGCGACCATCTGCGCGGTCACCTGCGGCGGGTAGGCCGACACGCCCTGTGCCGTCACACCGTGATTGCCCGCAAATACCAGGACTTCCGCTCGGTCGAGACGCGGCGGGCTATACCCCTGCCAATGGGCGAGCCAGCCGACGACCTGCTCCAGCCGGCCAAGGCTGCCCGGTGGCTTGGTAAGTTGCATTTCGCGGGTCGCGACTGCGGCAGCAGCTGCCGGCCTCCCGCTCGGCAGATCGAGACAGGCGGCGCGCAGGCTGGCGAAGGAAGCAAAGGCCGGCATGGCAATCCCCCGACTCTTGCGCCTGAGCACGGGCGTCGGAATGACGACGCGTGCGCTGGAGCCGCCCTCATGCAGCGAAGTATTG
This sequence comes from Xanthobacteraceae bacterium, assembly GCA_036555745.1. Classification (GTDB taxonomy): domain Bacteria; phylum Pseudomonadota; class Alphaproteobacteria; order Rhizobiales; family Xanthobacteraceae; genus VAZQ01. The sequence continues at coordinate 18,332 of DATBKV010000314.1, read as the reverse complement.
CCTCCGCGCCGGCTCGAGGCAAACCATGAGCTTCACCGCAGGGCCAAACCGTCTCGCCAGCGACCTCAAGATCAGCATGCTGTTCTGTACAAGGCTCGCGCTTGGCGATGGCTCTGCGGTCTCGGGAGCCGAGTTGGCTCGTGCTAGCTGGGCATTTCCACTCGCGGGAGCGCTCATCGGTCTGCTCGGCGCTGTGGCCTTTGGGCTTGTGCGCGCAGCGGGTCTGCCGCCCTGGCCTGCTGCCGCACTGGCGCTTGCAGCGACCCTGCTCGCCACCGGCTGCTTGCACGAGGATGGGCTCGCCGACACCGCCGATGGCTTCGGCGGGGGCGCCACCCGCGAGCAAAAACTCGCCATCATGCGCGACAGCCGTATCGGCACTTACGGGACCTGCGCGCTGATCCTGTCATTCGCCCTTCGCTGGTCGGCACTGGCGGCCGTCGCCGAGCCGGCAGCGGTCACGGGTGCGTTGGTCGCTGCCCACGCGTCCGCCCGCGCGACATTGCCCTGGCTCATGTGGCTCGCTCCGCCGGCACGGGCGGAGGGGCTGGCGGCCGATGCCGGCCGCCCCCCGAGGCCGAGCGTCGTTGCGGCCGGCATTCTCGCGGTCATCGCGCTCGGCCTCGGCCTCGATGCGAACGCGGCGATCTTCGCCTTGCTGCTTTTACTTGCCAGCCTCGGATTTGCGGCCTGGTCATGCCGCAAGCAGATTGGCGGCCAGACCGGCGATGTCTTGGGGGCGCTCGAGCAGGCCGGCGAGATCATCGTGCTTCTGACTGCCGCAGCCTCGGCTTGAGGGCTTTTGCGCGGCATGCCGTAGCGCCTGAGCCCGACCGCACCGGCCGCAAGAGCGAGGCTTATACTGTCGGCAAGCTTCCGGAGCAGCACCCGTGCAGCACCGCCGTTTGCGGAGCCGCTGCCGTGCGCCCGTCGAGCCGCCGCCTCCAAAGTATCTCAGGGAGGGCATGCGTGCACGGCCGCGGCTTCCTGGCGCGCGTCTGTTCGCCCGCCCGCGGAGGGTGCCTTGGCGAGTGCCTCCGCCAGTTGCTCTCCGCTCGGATCGAGCGTCACCGACTCGAGCGCGCCGCTGCGCTCGGTCACGAACCCGATGACGTCAGCATCGGCGTAGTCGGCCGCACGCAGCGCGGCGACGCAGCGCTGCGCCTCCCCGAGCGGGACCGCCGCCAGCAGTCCGCCCGCTGTTTGCGGGTCGAACAGCAACGGGTAGAGCGGATGCCGGACGACTGTCTCGATGTCCTGGATCGGGCGCCGCAAGCGCACATTCTGCGGCTGCAGGGATGAGAAGATGCCGCGCGCCACCGTCTCTTGGGCGCCGTCGAGCAGCGGGACGCGACCGATGGCGAGCGTCACGTCGACATGCGAGGCGCGTATCATTTCCACGAGATGGCCGAGGAGACCAAATCCGGTCACGTCGGTGGCGGCGTGAACGCCGTGTTGGCGTAATATTTCAACCGCCTGGCGATTAGACTGAATCATGCGCGCGATCGCGGTCATCACCCAGCGCGCCTTGGCCTTGCCGCGCATGTCGGCGGCGAGCAGCGTACCGGTGCCGATCGCCTTGTTCAAAACGAGCGCGTCGCCCGGGCGCAGCCCGCCCTTGCGGAGTGCGGCCGTGCGCGAGACCAGCCCGTTGACGGCGAAGCCGAGAGCGAGCTCGGTACCTTCGCTGGTATGCCCGCCGACGAGGGCACAGCCGGCCTCCCGCAGCACCTCGTTGGCGCCAAGCAGCATGGCGGACAAGTCGGCCTCCACCTTGGCTTCCGGCCCATAGGGCACGGTCGCGATGGCCAGCGCGGTCTGCGGCGCGCCCCCCATGGCATAGATATCGCCAAGCGCATGGTTGGCCGCGATCTTCCCGAGCGCATACGGGTCGTCGACCATGGCGCGGAAGTAGTCGACGGTCTGCAGCGAGAGTTGTTCGCCACCGACGTCCACGAGCGCCGCATCATCCGGCGCGTCGAGGCCGACGACGACATCGGCGCGCGCGGCCGGCTCGATCCGATTGAGCGCGCGGGAGAGGACGGTCGCCCCGACCTTGGCACCGCAGCCGCCACAGCGCATGGCGATGGCGGAAAGATCCTGAAGCGCCTGACGGTCGGCCAGCGGCGACGGCTCCGACTTGCGAAGCGCCATTTCGGGCAGTTGGTTGAACTTGCGCATGAAGCGGCGATCGATCCAATCCTTCCAGCGCCACACCCATGCGCCTTCAATGGTCAGACCATTGCGGGCGCCAACCGCGTGGCGCTCACCGGTCGAGATCAGATAAAGCGCCTGGCGTTGCGGCCGGAATGGGCGCAGCGATCGCCCGATCAGCGTGCGGCGGATGTTATCGGCAAGCACCGGCCCGGCGCGTACGGCGTAGACGCCTGACCTTGGCAGGTCGCGTGCCGAAAAGGCGATGGTGTCGCCGGCCGCAAAAACCTCCTGCGATCCTGCCACTCGCAACATTTCGTCGACCTTGAGGAAGCCGTGAGCATCGACCGGCAACCCGGCTCGGGCGAGCCAGCGGGCCGGCGCGGCCTGCGTCGTCCATAGCATCTCGTCGGCCTCGATCGGAACGTCGCCATCCACGATGAGCCGCCCGAGCTCAACTCTTACAACAGGGGCGCCGGCGACGATTGCGATGCCGCGCGCGGCAAGGATGGCACGGAAGCGCGCGCGAAACGCCGCCGGAAAACCCGGCAGGATATCGGCAACGTCGGACACGAGAACGAACGATACTGCGCCGGCATCGAGTCCGGCACGCGTGAGCTCTCGCCGGAGGCGTCGCTCCACCGAGAGCAGCAACTCGACGCCGCCGGCGCCGGCGCCGACAACCGCGACACGCGCGTGACCCTTGCGCGCGAGCACGCGCGCCTGAAGTGCCTCGAAGCGTCTGAGGAACCCATCGATCGGCTTGACGGGAATGGCGTGCTCGCTGGCGCCCGGCACGTCCGCGGTATTCGGTGTCGAACCGATGTTGATCGAGAGCAGATCGTACGGAACCGGCGGACGATGCTGGCAGATCACGCGCTGCCCGGCGACATCCACACCAGTGACCTCATCCTGGTAGAGCCGTGCTCCGGCAAAACGTGTCAGCGGACCAGTGTCGATGTGGGCGTCGTCGAAGCTATAGTGACCCGCTATGAGACCGGGCAGCATGCCGGAATATGGGGTGTGCACCTCGCGACTGATCAGCGTGAAGCGCACGCCAGCAATGGGCTTCATGCCGAACATACGCAGCACGGTGACGTGCGAGTGGCCGGCACCGACCAGCACAACATCCTTAATGACGGGATGGCTCAGCCCTTGCATGGCAGTTTCTCATCTGCGCCGACCGATAGCGCTCGCGCGCCCGAGAGCCGCCCCGTTCGTTTGGAGGCCGCTTGAGATTTTGGCGCGACCTCGCCGATCAGCCGCCGCCACGCGGCCTTTTCCCGCGCCGGCCGAAAAAGATAAGCGCGCCGCGCCACCGCACGGCGCAAGCGATCGAGAAATTCCGGATCGGTCTCGACACGGTTCAGAAGTCGCGCCAGCGCTGCTGTATCGCCGACCTTAAAATAACCGGGGTAGTCGCGGCCGAGCAGACCCACTGAGCCATCGATACGCGATGCCAGCACCGGGACACCGGCGGCGATGGCTTCTGATATGACGTTCGCTCCGCCCTCGCTCATAGACGACAATACCATGGCCCGCGAGCGGGCCAGCAAGCGACGAACATCGGCGCGCGGCCGGTCGCCTAGCCAGAGGTAGCGCGAATTGGCCTTCATCTCGGCTTCCGCCCTCGCGCGCCACTGCGCCGTTTCGGGTGCGCCCAGATGCACGACGCGGATCCGCGAAGTCGCCGGCAGCCGGCGCGCGGCCTTGGCTGCGCGGAGCGGGTCCTTCACCTCGCGCAGATGTCCGATGACCGCCACCTCGAAGCTGTCGGTTGCTTGCGGTCGCGCACGGGGCAGCGGCGGCGCCGACTGGTACAGGACGCGGACCTTTCGGCGGAACTGGGCCGGCACGCGACGGCGCGCGAGTGTTTGCAGCGCAATGAGGCGATCGGCGCAGGCGAGCGAATGCAACGTGGGAACCGCATCGCGATCGATGTAGTCGTAGATATCGGTGCCGCTCAACGCCACAATCAGGGGCCGGTCCGGGTAACGCTCGTGAAAATCGCGGATGCTCTCGGAGCTGCGCCACGCATGCAGCGCAATCATCAGGTCGGCCGGCGCGCCGTTGTAACGATTGGCGACATGAACTTGATGCCCGAGCTGACGGAGGATTCGCGTCCAGCGACCGCTCGTGGTGCCGTTTCCGGACCGTGACGACGCTCGGACCGGTGTGATAATAACGATGCGCATGAACGAGGCTCTCATTCATCGGCCGACAAGCGGAGCAAGCACTGACGAGTTGGCGATGCAGCTGCGCGACGTGCGCGCGCGCACCCGGCGCCTCACGGAAGACCTGTCGACCGCCGAGTTAATGGGACCGATGCTGCCGATCGTCAATCCCGTGCTATGGGAGATCGGGCACGTCGGCTGGTTCCACGAGTACTGGACCCTTCGGCAGGCGCACGGCGAGCCGCCGATGCTCGACCGCGCAGACCTTTTGTGGAATTCCAGCACGGTCGCGCATGCAACGCGTTGGCAGCTGGACTTGCCCGATCGCGCCGGCGTGTTCGGCTACATGCGGGATGTCCTCGCCCGTCAGCTCGAGCGACTCGACGGCGGCGTCGATCCGCTCAGACGGTACTTTTACGAGCTGTCGATCCGGCACGAGGATATGCACGTCGAGGCCTTGGCCTATACCCGGCAGACGCTCGGCTATGCGCGCCCGCAAGGCCTCGGCCGCCCCAGCATGCATGGCGCGGGAGCATGGCCTGGCGATGTCGAGGTGCCCGGCGGAGTTTGGTGGCTCGGCTCGACCCCCGCCGACGGCTTCATTTTCGATAACGAGAAATGGGCGCACGAAGTCGCCGTCGAGCCGTTCCGCATCGCCAGAGCGCCGGTAACCAATGCGGAGTTTGCGGCCTTTGTCGAAGCCGGCGGGTATCGCACGCAAGAATTCTGGAGCGATGCGGGCTGGGCGTGGCGCCAGCAAGCAGGCGCCGAGCGCCCAGTTTATTGGCTCGAGAGAGAAGGCAATGGCTGGACGTGGCGTCGCTACCGCGCGACCGAGCAGCTTCCTGCGCATGCGCCGGTGATGTTCGTCAATTGGCACGAGGCGCAAGCATGGTGCTGCTGGGCGAAGCGTCGCCTTCCGACCGAGGCGGAATGGGAGGTGGCCGCGCTCGGCGCGACGCTGCGCAACGGCCTTGCCGAAACCCGTCGCCGCTGGCCCTGGGGGGAGGCATCGCCGACCCCGGAGCAGGCCAATCTTGAATTTTCCTTCCATGGCCCGCTTGACGTCGCCGCGTGCGCGGGCGGCGACAGCGCATTCGGCTGCCGACAGATGATCGGCAATGTGTGGGAATGGACGTCCTCGGATTTCGCGCCGTTTGCCGGCTTCAGTGCGGACCCATATGAAGATTATTCGCAACCGTGGTTTAACACGCGGAAGGTCTTGCGCGGGGGAAGTTGGGCCACCACCACGCGTATCGCACGACCTCGCTACCGAAATTTCTTCACGGCAGAACGTAATGATGTCATCGCCGGGTTCCGCACCTGCGCGCTGTGACGGAGTTGAGCTTTCCTGTCACCACTCAGTCTGTAAGCTCCCGCTCGCGGCGTCGGGCAAGGTGAAGACCAGTTCGCAACGGAATCAGTGAGCAGGAAAACAGCCGGGCGAAGATCTTCTGCGCACGACCGCAGCGCCCGACTGTTCAAACCGAGAGCCTTCACCGATGAGCGAGCAGCCGGCGTTCGATGAGGCATTTCGCGCCAAACTGCGCGAGCTATTCGTCTGGCGACGCGACGTCCGCCGGTTTCGGTCCGAGCCGCTGCCGACGGGCACTCTCGAGCGTCTGATCGAATTGGCGTGCCTGTCACCATCGGTGGGGTTGAGTCAACCCTGGCGTTTCGTGATCGTCGACGACCTCGATCGCCGTCGAGCGGTACGCGACCACTTCCAAGCCTGCAATGCGGATGCGTTGAGGGCTTATTCCGGTGAGCTCGCCATCCGTTACTCGCGCCTCAAGCTGGCAGGTCTCGAGGAGGCACCCTGCCAGTTTGCCGTATTCGCCGACCGCGAGAACGCGGTGGGCCTGGGGCTAGGAAGAAGGACCATGGCAGAAACCACCGAATATTCCGTGGTTGCGGCCATTAGCACGCTATGGCTCGCGGCGCGTGCAGAAGGCATTGGAATGGGATGGGTGTCCATTCTAGATCCGAGCCAGGTCGCCACGATCCTCGACGTGCCGTCGGCGTGGCGCCTGGTGGGATATTTCTGCCTCGGATACGCACAGACCGAGACCGATCATCCGGAGCTCGAACAGGAAGGCTGGGAGCGGCGTCAGCCGTGGACAAAGCATTTGCTGCGGAGGTAAACGAGGCGCCGCGCCATCCCGTCTGCCTCCCGTTTGAAGGGCGCCTGGCGATCACGAAAGCCTGATCCCGAGCGCGACCGTCCGGTCTGCTGTCGCTCCCCTCGCCGCAATTCCAGCGGACGGGAGCGCCTCATACAAGCGGTCGAGGTCACCCCGCCTCGCGGGGGGCATAAGAACCTCGAGGCGAAGCGTCTTCCTCAACATTCACAGCGCCTCCGCGGGTCCGAGAGTCGCTCGCAGGACCGACCGTGCGGCGGAACCGATTTGGGCACCTGGCGTTTGATGCTCGCGGGGAGTTGCTCTGAGGACGCCGAGCAACGAGTCCCGATGAAGGTGTCGAAATGGCACGTGCATTGATGAGAGGCGAGATCGCGTCGCTGCGCGCGGCCTGCCCAATTGCCTCCGTGAGACGCTTCGCTTCGATGCGGCCTCGATTAGATAAGCCATGTGTTGATTGACGCGTTCTCCGTACGAGCAAGCAGAGGAGCGGCCAGGAGAAATGTAATGTTTCGCATTGTTCTTCTTTTTCTAGTCATGTGTCTGCCGGCGCTCGCTCGGGACAACGGACAATACAATAGCGTTTCGCCCGAGATTCGGCACTGGTTCCAAAGTCAGAAGTCGCCCAAAACTGGCGGTCTGTGCTGCAGCGAGGCGGATGGCAACGAGGCGCAGGAGGACATCCGTGGCGGTCACTACTGGACGACATGGCCGGCCGTTGCCCCGGTCTGGTACCCGGTGCCCGATGATGTCGTGATCAAGGGGCCCAACAAGGTTGGCCGGCCGGTCGTTTGGACATACTGGGAGAACGGCAGCCTCCGAATCCGCTGCTACTCGCCGGGTGGAGGCGTATAGAAACGCAGTCGCCGAAATCGCAATTCCGCCCTCGGGCGGAACTATCGGCGCCGTCCGTTGGGTTTTCGGGCAGGCTCACCACGCACGCCGCGAGCGACCTCTTGGGCAGACGGGCGCGCATCTGCCAGCATCGGCCAAGCAGCCCGTCGCTACGGCACCATCCCGCGATCGAATGGCCTGACTGCAATGAGAGGCCAGCCGCGGCGCATTGTCCGCTCCGAGCGCAAGCGGTATCGAGTAGCTCCGGTGCGGGGGGGGCAGCGGAGCGGTTAGCGGGTCAGCCCGGCAGATATCGCATCAGCCCTGGTATACTTGTCATAGCGCGATGCCACCCGCGCAACACCAGGCACGCACCGGGGGCGCAGCCGTGACCGCCACCTTCGATCCTTTGCTCCAATCGGCGATCGAGGCAATCGACTTACCTGGAATTGTGATCAGCCACCGCTTGATCTCAGCCGGCGACGAGCATGCCTTGCTGCCGCAAGAAGCCCCTGCGTTCGCCTCCAGCGTGGATCGCGTTCGGCGAGCGAGCGGGGCCGCGCGCATTGTCGCCCGCCAACTCCTGGCCTCCCTGGGATATCCCGAATGTCCAATCCCGAGGGCTCCCTCGGGAGCGCCGGTCTGGCCGGCGGGTGTGATCGGCTCTCTCGCTCACGACAGTCGAGTGGCGATCGCGACAGTCGGATTAGCCGATGAGGTCGCTGCACTTGGCATCGATATCGAGCCGGCCGAAATTCTGCCCCCTGAACTGCTGGACCTGGTGGCAACGCCCGAGGAGCGTCTGAAAATCGGCGAGGACCCTTTTCGTGGTCGACTCCTCTTCGTCGCCAAAGAGGCTGTCTACAAGGCGGTCTATCCGCTCGACCGAGAATTCCTCGACCACCACGATGTGCAAATCAATTTTGCCGAGCGCAAGGCTCACATACACAGCGGCCGAGTGGTGGACATCCGCGTCCTACGCGCTGCGCATTTGGTGGCGCTGGCGTTCATTCGCCAGCCACAATGATCGAGCCTCAGTCCTGATGTCAGGCGGATGCTGGCGAGGGGCGTGCCGGTGCAGCAGGACTATTTCGGCGGCCCGGATGCCGGTGGCTCGTTGAGCTGCATCCCCTGCGTTGCAGGAGCCTCAGATTTCGGGTTCGTCGCGCCTACCATGCGGGCAAAAAACGCTTCGATCGCGTGCAAGCTCAGCGGCCAGCGCGAGCGCGGCTCCACTGGGGCGGCGGCGGTCGCCGGCTCCGCCCCGGCAGCCGGTAGCTTGTCGTTCGGAGTCGGCAGCGCCGCGGCTGGTGTTTTCTCCAAGGGCCGCGTCGGGCCGGCCGCCGGGGTCGTGTCCTTGGCCTTCTTGTCGTTCTCCTGGGGCGAAGTTGTCCCGCTGCTCGGTGGCGCCGTGTCTAGATTGCCGAGGATCACCGGCAAACCCTCTTTGCCCCCGCCGATGATCACGATCTTGGCATTGGTGGACTGCGCAAGCTGCAGCGTCGCTTCGATTCCACGCCAACGCAGGTACGACTCGGAGATGCCTTGGCTGACGATCTGCTGGAACGCGTGGATGCCTTCCGCTTCTATCTTCTTGCGCTCCGACTCGCGCTTTTCGCGCTCGACACGGAATTTATACTCCTCGGCGATGTAATACTGTTCGATCTTGCGATTGATCGCGTTGACCACCAGCGCCGGCAATTCGATGCCATAGACGAGCGTGTCGTAGAGTACGAACGTGTCGCCCATCGAGACGCGGTACTGCTCCTCTCCTTCGTGCTCCATCATCTTCTCGCTCAGCCTGGACTCCACCAGGCTGCGGATCTTGTCCTGAATTTCCTGGCGGGCGGTCGAATAGACCTGCTCGGCGGTGTATTGCGCGATCACCTCACGGGTCAAACTGCCAATTCCAGGCTTCGCGAGCACCTCGATGTAGTCCGGTCCGACAGCCTGATGGAGCACAGGAACTGCATCGCGCTGCAGTCGGAAACGGACATTCATGGTCGCGGTCAGGCTCACGCCGTCGCTGGAAATGGCATTGTAGGTCTGAGTGATCGATTGCAGCCGCAGGTCATAGATAAACAGCTGGTTCCAAGGCCAGATGAGGTGGAGACCTTCATCCCTGAGCTGGCGCGGGTCGAGCACGGTGCCGCCGCCGAAGCGCTTCCACAGCACGCCGACATGGCCGCTGGGAACGGTCACCGCCACGTGTGGATAGAGCACGACCGCCACCAGCGTGGCGACCATCAAATAGATCACAACGCTCGGAAGGTAGCGGTCGACGAACGGGCGCCATCGCGAGGGCTTCGCGCGCGGGGGCGGCGCGCCATCGAGCGAGAACGGATATGCTCTCATCGGCCTTGCTCCACCGATTGCTGCCCCACGAAACGTCCTTCGTCCATGCGCAGCCTACGGGCGGGCAACTGGAACTCGTCAAGATAGCGGTCGTCATGCGTAATCGCCACCACCGTCAAGCCGAGCCGCTGTAGCGCTGGCAGCAGTTCATCGTAGAACCTGCGCCGAAAATCCGGGTCTTGGTCCGCGGTCAATTCGTCCAGCAACAGGATGGGACGCTTCTCCAGCAGACTGACGATGAGCGCAAGCCGTGTGCGCTGTCCGCCCGAGAGATCCAGGGTGGTAAACTCACCGTCGGCCAAACGCGTCTTTTCGGCCAATCTGAATTGCGTCAGCAACCGATCGACCTCGGCGGCATCCGGATCGGGAATTCCGTACAGTCGGCGAAAAAGGTGATAGTCGACGAAAATCGCGGCAATCAACGAACGGTAGACGTCGCGATTGCTCTCGTCGACACGAACTCCGTCGAGCAGGATTTCACCTGAATCGGGCTGATACAGGCCAGCGAGCAATCTCAGGAAGGTCGATTTGCCCGACCCGTTGCCCCCCGTGATGAAGACCAAATCGCCGGAGCGCAAGGTGAAATCTATCGGTCCTACCTGAAATACCGCCTCCGACGACGTATGGACGTAGCTGAACAAAACGCTGCGCATCTCAATCTGGTCGAACCGCTTCGACGTCACGGCCGTGCTGGTCGGCGGAGCTGCGGCAATCGCCGTTAGCTTGAGCTCCAGTCGTTCAATATTGTCCGCGGCGGCATTCGCGGCTTGCAGTATGGGTATCGTTTGCACAATGCCCATGCACACGCCGACGACAAACATGAGTGCGGTCGTCACCTGCAAGACAGAGCTGCCCTTCGCGCCCGTGAAGATCGGAACCACGAACACGACGGCGGCGAGCAGGAGGTACATAGTGCTCTGTGAGAATACCAACTGCTTGTACGACTCGCTCTGGGTACGTATTTTGATGTTCGCTGCGGTTCTCGATACTTCGACGACGTCGTCAAACAAATGATCACTGCGCGCGCGGTTGAGCCTCACCTCCTTGAAGCCGTCCAGCAGGTCGATGAGCCGATCATAGAGCCGATTGTCCCACGCTCCCGCCTCGCGTGTTCCTCTGGCGACCTGCCGGCCTTTAATATGGAAAATCACGCCGGCCACGCACAGGATGGCGACGCTGAGCCCAAATGCCAGGAGCGACAGATAGGCGATGTAGATTGCGACGAAGAACACCAGCACCACACCCTGACCTGCGAACGCGAGCATGTTGGTCGCCTGCGTCAGCGTGCCAGTCTCCTTGGTAATGGCGGCGACGATCTCTGCGCGCCCGATCTCGTCGAGCGGGAGCAGCTCGGAATGCCGCACCTGATCCATCAACCGCACCCGCACTTTGTGAATAATGGCTTCAATTTCCACGGTTGCGGCGATCAGGATGTAATGCTGGGTCTTGATGAACAGCAGCAGCGCGATCACGAAGAGCGCTGCCGACCAGATGCCGACTTCGCCATTGCCGGCCGCTTGTGCGCCCGAATTGATGGCTGCGAGGATCGTGGCGTTGCTGGCGCCTCCCAGCCCGGACATGACGATCAGCCGGTTCAGGGAGCCCTGCATTTCGCGGCGGACGAGTCGGAAAAAGGACATCAGCGCGACATGGCCCGTTTACGCCGGCGCAGGATGCCGACTCGGACGAAGGCGAGCAACTGCGGCTTGGAGCGCAACCGCGCTCAATTGCTCTGCGAATAGCGATCCCGGTCGGCGCGTGATGGTCCGGTCAAGATCAGGAGAAGCAGAACCAGCACAGGCGTGAGGACGAGCGAGAGCAGAAACGTCCCGAAAAACCCCATGCGGCGATGGCTGCCAGCGAGTCCCGCGAGCAGACAAAATATCACATACAAAACGACGGCCAGCGCCATCACGTTTTTTCTCCTTCTGTGATGTTCTCCTGCTCCGACGCCGTCGGGGGTCGGTGCGAACGGCGCCTGCCGCCCCTGCTAAAGCTGTATCCGAACCGGCTCACGTGTTCGCCGCGTCCTTGCTCGAGTTGCCGGGTGCCGGCGCGGGCGTCGGCTCGGTCGGTGGCCTCGATCCAGATCGGGCGTACCACTTTTCTTTCTGAGCCTTGATGAACTCGCGGTAGTCGGGGGGGTTGAAGTCGAGGAGTGTGCCTCCGGAACGGAAATGCTGGATGAAAACCCTGCCGATCACCCAAGTGGCACCGGCAGAGAATGCCGGCATCGTGAACGCCGAAATCACTGTGCCGACACCCGGCACGGCTTTAAGCGCGCTCGTAACTCCCATCACGGTGGTCGTCGCGGTGCTCGCGGGAATCACCGATCCTGCCAAGCTCGCTAGGATCGACTTGCCGCGATTCTCCGAGAACGGAATGCCGTAAATTTCCGAAAGGCGGCGCAACATTTCGACCTGGACTCCGCCGACCGCGACGATGTCCACGACCGGCACTGGAATCAGTCCAGCGGCTCCTGACCACAGCGAGAAGCGGTCGACCAACTTCGAGGCGGCTTCATCACGCTCCGGCACCGTGGTCGCGGTGGCAACCGAGCCGGGGGCGGCACCTTCCGCGCCTGTTTCCTCCGTCATCTCGGGGCCTGTCGCTTGCTCTGGCATATGCGATCCTTTCTCGCCGCCCTCCCGCCGGGCTCTGCGCTCGATCAGCTTTACGCTGCGAGATTGGCCATTGCGCGCTCAATTCACGCGCGCGACCGCCGCACACTAACACACACCCCCCCGCCGCTGCTAGGCGTTTATGTCGCGCTGGCGCCGGCGACGCTGCCCGCTCCACTTGACAAAGGACGCCGCCACCATGACGATTTGAGCGAGGCGCCGTTGCAAATTACGCCCGACCACTTGCTGCCACGGAGTCGCAGGCGCGCGCGCTCACTATGGATCGGCGCCGTTGCAGAGATCCGTTGACCCGCTCGAACCGAGCCGGACCATGTCAAGGAAACCCGGCGCCCGGTATGATGGAGGACACACGTGACCAATCCGTTCGAAGACGAAAACGGCGTCTACCATGTTCTGGTCAACGAGGAGGGACAGCATTCCCTTTGGCCGAGCTTTATAGACGTCCCTGCCGGTTGGACCATCGTTCATGCATCTGACACGCGTGCCGCTTGCCTGGATTACATTAATCAAAATTGGACCGATATGCGGCCAAAGAGCCTTGTCGAGAGCATGGCCAAATCGGTCGCCAGCGATCAACAGGACGTACCTGCCGACGACGACGACCCGAACAACGTCCTGAGGTCGAATAACGACACCCGGCACTAACGGACTGTCCCGCCGGGCGATGACATACGGAACGCCGATGCAGGTGGGAAATCGACGAACGGCAGCTCGGGAGCCGCATCGGGGTGACCGCTTTTATCTCCATTGTGGAAGAGACGCACCCTCGATCGAATGATGAGGTGCACGAACTTCGTCCTCATCGCCAGCGCGCCGAACTGCGGGGGTGAGTGTCCCGGGCCGATCCCGATCGCAGGTCCGCGAGATGTTTGATCGCACGGCCGCGAGCGCCCAGACGCTTCAACCGAGGCGGCGAACAACGAGCTTGCCGCGTCGCTCACTTGATCCCGACGCCATCATCGTCGATCGGAGGTTTCCGTGACCGGCCTTGCCTCGTCACTATCCACCATCTGGCGCCTTTGCGTGCCGTACTTTCGCTCCGAGGACCGGTGGGCTGGCCGCGTGTTGCTCGCGGCAGTGGTCGCCACTGAACTCAGCCTCGTCGGCATCACCGTTTTGCTCAACCAATGGTACAACACCTTTTACAATTCTCTGCAGGAGCGGAACTGGGAGGTATTTGTCACGCAACTACTTTATTACTGCGCGCTGGCGGCGTCTGCCACGGTGCTTCAGGTATACCAGCTCTACTTGAATCAATGGCTGCAAATTCGTTGGCGACGATGGATGACCAAGCGCTATCTCTCGCATTGGCTGGAAGGGGCGACGCACTATCGCATGCAGCTGTTCGGCGACGCCGCCGATAATCCCGACCAGCGCATCGCCGAGGACATCAGGTTGTTCATCGAGCGCGCGCTGACCGTCAGCATCGGCCTCCTCGGCGCAATCGTGACGCTTGCGTCCTTCATGGTGATTCTATGGACACTCTCTGCCGCAGCGCCGTTGGTGCTGTTCGGGGAGACCTGGTCGATTCCTGGCTATCTGGTATGGGCTGCGATCATCTATGCGGTACTGGGCACAGGACTCACCCATCTGATCGGCTGGCCCCTAATTCAGCTCAACTTCAACCAGCAGCGCTTCGAGGCCGATTTCCGTTTCAATTTGGTGCGCGTGCGAGAGAATTCGGAGCAGATTGCGCTGCTTGCTGGTGAAGATGCGGAATCCGAACGCCTGCTCACGCGCTTCGGGAGAGTCGTGGGCAATTGGCACCTCATCATGTTGCGGCAGAAGCGTCTTACTTTCTTCACGACCGCCTACAATCGATTCGCGCTGGTGTTTCCCTTCATTGTCGTAAGCCCCGCATATTTCGCCGGCACCATTCAGCTCGGCGGTCTGGTACAAACTGCCGGCGCCTTCGGCAGTGTCGAGACAGCTCTGTCGTTCTTCGTCACGGCGTACCGCGATCTCGCCGAGTGGCGTGCCGTGATCTTGCGCCTCGATGGTTTCGACCGTTCCATCGCCGCAGCGCGCGCTTCCGCTCCCGGCACGGCAGTTGCCGAAGCTGCAGCAAAGCCGGAAACCGCTCCTTCTCCCGCGTTGAAGACGGGCCTGACGATCGAGGGGCTCTCGGTTCAGCTGCCGAACGGCGCACCGCTCGTCGCGACCGAGGATTTGTTCATCAGGGCAGGCGAGCGCGCGCTCGTGAGCGGACCTTCCGGCTCCGGCAAATCGACTTTGTTCCGTGCAATCGCGGGGCTTTGGCCGTTCGGCACCGGCACCGTTGTGGTACCGCGCGGCGCAAAGTTAATGATGCTTCCGCAGCGGCCGTACTTCCCCGTTGGCAGTCTTGAGGCGGCCGTCAGCTATCCTTCGGAACGAGGGGCATTCGCTTCCGAGCGCATCACGGAAGTCCTCGAAGCGGTCGGCTTGCGGGCACTGGCCCGACGGCTTGCGGAGGAGGCCCATTGGAACCAGCTGCTATCGCCGGGCGAGCAGCAGCGCCTCGGCGTCGCGCGCGCCATTTTGCATGCGCCCGACTATTTATTCCTGGACGAAGCCACCGCCTCCTTGGACGAACCGTCCGAGGCCAAATTGTACCGTCTGTTGCAGGAGCGGCTGCCGCATGCGACGGTGGTCTCCATCGGCCATCGTTCGACGCTCATCGCGTTTCACGATCGCCACCTGACACTTTTCCCGGAGGGGGACTACCATCGCGTTCGCGAAGGCTTTTTTGGTCCGGAGGCGAACGGAAGACTGGCGGACTCCTAAGTCTAAACACATCGCCGCATCATCGCGCGCCTGGAGCGCGGTATTGTCGTTGAGTTGATTGGCCAGAAGGCAGATCACTCAAGGTCGCCCCATTCTCGAAATGCTCGACGAAGACTCGTCCAATGCTCCGCGTGCAGGCAACGGCCGCGATCGATGATGCGCCCAGACCGATGATGGCGCTGCCGGGAATCAGAGCTACCAGCGTCGAGGCCGTCACCGCCCCTATCCCGGTTGGGACGGTGCCTCCCATGAGTCCGATCACGATGGCACGGGCGCGGTCACGCTCGAACGGCACGCCGTACAGGCCGCTCAGTACCTTGACCATTCGTACGATCACTGCCGTTACGCCGGCAACATTGGCTATCGGCACGGGGATGACCCCGCCGAAGGCCGCGTAGGCGGCGTGACGCTCTATTATTGAGCGGGCGAGCGACCGCCGCCCTCCTGCATCGCGCTGCGCGCCGATCCGCACCGGGCGCTCGGCAGCCGGGAGGTCGATCGGTGTCGGGCCGAGGCCGACGGCACCGTCGCCATGGCTCGTTTCCGACCCTGATGTGCCGACGACCGGCGGGAGTTCCGGCCCTTGCCGCTCCCCGCGGTCGGCCGAAGTAACACCCGGATCGAGCGTCGTCTGCTGGATTGCTTTGGGTAAGCTTTTCTTGCTCACGCTCAGGCCGCTCGTCTTATGCCGAGGATGCTATCGATCTCGTCGGCGATCGCAGCGATATCGCGCGCGGCGGCGCCAGTACTATCCAGAAGCGTCGGAGTGGCGCCCCAAAGTGCGGCTTCCGCATAGGCCACTCGGTTGATCATTTCGCTCTCCAGCAGCGGCAAGCCGGCATCCGCGAGCTCGGAACGGATGTGCTTCGCAATGACCGAGTCGCGCGTGGTCTGCGTGAGCAGGCAACGGAATACGGGTTGCCAGCCGCTGCCGCGGTTAACCAGGGTGTTCAGGGTATCGACCATGCGATCGACATCAAATGGCGAAGGCTTGACCGGCACCAATAGAAGATCGGTGGCGGCAATCGAGGCCAATGTCGCGTCCGAGCGGAAGCCAGGAGTATCGATGATGACAGGACCACCCGCCATAGCAAGCCGGCGCGCCGTCTTGCAGGCCTCCTCGCTCGCATCCTCGACAACGGCGACTCCGCCAAGCATGCGCTCTCGCGACGCCAGTCGCGCGACCGAGCGCTGGGGATCGGCGTCGATTATTGTGGTACGACGTCCCTGGAGATGCCAATGAACCGCAAGGCAACTTGCGACCGTGCTTTTGCCGCTGCCGCCCTTCATGGTCGCAACCGTGATGATAGAGCTCGTCACCGTCCGCCTCCTCGCTCAAGTGCCAACGCGACGAATCCATCAAGAATCAATATTATCGATTTCCGGTGGATCTGCCTACATCACGCGATCAGCGCTTCCGCGGTCGCGCGGCTGTTATGAACAGAGAAAGCCGCTAGACGCGTGCGAGAAGCTCGATATCGCGGCGAGGAGGGGTCGATCTCAGGCCCCGGGCCCGAAGGCTCGCTCAAGCTCTCGGTCTCGGACCCCGTGCCATCCCGCACCTCAATGGAGAGGGTTGCAGCGGATCGGGGTCGTTCAGGGATGCTCCCGAGCGAGACCCTCGATCGTGAGTCGCTGCCCGCGCGCACCCCGTTAGGACGATGCTCATGCGACCGCCTCGCCGGGCGCTCTCGCTTGACGAGTCGATCGCGCATCCGCGATAAATTTGTCGGTTCCAGATGGTCTCGTGATCCGGCTATATTGGTTTCATAGGTCTTTCCCCGAATGGCACAGAGAAACTGGTATTCGTGGTCACCCCCCAGGGAAGCAGGACCGCAGCGACCCGCCGACGCGCACGAGAATAGCTCGCTCCCGCTCTCTGATGCCCAGCTTGGAATTTGGTTTGCCCAGGCCCTCGATCCATCCAGTCCGGCCTACAATCTCGGTGAATATCTAGAAATCCGCGGCTCACTCGATGCCGCGCTCTTCGAATCGGCGGTGCGAGAAGTCGTTGAAGAGGCCGAAGCGCTCCGCGTCCGCCTTGTGCTCAGCGCCGACGGCCCTCGTCAAATCGTCAGCCCGCAGGCCGATTGGTCGATGCCCTTCATCGACATCAGCTCTGCCGCTCATCCGCAACAGCTCGCCGAAGAATGGATGAAGACAGATCTGGCGAGGCCGGTCGACATCAGTCACGGTCCGCTCTTCGGGTTTGCGCTGTTCAAGGCCGCCCCCGATCTTTTCTTCTGGTATGCGCGATACCATCACATTGTAGCGGATGGAGTTGGTCTGGCCCTCGTCGCACAGCGTGTTGCGGACGTCTACACCGCATTGGTCACCGGACGAATTGATGATGACAGGCGGTTCGGGACGCTCGCTCACGTGCTCGAAGAGGAGGCAGCATATCGCGCGTCCCCGCGATTCGAGCAGGATCGCAAGTATTGGACGAGTCGCCTGGCCGATCTGCCGCCAGCGGCGCGTCTGAGCGAACGCCCGTACGTGAAATCGCCCGGTTTCGTTCGTTACAGCGGACTGCTGCCATTTTCGACCGATCGTCGCCTGCGATCGCTCGCGCAACAGATCGGAGTGACGCTGCCGCAGCTCGTCACTGCCGCTGCCGCAATTTTCGTGCACCGGCTCACCGGTGCAGAGGACGTCGTCCTCGATGTTCCTCTCACCGCCCGCATGACGCCGGTCGCGCGACGCACTCCAGGCATGATGTCCAACGTCTTGCCTGTGCGACTAAGCGTAAGCTCAAACTTGACGGTATCCGCGCTGGTTCGTGAAACCACGCAGCGCATGCGCCATGTCATTCGACACCAGCGCTACAATATCGCCAACTTACGCCGGGACATCGGACGCGCCGCTGACCAGAGGGCTTTTGGTCCGACGGTGAATTTTATGCCGTTCGATTATGACCTGCGTTTCGACGGCCACCTCGCGACCGCGCACAATCTCGCAGCCGGTCCGGTCGAAGATCTGTCCATCGCGTTGTACGACCGTTCCGATGGTCGCGAAGTCCGGATCGATTTCGACGGCAATCCGGCGTCGTATGACAAAGAAGAACTTCGCAATCTTCAGCGGCGGTTTCTGAGACTGCTCGCTGCCATCGAGAGTCCCGACCAGAAGATCGGTCGGCTTGAGATCCTGGAGGCACAGGAGCGCCACACCATCCTGGAGGAGTGGAACGCGACCGCGCGTGCGCTGCCTGCGGCGAGCTTGCCGGAGCTGTTTGCGGCGCAGGCGGCGAAGACGCCGGATGCGGTGGC
>DATBKV010000313.1:0-6495 GCA_036555745.1 Xanthobacteraceae bacterium | reverse complement strand
GTGGCCGCAAATGACATGGGGCGATGTCTTCCGCTACCAAGACGGATGCATCGATCTTCTTATGAATGCTGCGCTTCACGATGAGCGGGTTTCCGTACGCCGCATCGCGGCGCGCCTTGCGCCTCGTGCGCTGATGGACCTCGTATTACGCGGTCAAATTCAACATAGCCTTCCTCATCTGCGCACGATCGTGGATGCCGTGATCGCGCAAACCGACATGTTCGACGTGTCCGACCTTGCGGATGCAATGATGTGGGGACGGCGCGCAGTCCGAGAGGATAACAACGAAGCAGCCGCCGACGAGAGGCGCGAGACGATAAGCGCTCTTACCGAAATGATTGATCGTCTCCTGAGCGCCAGCTTCGCGGTTCGTCTAAAGCTTTGGGCTGGCGGATGGCTACTTGATCCGGAGAACACACCTAATCCCCGCGCCGTCGCAGATGAGGCGATAGCGCGCCTCGCAAGGGAGGCCCACCAGACACCTTCGCTGCTGACGGACGCGCTTGTTGAATGGCTCTCTTCCGGTGCCGCACAAGCCGGCAAATTCTGGTTTCAAGTTGGTCGAGAGGATGTTGACGGGATCTTCCGACCGCGCATTCGCGCTCTTGCGGCGACTGATGCCGGGGTTAATGCGTTTATCACGTATATTCTGGGTTGGTGTTCGCGCGACAAAGACGGTGGACGACGATTTTTCTCGGAGGTCGCCGGAGCCGAGATCGCGACCCCTCGTGCGATCCTATTTGGGGCGCTGGAGATCGACCCGCCCGATGAGGGCGGGAACCGAATTATGGAGCTCATACAGACGGGCAGGATTGATGGCGAGAGAATGCTCGATCCATTGCTTGGCGCGAGGTGGCTCAGGGAGGCTTCAGAACATGACCTCGTGCGCGTTCTTCGTCTCATCGCCGGTCCGGATTTTGCAGGGGGCTCGCAGATACCGCATTTCGTATTTCTCCGCGTCCACGACACGCCGCTGGCCGCAGGTCCGTTGGCTGATCTTGCCTGGGAGTACCTTGAGGCTCACCAACCGGCAAATGTGCACCTTGCTGACTTTTACTCTGACGATCTCGCGGCCCGACTCGCACCACTCGACCGTGAGCGCGCCTTTGCCTTGCTTCGCACCACGATCCTCGATGAACGCAGCGGGCATCGCTGGGATCCTCTCGCGTCGAGGCCGCGGCTCTCCTTCTGGCGCGAGTTGTCACAGTTCGATCGAGCCCGCGCGCTGGCGACTGTCCTTGATGCCAGCCGAAGCCAGAGAAATGCGAGCTACACAATCAACTGGTACTTGCCCGACCTCATCGACCTTGAGGCCGACGCCGCCTTGCTTGGCGACTACGCGGCATGCGGCGAGCCCGAGGCGCTAACTGTGTGCCCAGCGTTGACGGGTGGTCGAAGCGGCTTCTGGCCAGTCGCTTTTCGCCTTGTGAACCTATATCCGACCAGTGTACAGCTGCGGCGTGACTTGGAATTGCGCGTTGAGCAGATGGGTCAGACAATCAGCGGCCCTTACTCGGAGCACTTCCAACGATGTCGTGACGACGTTGACCAAGCGCTACTCTTGCCAAGTGTCACTGATCCCATCCGCACGTGGCTGACCGATTTTTCCGCGCGATTGGCGCGAGCCGTCGACGACCAGCGCAGACGCGAAGCCGATGAACAGATCAACCGTGGGGGGTAGTGCTTTCGACGGTCAAGCTAAGGCTCGTCCCGAATCGACAGTGTAGCCGGCGCTTTGCAACTCTCTCAGGAGTTCGGCTCTCCAGGTGCCCCGATCATCCATTTCGGTGTAGGTGACATGGGCAAAGTCGGGAGGCCGCGCCCCGGCGTTGCTGGTTGGTAGGAAATTACTGGCGCGCCCTACGGGACTCGAACCCGTGTTTCCGCCGTGAAAGGGCGGCGTCCTGGACCGCTAGACGAAGGGCGCTGGAGGGGCGATCGCGGCGCGGACATATAGAGACGTTTGCGCGGAGCGGCAAGGAAGCGACGTGAGCGGCAAGGAAGCGCCCTGAGCCCGGAACTTCGCGTCCGCGGGCGCTTCCGTGGGACGTCACCACTTGCCGGTGTTCGGCATGGAAGCCCAGGGTTCCTTCGGCGGCAGCGGGCCGCCCTTCTGCAGCAGCTCGATCGAGTGCTTGTCGGGCGAACGCACGAACGCCATGACGCCGTCGCGCGGCGGCCGGTTGATGGTGACCCCGGCCTTCATCAGCCGCTCGCATAGGCCATAAATGTCATCGACCTCGTAGGCCAAGTGGCCGAAATAGCGCGCCTCGCCGTAGTCCTCGCCGTCCCAGTTGTAGGTCAGCTCGACCAATGGCGCGTCGCGGCCGGTGCGCTTGCTCTCCTCGACCCGCCCTTCGTCCTCCGGCGCGGCCAGGAACACGAGCGTGTAGCGGTTCTTGTCATCGACCCGGCGGCGCACCTCCTTGAGCCCGAGCTTGCTGCAGTAGAAATCGAGCGCTTGATCGAGATTGCGCACGCGCAGCATGGTATGCAGATATCTCATGGTGTGACCTCTTTGCTTCGCTTGGCAAACAAACGCGTGAGGCAAGCATACATGATCGCGCCGGACCTGGAGACGGCGATCGACCGGTTGCAGGAGCTCATCGAGGGCGCGCGCACGATCGCGCCGTTCACCGGCGCCGGCATCTCCACCGAATGCGGGATACCGGACTTCCGTTCCCCCGGCGGACTATGGACCAAGAACAGGCCGATCCCGTTCGACGAATTCCTCGCCCGTCAGGACATGCGCGACGAGGCCTGGCGGCGGCGCTTCGCCATGGACGCGCAATTTTCCGAAGCCCGCCCGGGCCGCGGCCACCTTGCGCTCGCGAGCTTCCATCGCGCAGGCAAGGCGCCGGCGGTGATCACGCAGAACATCGACAACCTGCATCAAAGCTCGGGAATTCCGCCGGAACACGTGATCGAGCTGCACGGCAACAATAGCTACGCTCTATGCCTCGGCTGCAGCAAGCGCTACGAGCTGGGTTGGGTGCGCGAGCAGTTCGTCAGCGCGCGCGAACGCGCACCGGACTGTCCCGACTGCGGCGGCCACATCAAGACGGCGACGATTTCCTTCGGGCAGGCGATGCCCGAACGCGAAATGCGCCGCGCCGAGCAACTGACGCTTGACTGTGATCTTTTTCTCGCGGTCGGATCCTCCCTGGTGGTGTGGCCGGCTGCCGGGTTCCCCTTGCTGGCCAAGCGAAACGGCGCCCGTTTGGTGATTATCAATCGCGAGGCGACCGATTTCGACGAAATTGCCGACTTGGTCGTGCGCGACGACATCGGGACGGTGCTATCTCCTTTCATCGCCCACTGATTCGGCACGGGCGGCGAAGATGTGCACAGCCTTCCACCTCTTTTAGCGCGTGAATGCATTTTGGCCTTTCCCGTTTGCAGCCGAATGCTATCTTCGGCAGCGGCCAAGATTCGAAGCGCACGCAAGAAGCGCCTGGACTGAGCGGCGGCGTTGGGGCGTCATGACGTCGGACGGAATTGGACCCAAGGGGCCAGGCGGCGGTTTGGACATCGCCCGCGGTGCCGGCGCCGAGATCGGTGACGAGGCTGCGAGCGTCATCGAGTTGACCGGCGTCATCAAATGGTTCGACGTCGCCAAGGGCTACGGCTTCATCGTTCCCGATAACGGGATGCCCGACATCCTCCTGCACGTGACGTGCCTGCGGCGTGACGGCTTCCAGGTCGCCTACGAAGGCGCGCGCGTCGTGGTGGAAGCATTGCAGCGTCCGCGCGGCCTGCAGGCGTTTCGCGTCGTCTCCATGGACGACTCGACCGCAGTGCACCCCGCGCAGATGCCGCCGCCGCGCACCCACGTGACGGTGTCGGCGACGAGCGCGCTCGAGCGGGCGCAGGTGAAGTGGTTCAACCGGCTGCGCGGCTTCGGGTTCCTCACCCGCGGCGAGGGGACGCCCGACATTTTCGTGCACATGGAGACGCTCCGGCGTTTCGGCCTGACCGAACTGCGCCCGGGCCAATACGTGCTCGTGCGCTTCGGGCCCGGACCGAAAGGCTTGATGGCGACCGAGGTGCGACCGGAAGGCGCACCTCTCGGTCCGGCCTCGCACTGAGCGCTGGCCGATACCTCCGGGCCGCGCGTTGCGCCACTGGCGAGCGCGGCGCATCGGCCGTGTCGCAGCGCTCGGCACGCCCCCGCATCCAAGCCCAAGTTTGCTATGATGGAGGCTCTTCAATCGAGGCCAATGCCCATGCGTCGCTGCCTGCTCGTCGTTTTCGCCACGCTCCTTGCGCTCACCCTGCCGCTCGCCGCCACTTCCGGCGGCGCGGCGGCGCCCACGCTGCAGCCGCTCGAGATCGCCAGCAAGAACGGCGTGCACGTGTTCGCGGTGGAGCTCGCCTCCACGCCGGAGGAGCAGGCGAGGGGGCTGATGTTTCGCCGCGAGCTGCCGGAAGGGCAGGGCATGCTGTTCGACTTCCACCAGGAGCAGCCGACCACCTTCTGGATGAAGAACACCTACATTCCGCTCGACATGATCTTCATTCGGGGGGATGGCCGCATCCTGCGCATCGCCGAAAACACGGTGCCGCTGTCGGAGGCGCTCGTGCCGTCGGGCGGTCCGGTGCGCGCGGTGCTCGAGGTGGTCGCCGGCACCGCGAAAAAGCTCGGCATCGCCCCCGGCGACCGGGTGGCGCACGCCATCTTCAACGCGCGCTAATCTAGTACGGAGTGCGCGCGGCTTGCTGGCCCAAACCGAACCGTGTATCGAGGCCGGCGGCGGCGCCGGGGCATAGCGCAGCCTGGTAGCGCGGGAGTTTTGGGTACTCCAGGTCGCAGGTTCAAATCCTGCTGCCCCGACCATGCCGACCCTTCGAGCGAACGCAGGCGATGACCGCACGCATCTACAAGCCCGCCAGGACCGCGATGCAGTCGGGCACCGCCAAGACCAAGGACTGGGTGCTCGATTACGAGCCCGAAGAGCCGCGCGAGATCGAGCCGCTGATGGGCTGGACGAGCTCGGGCGACATGCGCCAGCAGGTGCAGCTGCGCTTCGATACCGCCGAGGAGGCGATCGCGTACTGCGAGCGCAACGGCATCCCCTACGAGGTTCTCCCGTTCGAGCCGCCGGTGCGGCACGGGATGTCCTACGCCGACAATTTCGCCTACAACCGGCGCGATCCCTGGACCCACTGATCTCGTGCGCCGGCATTGTGCGCGCAACAGCGCCGGCTGCGGCGCCCGGGGCGCGCGATCGTCACGCGGCACGGTGGGACGACCGGCTACCGGTTCCGGAGCAGGAGGCTTGCGAGCCAGAGCACCGCGCTGGCGAGCCCGACGATCAGCGCAATCATCACGAAGAAGCTCGGCTTCGCCATGCCGGTCCAGAACCCGCCGAGGAAACCTGCGAGGATGTCGGCGGGCAGCGTGGCCGCGAACCACACCCCCATCATCAGCGAGAGCATGCCGACGGGGGCTTGCTTCGAGATCAATGCCAGGCCGATCGGAGCGACGTGAAGCTCGCCGATGGTGGCGAGGCCGAAGTAGCCGACGAGCCATAGCGCGCTCGCCTTGCCGGTCGCATTCCATGCCGCCGTCGCCATCAGCAGGTTGGCGAGCGCGACGCAAAGACAGCCGAACGCCATCTTGGTGACGGGTCGAGGCTCGACCCCGCGGCGACCCTGCTGCGCCCAGATGCGGACGAGCAGCGGGGTGAACAGGAAGATCATGAGCGGGTTGAGGGCGAGGAACCAAGGCGACGGAATTTCGCCGCGCCAGAACGCAAGCTCGACCGACCGGTCGGTGAAATCCTCGGCCCAGAGCAGCGTGGTGTTGCCCTGCTGGTCGTAGGCGGCCCAGAACAGGACCGCCACGGCGGAGATGGCGATCAGGCTCGCGACGGCGCGGCGCTCGCCGGCCGCGAGCGGCTGCCGCGTCCATGCGGCCGGCTTCTCCCGCGGCACCGTGTCGGGCGGCAGCGTGCGCCGGCCGCCGAGATAGATGCCGAGGCTCACCAGCATTCCGATGCCGGCGGCGGCGAAGCCATAGTGCCATCCGTAGCGCACAGCGAGCGCGCCGCAAATGAGCGGTGCAAGAAACGCTCCGATATTGATGCCGAGATAGAAGATCGAATAGGCGCGATCGCGCCGGTCGTCCGTCGGCGCGTAGAGCGCGCCGACCTGGGTCGAGATGTTGGGCTTGAATGCGCCGATGCCGAGAATCAGGAACAGCAGCGCGAACAGGAACAGCGACTCGAAGGTCATCATGAAATGGCCCATCGCCATCAGCACCCCGCCGATAACGACGGTGCGGCGCTGCCCGATCAGGCGATCGGCGATGAGGCCGCCGACGACAGGCATGAAATAAGCCAGGCCGGTGTAGAAGCCGAACAGCTGCGAGGCCAACGGCTGCGGGTCGAGCTTTCCGAACACGAGCTCGAGCGCGGCCTTGACCGTGCCGAAGCCGACGACCCCCTCGACCCGCGCGGGATCGAGCAGATACTTCACCATGTACAGGACAAC
>DATBKV010000312.1:0-6191 GCA_036555745.1 Xanthobacteraceae bacterium | reverse complement strand
AACGCGATCTCGCACGGCATGTCGCTCATCATGGTGGGCGTGCGCCGCACGATCTTGACCCCGGGCGTCGCGGTATCGACCAAAAACATGCTCAAGCCGCCGCGGCTGCCCTTGGAGCGGTCGGTGGCGGCAACGAGCTGCAGAAAGTCGGCGTCGTTCGCCTTGGTGATCCAGCGCTTGTAGCCGTTGATGACGTAGTGGTCGCCCTGGCGCACGGCGGTGGTACGCATGGCGCCGGGATCGGAGCCGGCATCGGGCTCGGACTGCGCGAAGGCGGTGGTCTTCTCGCCACGCAGCACCGGGAACAGATACTTCTCCTTCTGCGCCGGCGTGAGCGTGAACAGGATCGGCCGCACGTCGGGACCGAACACGCCGGGTCCGCGCGGCGGCAGCGCGATGGTGCGCGAGACTTCTTCCCACACCACCACCATGCCGAGCAAGCTCAGCCCTTGGCCGCCGTATTCCGTGGGCACGTCGAGCAGCCACAGCCCGAGGTCCTTGGCCTTGCGCTCGAGATCGGCGCGAATTTCGGGCCTCAGCGCGGGACCATCCATCGCATGCATCTCGATTGGGATCAGCTCGCGGTCGACGAACGTTCTGACCGTGTTCTTGAGCAGCTTCAATTCCTCGGGCAGCTCGAAATCCATGTCGATTGTTCCTGTCCAGGCTTGTGGCTTATAGAATCGAATATGGACCAACTTGCCGGCCAAGAAAAACGCCGCGCGCTTTGCACGACCGCACCAGGAAAGGATCGCCATGCCCGACCGCCTCGCCGACGCCCGCTATGAGCTTGCGCTCGCCAACCGCATCATCGCGCACGAAGGCGTGCTCGACGGCTTCGGCCATGTCAGCATGCGCCATCCGCACCACCGCAATCGCTATCTGCTCGCGCGCTCGCGCAGCCCCGAGCTGATCGAGCCGGAGGATATCTACGAGTTCACGCTCGACTCGGAGCCGCTGTCGGCGGCGGGCGTGACGCTCTACGGCGAGCGCGTGATCCACGGCTGCATCTACCAGGCCCGGCCCGACGTGAACGCGGTGTGCCATCACCACTCGCCCGCGGTGCTGCCGTTCTGCATCACCGGGATCGAGCTGGTGCCGGTCTTTCACATGGGTGCGGTGCTCGGCACCGCGGCGCCGTTCTGGGATAGCCGGGACGATTTCGGCGACACCCACATGCTGGTGGTCAAGCCCGAGGAGGGCCGCTCGCTGGCCAAGGCGCTGGGCGCGCACTGGATGGTGCTGATGCGCCGCCACGGCGCCACACTGGTGGGCACCACCTTGCGCGAGCTGGTGTTCCGCACGGTGTATTCGCATGCCAATGCCGAGATCCAGCTGCGCGCGATGGCGCTCGGCAAGATCGGTCCCTTGAGCCGGGGCGAGGCCGAACGGTCGGGCCCGCACCAGCTGCAGCCGCGCCCAATGGGGCGCGCGTGGGAGTATTGGACGGAGCGGCTCAGGAAGAGCGGCGAGATGCCGAACGCGCCTCGCAGCGCAGCGCAGCGCGCGCCGGCGAAGGCGCGCCGCAGCGCCGCGCCTGCGCGCAGGCCATCATCCAAGAGCAAGCCGCAGCGCCGCAGGGCGGGCAAAAGCGCGCGCTGAGATGCCGCCATCCCGCCGCGCGCGCCGCCCCAGGCGATGTTGCGAGTTTGCGCGCGCCACGCCTATCATGCCGCGCGGCCGCGCCGGTCGCGCGGGGCTGCCTCCCGTATTTGCTGCCGTAAACATTGGGCCGTCATGACGCTTGCGCTCCTGGTCGAGCAGCTCTTCAACGGCGTGCAATTCGGCCTGATGCTGTTCTTGATGGCCGTCGGCGTGACGCTGGTATTCGGCATCATGCGCGTCATCAATCTCGCGCACGGCTCGCTGTTCATGCTCGGCGGCTATTTCCTGATGGCCGCGCTCGCCTGGACGCAATCCTATGCGCTCGCCATTCCGCTGGCCTTTGTCGGCGCGGCCGCGGTGGCGGTCGTGCTCGAGATCATCGTGCTGCGACCGCTCTACCGGCGCGGACCGCTCGACCAAGTGCTGGCGACGTTCGGGCTGACGCTGTTTTTCAACGAAGCCGTCACCGTGATCTGGGGGCGCGAGCCGATCCCGCTCAGCATTCCGCCGCTGCTCACCGGCTCGGTCGAGATCATGCCGGGCAGCGCCTACCCGCTGTACCGTCTGGTCATCACCGCCGTTGCCATCGTCGCCGGGCTCCTGCTCTACCTCCTAATCACGCGTACGCGCATCGGCGCACTCATCCGCGCCGGCAGCGACAACCGCGAGATCGTCGCCGCGCTCGGGATCAACATCAATCTACTCTACACCCTGATCTTCGCGCTCAGCGCGATGCTGGCGGCGCTCGCCGGGATCATGATGGGGCCGCTGCTCTCGGTCGAGCCCGGCGCCGGCGATCCCATCCTCATCCTCGCGCTGGTGGTGGTCGTGATCGGCGGCATCGGCTCGGTGCGCGGCGCGCTGGTGGGAGCGCTGATGGTCGGAATCTTCGACACCCTGAGCCGCGTGCTCATTCCGCTTGCCATCCAGACCAACGCCACCTCGGCGCTGGTCGGAATGGCGGTCTACGTGCTGATGGCGGTGGTGCTGCTGTTCAGCCGTACCGGCCTGTTCGCGGCGCATCGGGGTTGAGCATGACGCTGCCTGCACGACGCGGCGCGCTGCTCGTCGTTCTGCTCGCGCTCGCAATCGCGCTGCCGCCCTACTTCGGCATCTATTACGTCCGTTTTGCCACGCAGATCGCGATCTACGGCATGGCCGCGCTCAGCGTCGACCTCTTGCTCGGCTATAGCGGGCTGATCACCTTCGGACAGGCCGCGCTGTTCGGGGTCGGCGCCTATGCGGCTGGGATGCTGACGGTCTACGGCGTCACCGAAGCCTTCGTGGTCTGGCCGTGCGCCATCCTGGTTTCGATGCTCGCGGCAGGTGCGATCGGAGCGCTCTCGCTGCGCACGCGCGGCTTCCAATTCATCATGGTGACGCTGGCGTTCGCGCAGATGGCCTATTACTTCGCGCAGAGCCTGCGCAACTGGGGCGGCGATGACGGCTTCACCGTGCCGCAGCGCGACCATCTCGGCCCGCTCGCGCTCACCGATCACACCACGTTCTATTACGTCGTGCTCGCACTGCTGGTGCTCGTCGCGCTGTTCGCGCACCGGATCGTGCGCTCGCAATTCGGCCGGGTGATCCGCGGCATTCGCGACAACGAGCGCCGCGTCGCCGCCATCGGCTTCCCGCCCTATCCGTACAAGCTCGTCATCTTCGTCATTGCCGGCGGCATCGCCGGATTGGCCGGTGCGCTCATGGCCAACCACGCCAAGTTCGTCAGCCCGGCCACGATGAGCTGGCAGCTCTCGGGCGAATTGCTCGCGATGGTCATTCTCGGCTCGGCCAATTCCCTGATCGGGCCGGTCATCGGCGCCGCGTTCTTTCTGGCCTTTCGCGACGTGCTGTCCGACTACACCGAGCACTGGATGCTGTTCTTCGGGCCGCTGCTGGTGGCGCGGGTGCTGCTGGTCAAGGACGGCATCTGGGGAATGCTGCTGCGCGGGGTTGGCATCGAGGAGGCGAACGGCTCGCCCAAGCTCGACTACGACCAGTCGGCGGACCCGATCGCCGATGCCGAGCCGGGAGCGAGCCGGTGAGCGAGTTCCTGCTCGAGATCGATCACTTGAGCAAGGCGTTCGGGGCGCTGCGCGCCACCGACGACGTGACGCTCGCCGTCCGCAAGGGCGAGACCCACGCGCTGATCGGGCCCAACGGCGCGGGCAAGACCACGCTGGTCGGACAGTTGACCGGCGAGCTCAAGCCGGACGCGGGGCGCATCGTCTTTGGCGGACGCGACATCACCGCCCTCTCGACCGCCCGGCGCGCGCGCCTGGGCCTGGCGCGATCGTTCCAGATCACCAGCATTTTCGCGAGCCTCAGCGCCGAGGGGAACGTCGCACTCGCGGTGCAGGCGACCGAGCCGCACAGCTTCCGTTTCTGGCAGCCGGCGGAACGGATCGCGCGGCTGCGCGCACCCGCGCGCAGCCTGCTCGCCGACGTCGGCCTCGGCCGCGTCGGAAATGTCGCCGCCTCGCGCATGTCGCACGGCCAGCACCGCCAGCTCGAGCTCGGGATGGCGCTCGCAACGCGTCCGCGGATGCTGCTGCTGGACGAGCCGATGGCCGGCCTCGGCATCGAGGAATCGCGCGCGATGTCGAAGCTTTTGGCGAGTCTCAAGGGACAGTACACGATCCTGCTGATCGAGCACGACATGGACGTGGTGTTCTCGCTCGCCGACCGCATCTCGGTGCTGGTGGGCGGCCGCATCGTGGCGTCCGGCAGCGCCGACGAGATCAGGAACCACCCCGGCGTGCGTGTGGCCTATCTCGGCGAAGAGGACGATGACCTCGATGCTGACGGTTGAAGGCCTCAAGACCAGCTACGGCCAAAGCCAGGTCCTGTTCGGGGTCGATCTCGAGGTGCGCCGGGGCGAGGTGGTGACGCTGCTCGGGCGCAACGGCATGGGCAAGACCACCACCATCCGCTCGATCATGGGGATGACGCCGCCGCAGGGCGGACGCATCGGCTTCGAAGGACGGGAGCTGCGCGGGCTCTCGTCGTTCCGCATCGCCCAACTCGGACTCGGCCTGGTGCCGGAGGGGCGCTGCATCTTTCCGAGCCTCACGGTGTGGGAGAACCTCACCGCCACCGCGAGCAGCGGACCGCGCCGCAGTCCGCGCTGGACCACAGGGGCCGTGCTCGAGCTGTTTCCCTGGATCGGCGAGCGCCGCCAGCAGATGGGCGGGCAGCTCTCGGGCGGCGAGCAGCAGATGCTGGCGATCGCCCGCGCCCTGATGACCAACCCGGAGCTGCTGATCCTCGACGAGGCAACCGAAGGGCTCGCCCCAATCATCCGCTCCGAGATCTGGAAGGTGCTGCGCAAGCTCAAGCGCGGCGGTCAATCGATCCTGCTGGTCGACAAGAATCTCAAGGTGCTCGCGCGGCTGGCCGACCGCCACTACGTGCTCGAGCGTGGACGCGTGCGCTGGAGCGGCGACTCGCGCGCGCTCGGCAGCGAATATGAGGCCATCCGCCGCGTGGTTGGTCTCTAGCGGGGTTTAGACTGCAGCTGCGGCGGATGTTAGGTTAAACACGAAGGGCGCGACGCCAAACGTCACAACAAGCTTGAACGGGAGGATACGACCATGCGACGAGGTGCTCTGGCGTGCACGATGCTGCTCGCCCTCTCCGCGGCGACGCAGGCCGCTGATCAGGTCAAGCTCGGCAATCTCACCCAGCTCAGCGGCCCGATCTCGCCCGCCGGAACGGAGACCAAGCGCGGCATCGACCTCGCGCTCGAAGAACTCGGCAACAAGCTCGGCGGCTTGCCGGTCAAGTATACGGTGGTCGACGACAAGTCCAACCCGGCGGAGGCGGTGCAGGGCGCCTCCAAACTTATCGATGAGGCCAAGGTCGACTTCGTGACCGGTCTCGGGGCCTCCAATACGCTGATCCCGGTGTTCAAGTCGTTCGTGGACGCCGGCATCTTCGCGGTCGGCGCGCTGGCGGGGCCGCTGCAATTCGCCGGCAAGGAATGCAGCCCGAACGGATTCTTCGTCTCGTTCTCCAACGACGACTGGCCGGCCGCAGTCGGCAAATACATGAGCGACAAGGGCGTCAAGAGCGCGTTCTTCCTCGGCGCCGACTATCAGGCCGGCTACGAGCACGTCGGCGCCGCCATGCGCTATTTCAAGGGCAAGGCGATCGGCCCGGTCTACACGCCGCTCACCCAGCTCGACTTCGCCCCGGAGATCGCTCGCATCCGCGCCGAGAAGCCCGACGCGGTGTTCGCCTTCCTCGTCGGCGCCGGCGGCATCGCCTTCGTGAAGCAGTACGCGCAGGCCGGCCTGCAGCACCAGCTTCCGTTCTACACCGAGGATCCGGTCGCCAACCCCCTCACCTTCCCGGCGCAGGGAGATGCCGCCGTCGGCGTGATCATGGGTACGAACTGGACGGCCGACCTCGACAATGCCGCCAACAAGAAGTTCGTCGCGGCCTTCACCGCCAAGTACCACCGCCTGCCCGCCACCTTCGCGGCGCTGGGCTACGACGCCATCAATCTCATCGATTCCGCCGTGCGCGACGTCAACGGCAAGATCGAGGACAAGGACGCCGTGCGCGCCGCGCTGCGCAAGGCC
>DATBKV010000311.1:0-10810 GCA_036555745.1 Xanthobacteraceae bacterium | reverse complement strand
CTGCCGTTCGTGCTCACGGCCAAGGGCGCAGGCTTGCCGACCGTCGGGCTTGCGCTGACGCTGGTGTTCGCCGGCGGCGCCGCCGGCAAGCTGGTGTGCGCCTTCCTCGGCGCGCGCCTGGGAGCCATCGCGACGGTGTGGCTAACGGAGGGGTTCACCGCGCTGGCGATCGTGGCGCTGCCGGCGCTTTCGCTCGCGGCGGTGCTGCTGCTGCTGCCGCTCGTCGGCGTCGCGCTCAACGGCACCTCGTCCGTGCTCTACGGTTCGGTCCCGACCCTGGTCGCGCCCGCGCGCCGCGCGCATGCCTTCAGCGTGTTCTACACCGGCACCATCGGCGCGGGCGCGATTGCGCCGGCGATTTACGGTGTGGCCGGTGATGCGTTGGGCGTGTCGAGCGCCTTGATCGTGCTCGCCGCGGTCGTGCTGCTCACGCTGCCGCTGTCGCTCGCGCTCAAGCCGGCATTGGCGGCGCATCCGGCTTGAGCGTGCACTGCAGCGCGCGTATCTGCGCCCTGGAACATTTCGCTCGCTTCTTTGTTGGCTTCGGGTCGAACAACCAGAGAGGCCGACATGAAATCCAGCGTGTTTGCAATCGCGACGGTTGCCGCCTTGACGGCCGCGCCGTTGCTCGCGGGTACCGCAACAGCCGACCCGACCCGGCTGGCACAGGTCGACGTCGAGATCGGCGGGCATCCTCGCTCGGGCGTCGTGATTGACCATCCCCGTCATCGCGGCGTCGTCATCGAGTCGGAAGGCCGCGCGCGCCACGACTGCCGCTCCGTCACGGTGAAGGAGTGGCACCACGGCGTGCGAGTGACGCGGACCGAGCGGCGCTGCGACTGAGGCCGCCAGCACGCGAGAGAATGGCCCCCGGGTGCGGGGCCATTCTTTTTGCGTGCCGATGCCGGATGTTTATTTCACCGCGTCGCGGACCCACCGGGTCACGGCGCCCGGCAGAATATCGAGATACGGTCCCATGAAGAAGGCCTCGCCCTCGCCGTTGCCGAAATAGCGGTCGTAGGCCTCGATCATCGCCCGCACCGGCGCCTTGCAGCGCGGCATCGAGTCGACGATCAGGTCGCCGAGATCGGCGTTGCGCTGACCGAGGCGCGGATCGCGACTCACCGCGCGCGCGATGCATTCGGTCGCGGAACGCATCAGCGGCTGCATCGCCGCGGTCTTCTGCTGCGTGGACAGGCTGGGTGCGAGCCTGGGCTGGAGCTCGGGTTCGGTGGCGACGCCAATCACGAGCGCCGCCACGGCAAGTGGCGCGAGAATCATTCGATGTCCCTCTCCGGCATTGCCATTCTACCGGCATCGGCCCAACCGCGCAGCCAAAAATTCCGCGCCCGCCGGTGAGGCTGCGTCGGCCGGCGACGGGCCTCGCCGCGGCGCTACCAACGAACCCGTGGCCGGCGACCGTGCGACTCCGGAACGCCGCCGCGGCGTTCGGCGTTATCCACGCCGGAGCGCTCGCGGTGCGAGCCGGCGCAGGACGAGCGCGCGTCCAGCCTGCGCGACAGCTAAGAGGAGCCTGCCATGCAATTCTGTTTCTTGCGCGGGGCCGCGCTCGCGCTCGCCCTGGGCGGCGCCGTGAGTCTGGCGGTCGCGCAGCAATCGCCGCCTCCAGCCAATGCACAGGGCGCGCAGCCGGAGAAGGCGCAAGCGAGCCCGCCCAGCCAGGCGGACAAAAAGAACGAACCGGGCTCGCAGGCGAGCGGGCAGCCGCCGTCGCCCGGCGGAGCGTTCGTCAACGGTGCCCTCGCGGTTCCGGGAGCGCCGGCGAACAGCGATACCGTCCCGGCAAAATTCTCGGCAAAGAATGATGCCGACGACAAGCTGCCGATCCTCGCCTATAGCTTCAAGACGCTCACCGACGACCAGCGCCGCGCCATCTACGACGCGCTCAAGGGACAGCCCTCCGGTGCGGCCTTCAACGCCGATGTCGCGGTCGAGCTGCCGCCTTCGGTCGAGCTGCGCCCGATGCCGGACGAGGTGGTGCGGCGCGTGCCGCAGACCAAGGACTATGGCTACGCGGTGGCGGACAATCGGGTGCTGCTGGTATCGCCGACGACCCGAGCCGTGGTGGGCGTCTTCCACGAGTCCGCAGGACTAGGGGTCGGGGAAGGGCGTCGTACGCAATAACGAAACCGCCGAGCAGGGCCGCGCGCCCCCGCCATCACCACTGGCGCTTGAAGCCCGCGCTCAGGCTTTTCGCGGTCTCGCCGGAGGCGGTTTCGCTGACCGAGCCGGTGACGCTGAAAGGCCCGCCGAATAGCTTCTGCTCCGCGCTCAGCGTCGGCCGCCACTTGTCATCCGTACTGGAGAAATTGGCGCCGACGGAGACGCTGGTGTCGGTCGGCAGCACATTGAAGCGCAGTGCCTGGCTGCTGCCCCAGCCCTGATTTGCCCCCGCCGTGCTCGGCAGGGTGCGCGTCACCGAAACCCCGTTCTGCAGCGTCAGCGAGAGGTCGTCGCCGACCGGCACGGAGCGGCTCAGTGTGGTGCGGACCTCTCCTTGCTCCTGCGAGGGGTCGACCCGCGTCTCGACCGCGGTCTGGTCCCAACCGAGCGGCAGGCCGAGTCCGGGCGCGGTTACCTTTGCCCAGCCGACGCCGGTCGACTGCTCGGGAACGGCGCCAGCACTCACCGGTGCCGGCTGAAAATTCGCCGCCGGAATCGAAGGCTTGCGATAGTCGATACCGACCCTGCTGCTCCAATCCAGCGCGGCCGGAGCGTCGGCGAGCGGATGCAATGTTTTCGGCTGCGCCTCATCCGGCTCCGGCGTCGAGAGGTCGAGCGGCGCATCCGCCGATGGCTCGGCCGCGCGCTCTGAATTTTCCGACTCCTGTCCGCGCGCCGCGCCCGCGAGCAGCAGCGCCGCCATCGCCACTGCGAACGCGCTCAGCATTCCATTGCGATGCATGGTTTCCTTTCCAATCATCGGATACCGTCGTGACAACCGCTGCGTCGCAGCCAACACGATCGCCTTGGCATTTTGTTGACCGCCGCCGCCACATTGGCGCCTTCGCCGTTAGGCGCCAGCGGATCGCTGATCACATTCCTGCTATTGCGGCCAATGCCAGCGCGCGGCCGCGGCGAGCGCGGGCGGCAGCGGCACCAGCGCGAGCAAGTGCTCGACGTCGAGCGACAGCGCGAGCGCCCCGAGCACCGACAGCGCGGTCGCGAGCACCATCCTACCGCCGAAGATCTCGTGGTGTGGATTGAGCAGCCGCGCAAACATCAGCCGCAGCGCGAAATGCAGCTGCAGCACCGGCGTGACCACCGACACCGGCGCTACCGCGTAGGCCATGTAGATGAACATCTGCGCGATGCTGACCGACACGCCGGAATAGCTGAACCACTTCAGCGCCTCCGGCCCCACCGCGAGCGCGTGGCGCAGATTGCCGGGCCATAGCAGCAACAGCGCGATCGCGGCGGTGGCGGCGGTGTAGGAGATCAGGCCGCCGACGATGCCGGTGTCGAGGCCGCCACCGATCAGCGCCAGGCGGATCAGCAGCGGGCTGACGCCGTAGAGCAGCGCCGCAACCAGCGAGAACGCGTAGCCCTCGCCGTAGCGCGGCTGGAATTTCGGCAGCGCCGGATCGAGCGGCGGCGGGCCGATCCGGGTGGGCGCGGCATTGCGCATGAGCGCGGGCGCCAGCGCCAGCAGCGCGATGCCCAGGATACGCAGCGGGGTGAGCGGCTCCTTGAGCACCAGCACTGCGAGCGCGAGCGTCACCGCGAGGCTGAGCTGGATCACCGGGCCCGACAGGTTGGCGCCGATCGCCTGCGCGGCGCGGAAATTGCTGTAGCGGCCCGCCACGAAGTGCAGCACGCCCGCGAGCGCCAGCAGCGCCACCGCTTCGCCGGACAGGCGCGACCAGGCGACGAGCGCTCCGCTCGCCACCGCCGCCAGGAGGAACATTGGCACGCCGATCGGCACGGTGATCGCGAGCGCCTGCGCCACCGATCCCGTCAATACGCCGCGCCGCGCGCTGGCATTGTTGAAGGCGAAGGTGGCCGCGGACAGCGCGGCGAGCAGCACTCCGAGCACCTAACAGTCCTTGGTGATTGTGTGATTGGTTAACGGCGGCGGCATGGCTAATCTATTGAAAACGCTGGTGGCACGCAAAAACGCGGGGGCCGCGCGTTGAGGACTTCGCGCAACACCTCGGAATGAAACGCAAAGCCCGCCTCGTGCGTTAAGCGCCCGGGAGGGGGCCGCTCTCTAGCCTTTGGAGCGGAGCTTCAGAGGATGGCGATGCAGCCCTTATCGCGGCGTGGCATGCTGACGATCACCCTGCTCGCGGGCATTGGCTTTGCCGCCGCCGCGGCGCCGACCCGCGACCGCGGCAGCGGAGGCACGGACGCTTCGGCCATGGACGAGACCACCGGCAGCGTGGGCGAGCCACATGCGGCGGGGGAGCTCGCCTTGAGCGACGAGCAGCGCGGGCGCATCTACGAGGGCGTGATGCGCCTCGCCGATGCGCCGGTGGCCGATGCGCCGCCGCCCGCGGTCGCCGAAGCGCTGCCGCAGGGCGTGCCGCTGCAGGATCTGCCTCCCGGCGTGACGCGGGCGATTCCGCGGGTGCGCGGCCACAAATTCGTGAAGTTCGACGACCGCATCGTGGTGGTCGATCCGCGCAGCCGCATGGTCGTGGCCATGATCCCGCGCTACAAGCTGCTGCCGTAGTCTGCGTGAACCCGCCCGCCGGCCACACGAATCGGCCGCGAGCCGGCACGTCTCACGAAAACTTTGTGGGTAAGATCGACTGTCTTTGGCGCAGTTGCGCGTCACATCGCAAGCGATTTCGCTCGAGACATTTTCTAATCCTGCATCGATCGAGGACGGCATGATCCACACACCAGTTTGCGACTTGCTCGAGATCGAGCACCCCATTGCGCTCGGCGGCATGGGATCGATCTACTCTCCCGACCTGGTGGCCGCGGTGTCGGGCGCGGGCGGGCTCGGGGCGATGGGCTGCCACTACATGCGCGCCGAGCAGATACGCGCCGGGACGGCGGCGATCCGGGAGCGCACCAACAGGCCTTTCGCGCTGAACTTTCTGCTGTTCGACATCGACGAGGACAGCTTCGCCGCCGCCCTGGCCCAGCGTCCGGCGGTGATCGCGTTCGCCTGGCCGCGGCCCGAGCAGGACCCGCAAGCATTCATCGCTCGCGCCCATGATGCCGGCTGCAAGGTCACGTTCATGGCCGGCGGGGTGCCCGAGGCGGTGCGGGCGGCAGAGGGCGGCGCCGACGTCATCATCGCGCAGGGCACCGAGGGCGGCGGCCATGTCGGCTGGCAAGCCTCGATGGCGCTCGTTCCCATGGTGGTCGACGCGGTCGCGCCGCGGCCGGTGCTGGCGGCCGGCGGCTTCGCCGACGGGCGCGGCCTCGCCGCGGCGCTCTCGCTCGGCGCCGACGGCGTCCTGCTCGGTACGCGCTTCCTCGCCACCCGCGAGTCGCCGCTGCATCCCAATTTCAAGCAGGCGATCGTGGACAGCGACGGCCACGACACGCTGCTCTCCGAAATTCCCGACATCGCGGCCGGCATCGTCTGGCCGGGCGCGATGTCGCGCTCGCGCCGCAACCGCTTCATCGAGCGCTGGGCAGGGCGCGAATGGGCCTTGCGCCGGCAGCGCGCCGAGGCGATTGCCGGCGTGCAAGCCGCGCGCAAGCGCGGCGACACCGAGGAAGCGGTGCTGTCGATGGGGCAGGATGCAGGCTTGATCCATGACATTCCATCGGCGGCGGACGTCGTCGCGCGCGTCGCCAAAGACGCCGAGCGTATCCTGCGCGAGCGACTCCCCGCATTGCTGGAGTGAGCGCATCCCGCGCGCTCGCTCTTCGCACCGATAGCGGGCGGCCACCGCATGCCAGCGCGCTCGTCGGTCGTGCTGGCCTCGATCGCCGCGCCGGCTTATCATTGCGAAGGCCCGTAAGCGTGTGTGCCGCCGGGCATGGCCAAAGGTCGTGAGGACATTCAGGAGGACGGTCGAATGTTGACGTTGTACTACGCTCCGGGTGCGTGCTCGATGGCGGCCCACATCGTGCTGGAAGAGAGTGGCGAGAAGTATCAGCCGCAGCAGGTCGACCTCGCCAAGGGCGAGCAACGTACCGACACCTATCTCAAGATCAATCCGCTCGGCCGCGTGCCG
This sequence comes from Xanthobacteraceae bacterium, assembly GCA_036555745.1. Classification (GTDB taxonomy): domain Bacteria; phylum Pseudomonadota; class Alphaproteobacteria; order Rhizobiales; family Xanthobacteraceae; genus VAZQ01. Next base: position 4,646 of record DATBKV010000311.1, on the reverse strand, counting down.
GCGCTGCGGCTCGACAACGGCGAGCCGCTGGCCGAGAACACCGCGATCCTGCCCTATCTCGGCAAGCGCTTCGGACTGTGGCCGAGCGATCCGCTCGCCGAGGCCAAGGCGCTTTCGCTGATCGGCTTCTTCGCCGCGAGCGTGCATCCCGCCCACGCCCATGTCGGCCGCCCCGAGCGCTACGCCAGCGATCCCGCCGCCTATCCCACGCTCAAGGAAACCGGGCTGAAGACCTTCCACGGCTATCTCAAGGACATCGACGGCAAGCTCGCGGGCCGGGAATGGTTCGGCGACAAGTACTCGGTGCTCGATCCCTACGGCTTCGTGTTCTACACCTGGGGCGTGCGCCGCGAGCTGCCGATGGGCGAGCTCAAGAACTACACCGCGTTCAAGGACCGCATGCTCGCGCGGCCGGCGGTGAAGCGCGTCGCCGAGGACGAAAAGATCAAGGTCTGACCGGGACTGGAGCTCGCCCGGCTCTTGCTACCGCAGGTCGTACGCGCCATCGGATTGTCGCGCGGTCCCTGTTAATAACAGGGGGAAACAGGGGTCGCCGCCCGCGGCGGTTGCGGCCCGCGCATCTCGAGTCCGCGATGCCAGATGTCGTTGCCATATTCGTTTCGAGCCCGCGGGGGGCAGGTTGCGCCCAGGCCTGTCTGGCGCGCCCGGCGCCGCCCGCCAGTCCAGAACCGGACGTGCCCCCAATGCCACGCGCAGCGCGTCGCCTTGGCCGGCGCGTTCCGCGCCAGTGTGAGCTGGTTCACTCACGCCCGGCCGGTTGCCCTCTATTGTGGCGGCATCACCGAGCGATCGGTGATGGTGGCAGATCCCCTGCCACCGCCCTCTTGGGCGTTTCCTCCCTCGACTTGGCCCCGCCGGCTGCAACTGGCGGGGCTTTTTTCGCGCGCGGCGGCCCGCGAAGGCGGCGAAGCCGAGATAGATCGGATCAGCCAGGCGGCGAGCGCAATGCGCCACATGCAGGGCGCGACCGTCGCAAAACCGCGCGCCGCGATGGCGAGGCCGAGCACGCTACCGGCAAGGCAGAGTGCGTGCGCGCTGGCTGCGCGGACCGTTCGGCCTCAGGCGCGGCGGATGCTCAGCAAAAAGCGCGCGCCGGCCCATGGCCGGCGCGCAAACTCGTTCAATCGATGCCGCGGCTCAGTCGCGCAGGCTGGGCGCGTCCGGCACCTTCTTCCACTGCGTGAGGCTTTCCGCGATGATCTTCGTCGATTGCAGCGCCGCCTGGCTCAGCGTGGCATATTCGACGATCTCGCGCTGCACCCGTGCCGCCTCGCTGTGCAGCATGTCGCGCAAGGTCTGCAGCTCGGTGATGAGTCTGTCGATCTCCTGCACCGAGGTGCCGGCCACGCGCTGCAGCAGCGCGTTGATATTGCTCGCCGCTGCCATCTCGCCATCGCTCTCCGGCTGACGTCGCAACCCGGTCGCGACGTCGCGGCGCACGAACTCGCGGATTTCCCCTTCCATTTCGGTTTCCGCCGTCTGCTCCGGCTCGGCGGAGTCACGCGTCTTGAGAAAGGTCATGCTTGGTACCCCCGTTCGGCGCCTCGCGGGCGCTGATCCACACCGGATAGCCGCATGAGAATGTGACGGCTTCGCGGCTAAATCGAATCGGCGGCGTGGTATTTCCGATGTTCCGCCTGAGGTCTTAACGGTTCTTTACGCTGCCGCGCGGCCATCGGCCGGCGCGCCGGTTGGCGGCGGCTGGCCGGCGCGCGCGCACCCTGTTCGATTCCTCCTGCATGCACGATCGCGCATGTCCCGGAAAAGTGCGGACCGGTTTTCCGATAAGGACATGCGCAAAATCAAAAAAATCTAGAGCGCATCCCGATTCCGCCCAATCGGGATGCGCTCTAGGATTGGCTGCCGCCGCGTCCGCGCGCGGCGGGCGATCGGGACCGAGCCATGTCATCCCTGACTTTCGCGATCGGCGACGTGCACGGCTGCCGCGACAAGCTCGAGCGCCTGCTCGCGGCGTGCGAGGCGCAGGCCGGCGGGCGCCCGGCGCGCTATGTGTTGCTTGGCGACTACATCGACCGCGGCCCCGACAGCCGTGGCGTGATCGAGCTCTTGATGCGCCGGCAGGCGGCGCAGCCCGGCGCGACCGTCTGCCTGCGCGGCAACCATGAAGAGCTCGCGCTCGCGGCGCACGCCGACGCCCGCGCCCTGCCGCTGTGGCTGGCAAACAGCGGCGCGAGCACGCAGCGCAATTATCCCGAGACCGGCGGCCGCATCGCGGACGCCCATCTCGCCTGGCTCGCGGCGCTGCCGTACTGCCACGACGACGGGCTGCGTTTCTTCGTGCACGCCGGGGTCGACCTGGCGGTGCCGCTCGCACAGCAGGACGGGGAGGTGATGCTGTGGATGCGCGAGCCGTTCCTGAGCGAATGCGACGAGGTCGACCTCGGCCGCTTCATCGTGCACGGCCACACCCCGCTGCGCGACGGCCGGCCCGACCTGCGCCGGCGCCGGCTCAACCTCGACACCGCCGCGGTGCTGGGCGGCCCGCTCACCGCCGCCGCCTTCGACGAGCGCCACGCCGAGCCGCTTGGGTTTTTGACTGACGCTGCAAACCGGCCCTCGATGCCGCTGCTATAATGCCGCGAATCGGGAAGTGGTCTCGACAGCCCGCTGACGGATTTGCATGCGCGACATCGACTGCGACCTCGCTGGCTTCTTCGGCGATCGCCGCTTCGCCACCATCCTGGCCGATCCGCCCTGGCGCTTCGTCAACAAGACCGGGAAGGTCGCGCCCGAGCACCGGCGCCTCGCGCGCTACGGCACCATGACCCTCGGCGAGATCGCGGCCCTTCCGGTCGAGCAGCTCGCCGCACCGACCGCGCATCTCTATCTCTGGTGCCCGAATGCGCTCTTGCCGGATGGCCTCGCGGTCATGCAGGCTTGGGACTTCACCTACAAGTCCAACATTGTGTGGCACAAGGTGCGCAGGGACGGCGGCTCGGACGGGCGCGGCGTCGGATTCTATTTCCGCAACGTGACCGAGCTCATACTCTTCGGCGTGCGCGGCAAGAACGCGCGCACACTGGCGCCGGGGCGGCGGCAGGTGAACCTTCTGGCGACGCGCAAGCGCGAGCATTCGCGCAAGCCCGATCAGCAGTACGACCTCATCGAGGCCTGCAGCCGCGGGCCGTTTCTCGAGCTGTTCGCGCGCGGCACCCGCAAGGGCTGGACGACGTGGGGCAATCAGGCCGACGACGGTTACCGGCCGACCTGGAAGACTTATGCGCATCATTCCGCCGCGGAAACGATCGTCCCCCCGGAATAGCGCTGCTTCTGCCCGGTGCGAAGATTACGCCCCCTTCTTGCCGAACGGGTTCTGGCCGGGCTGGCTCTGACCCTGCGCGACCGCGAACGGCGAGAGCGTGGGGCCGCCGCCCTTCTTCTTCTTGTTGTGCTCCGCCTTCGGCTTCTTCTTTTCCTTGTTGCTGCGCATCTGACCCTTGGCCATGACCTTCCTCCTGGTGCTGGGACCCGCCGACGGTGCGGGCGCTGGCGCGATTGAAGCGCCACCGGGGCGCGGATTCAAGCGGTGGCTGGATGGATGCTGAGCTTGCCGCCGCTAGGGCGGCGGACTCGCCTCGCTCTCCCATAGGGAGGGGGTCGGATGAGCGGCTATGTCTCTCGATCAATCCGGCCCCCCTCACCCCCAACCCTCTCCCCGGCGTGGAGAGGGAGCGCACCGAGTTTGCGGGGAAATCGGATCGGCAGCCTGCCGGCCCGGACAACAATAGAACAGGCGACGCCTACCGTGCACTATTTCTTCTTTCGCTTCGCCGCCCGCCTCTTCTTCGGCGGCGGCTTGTACACCATGCCCTCGAGCTTCATGCCGTCGGGGTCGGTGAAATAGACCGCGTAGTAGGCGGGCTCGTAATATTCGCCCGGCGGATCGACCACGGTCATCCCGTTCTGTTCCAGGAAGGCGCCGAGCGCGTCCACGTCCTTGCGGCTCGACAGCTCGAAGGCATAGTGGTGGAAGCCGATGTCGCCCTTGCGGTACTTGTGCTTCCGGCCCTCGGCGTCGGCGGCGGCGATCCAGAACAGGGTCTTGCCGTTGCTCCAGCCCGCCATCTCGGGATACTCGTGCTTGAGCTTGAAGCCGAGGAAGCGAAGCAGCTTGTCGTAGAAGCGCTTGGAGCGGGCGAAGTCGCCGACGCTGAGCACAAGGTGATCGATGCCGACGACGCGGGGCATCTCCTTCACTCCGCCGCCAGCACGCGCACCCGCCGCTCCACATTGGGCCAGTCCGTCGCGCGAGCACGGCGCAGGTCATAATCCGCTTGAAGGCTCATCCACAGCTCGGGCGTGGTGCCGAAATACTTGGCGAGGCGCAGCGCGATCGCGGCCGTAATCGCCGAGCGTCCATGTACGATGTCGTTGATGCGGGCCGGATTGACGTCGAGATCGCGCGCAAGCCGGTTCTGGCTGATGCCGTTCGGGGCCATGAATTCCTCGGCGAGAATTTCGCCCGGAGGGATCGGATCGAGCTTCTTAGTCCTGGCCATTGCCGATGCTCCTCAATGATAGTCCACGATTTCGACGTCTTCCGCTCCGCCATCGCGCCACCGAAAGCAAATGCGCCATTGGTCGTTGATGCGGATCGAGTATTG
>DATBKV010000310.1:0-2736 GCA_036555745.1 Xanthobacteraceae bacterium | reverse complement strand
ACAGGCACGCGGCACGGCAATCCCAACCGTCGCGGCTTCTCCCGTGTCAAATAGTCAAGCATGATGCGAGGGTGTGACGTGCGGCACCGAACGATCCAACTCGTCTGTTTCGCGCTTCTTCTGATCCTGACCGGCCTGGGCGGCGTCCGCGTCGCCGCGGCGCAGGATGTCGCCGAGGTCCGGAAACAGCTCGACGCCGCGCGACAGGACATCGACGCCTACCGCGCCGGCGGCGGAAAGAGCGGTGTGCCGGATCATCCAGCCGTGAAATGGCAGGAGACGCTCTGGGCATTTCGCGAGACCAACCGCGGCACCGAAGCGGCGGCCCTGGCGACGGCTGAAGCCATTCAGTTGCTGATACGCGCCGACCTGCGGGATCGGGCGCACGCGCGCGTCGAGGAGCTCTCGGTCGACGACCTCGCGTGGGAGCGTCTGGCGGCCTACCTGTATTACGAGGGAAGCGCGAGCAAGGACTTCGGGTACGTGGTCGCGAAGCTTTCAGAGATTGCGGCGGGCAGCAGCGTTGCATCGATCAAGGCTGCGGCTCTGCTCGGCCTTGGCCGCGCCCAGCGCCGGCAGGGCGATGTCGCGGCAGCCGTGACGTCGTTGGAATCGGCGCGCGCCGCCGCGCCGGACTCGATGTTCGCGAAGGACGCCGACGGTGTGCTCTACGACATCCGCAACCTGAGCGTCGGACTGCCAGCGCCGGCCTTCTCAGCCCGGTCGCGCACCGGTCGTCAGATCAGCAGCGATACGCTGCGTGGAACCGCGGTCGTCCTGGTGTTCTGGGCGAGCACTTGACCGGCCTGCATGGAGGAGGTTCCTCTACTGAAGGCGTTGGACACCAAGTACGCGGGGCGGGCGGCGATCGTCGGCATCGGGCTGGATTCGAACGTCAGGCGAGCCGATCGCACCATCAAAGACAAGGGCATGACCTGGCCGCAACTGGTCGATGGCAAGGCATTCGACGGAACGATCGCCAAAACGTACGGCGTGAATGGAACGCCGACGATCTTTGTGCTGGATCGCGCCGGCCGCATCGTCGCGCGGCCCGGCTCCGCGAAGCAGATCGAGGAGGGCCTGGCCCTCGCCTTTGACGGCCGCTGACGTGGAGCGTCCGGATTTCAGCCCGTACCTAGAGCTGGTTGCGACAGTACTGACGCAACCTCTCCACCATCTATGAAAGGGCCGTCGTTGTCTAGGCACACGTCGGCTGATCGCGCGCGGACGGCTTATGAGCCGTCCCGTTCGCGCGCGGGCAGTCGACGTGTGCCGGGTCGTACGGTCCACCACCGCATGTCCAGGCGATCTGACGTTCTCGTTCAGCCATCTATTCGAGCTCGCACGTGAGCTCAGCATCAGTTTGGACCAGAGCGGGCGTCATTCACGGAACGACCAGCGTGCGGCCATGGTGAAGACCGACGACACCGCTCTGGAGAGGACGTCACCGACGCGCCGGCCAGTGCCGAAAGATTTCCTCACACAAGGTCCGCGCGACGGCGACGCGTGCTTTCAACGCGCCCTTGCGCACCGCCAGGCGCCGACTCCAGCGCCCGATCCGATCGGGACGGCGCGGGCCCTGGATGGCCGCTTCGATCAAGGCCCAGCGGAGCCAGGGCGAGCCGCGGCGCGTGATGCGCCCATAGCGCACGCGCCCGGCGCTGGCGTCGACGCGCGGCACCAGGCCGGCATAACTCGCCAGATGGCCCGGCGTCGGAAAGCGCTCGATGGCGCCGACCTCCGCGCGAATCATCAGCGCGAGGATCGGACCGATGCCCGGCACCTGTTGGAGCGCGGTGGCGACCGGATCGTCCGCGGCGGCCGCCTGCACCGCCGCCGTCTTCGCCGCGACTTCCGCCCGCACCAGGCCGAGCACGTGTCGCAACGCCGCCACACTGGCGCCCGCCTGGGGCGGCAATGCGATCTGGTCGAGCCAGCTATCGCTCATGGTCCGAGCGAGCCGGCGGCGGTCGACGACGCCGTGGCGCAACAGCACCGCACGCAGCCGATTGATGATCGCCGTGCGGACCTGGACCAGGGCATGCCGCCCCCGACACAACTCGCGGAGCTCGCGAATCGAGAGCGGCGGGTAGTAGATGCCGACGACGCTCTCGCGGCGCAGGGCGTCCGCGAGTCGCCGCGCGTCCAGGCGGTCCGTCTTGGCGGCGTAGCCGGCTTTCAGTTTGGTTTTGACCGGATCGACGACGCGCAACTCCGTCACGGCATCGACGATGGCGTCGGCAAAGTGCCACGTCGGCGTACTTGCCTCGACCGCGACGGCCGTCTGGCTGCCACACCGCGCGCGAAATGCCGACACTCCTGCGTCGTTTCGCGGAAACCGCTCTTCCCACACGCGGTCGCCCGCGCTCGTCACTGCGCAGGCCTGGAAAAACGCTTGGTGCAAATCGACTCCGATGTAATGCTCAATCACGGGGCTGTCCTCCTCTCAAGCCCGGAACATGTGGTGGTGGAACTCACATGCTAACGGCCTCGAGCGAGAGACGGCCCTTTCATCTGATCACGGAGGACACGGGGGAAAGGAGGATAACGTTTTCTCTGTGTCCTCTGTGTCCTCTGTGTCCCCAGTGGTGGCGAGCGAGCTGGTGAGTTGGCGAGCTTGTGAGCTGCGCCGATCACTTCGCTATACTTGGCGGCTATGGCGGACAAGGCGGAGAAGCTGCGCTCGTTGCACAAAGGGCCCGGGATCCTCGTGCTGCCCAACGCCTGGGACGCCGC
>DATBKV010000309.1:0-41399 GCA_036555745.1 Xanthobacteraceae bacterium | reverse complement strand
ATTTAACCAACGACATCATATATAGTCGATTGGCCCCGAACATTGTTGAGGAGCTGAAGAACGCCACACCGCGTGCTCCTGATGGCCGCCACAAGCATCACTTGCATCGTAGACTAACCGAAGATTTCGGTCATCCAAAGCTTCGCGAACATTTGGCATCCGTAATTACGGCCATGCTGCTAAGTAACGATTATGATGATTTTATTGCGAAGTTAGACAGAGTAAAACCGCGTTTCGACAAAACGCTTCCCTTACCGTTCAATGGCGAGAATCCAAACGCTGGCCTGTGAGGAGGCCTTCATTGGGAACGGCTTCATCCAACTTTGAAGACGATACTGCGGTTGGCGTCCTTATTAGAAAGTGAAATTACCGCGTTTCCTCTTGTGCGATGATCGATCCGAAGTCACCTGAACTAGACGATCGGCTGGAAACGCCAAAGCAGCTCGCCGCGCGTGTTGGTCTTTCCGACCGCCAAGTCCGCCATCTCATTCAGACCCGGCAGCTTGAGCACGTCATGATCGGCTGCCGTGTTCACATTCCATCCGGCGCGTTCGCGCGCTTTCTCGATGCGAGAAAGGTCAAGCCATGCCAAGACGAAATCAGGGACCGCGATTGCGCTGGCTCACGAAGCGTGGAGGATTCTACATCACCTGGACCGAGCACGGCCGCAGCCGCGAGCGCAGCACTGGCACGGCAAACCGCGAAGAAGCTGAAGTCGTCTTCGCGGAATGGCTGCAGCGCAGAGGACGGCGCAGTGGGCCGAGTGAACCCGCTGCGATCCTCGTGACTGATGTGCTGAACGATTACCTGCAAGAGCGTAGCCCGAAAGTCGTCGCTGCTGAGCGGATCGCGTATGCCGTGCTCGCGCTCACCGACTTTTTTGAGGGGAACAGCGTGGCTGACGTGACGCCCCAGACATGCGGGCGCTACGTCGAGAAGCGGCGGCGTTCCGCTGGCACCGCGCGGCGGGAATTGGGAGTGTTGCGGGCGGCAATCAACTTCGCGCACAGGAGTGGTCGACTTACCCGCCCGGTGGCGATTGAGTTACCTCCGCGCCCGGAGCCGCGCGACCGCTGGCTAACCCGGAATGAAGCCGCTTGTGTAATTCGGGCGGCGCGGACACCGCAAGCAAGGCTCTACTTGCCCCTGTTCATTCTGATTGGGCTCTACACAGGAAGACGGAAGGAGGCGATTTTGTCGCTTCGCTGGCCGCAAGTGAATTTCGAAGCACGGACTATCAACTTCGAGCTCTCCGGCCGTCGCCGCACCAACAAGAAGCGGGGCATCCTTCCGATCCCGCCGCGGCTCCTACCACACCTTAGTCGAGCGAGGAGGCGCGGGACCGAGCTAGGCTACGTTTTGCATATCGACGGCGAGCGCATTGGCGACGTTAAGAAAGGGTTTGCCGCTGCATGCAAGCGCGCCGGGATCGCGGGCGTATCGCCACATACGCTCAAACACACGGCGGCAACATGGCTCATGCAGGCCGGTACCGATCCGTGGCAGGCGGCCGGATTCCTTTCTACTAGCGTCGAGACGCTTCTTCGCGTCTATGGCCACCACCATCCAGACTATCAGCGGGAGGCCGCCAAAAACATCGGCAAGCGTCCGCACAATGTCCGCGTAATCGTATGATGTTTTCGTTCCGTTCCAGCGCAGTTTGAAGCTGAAAACCGCGAAAGTAGGGGCTTTGTCGAATGATCCACAGTTCTCCGAAGGCAGAGGTCACAAGTTCGAATCTTGTCGGGCGCGCCAGCCGCCGGCCGCCGGCGGGCAATTCGCGCGCCGTGTCGCTGGCGTTGGCGGGTACCGCAGCTGAACGCCGGGAGCGATCAAGCCTTGAGCTGGCGCGCGATGAATGCCTTCACGGTCGCGACCGCCTTGTCGGTCTGCGGGCCCGGCTTCGCCACCCACTCGTGCACGGAGTTCTCGAACAGGCGATAGTCGCAGTCGCCGCCGGCAGCGCGGTAGCTGTTGGCGAATTTCTCCTGCGCCTGCGGCAACACGTTGTCGTCGAGCGCGCCTTGCATGATGAGGAACGGCACCAGCGTCACCTTTTCCTCGCGCTCGAGAATCTCCTGCGGGTTGCCTTCGTGGATCGTCTCCCAGGGATTGAAGAACACCTTGTTGTTCTTGATCATGCCTTCGTTGTGGCGCTGCTGCGCGTTCTCATAGCGCGCATAGGTGTTGCTGACTGGCGAGCGCATCGCCACGTAGGCGACGGTGGCGTCCACATTGGGCGCGGCGGGAAGCGCAATTGCAGCGTAGCGCGGGTCGTGCGGACGCATTGCCAGGAGCTCCGCGACGTGCCCGCCGCTGGAGGAGCCATAGACGCCGATCTTGGAGGCGTCGCCGTTCCACCTTGCGGCATTCACCTTGAGCCAGCGCACGGCATAGTTGGCATCCTGCACGCAGGCCGGATAAGGCGCTTCCGGCGCGACCGTCAGGTCGACCGCGACGACCAATAGCCCGCTCGACGCCAGCGCGCGATCCATCGGCTCCTCGGCGAAGCGGTCTTTTCGGTTCCAGGCGCCGCCGTGCAGATCGAGCACCGTGGGGAACGGTCCGCTCCCCTGCGGCTGGTAGATGCGGGCCATCAGCATGCGGCCGGCGCTGTTGCGCCGCAGCTCGACTTCGCTCACGGCCAGATCGAAATGGGCGGCCGGATCATAGGCGCCCGCACTGCCGGCATGGGCGGCGCCCGGCCAGAACGCGCGCGCGGCTGCGAGACCGGTCGCCCCGGTGGCGGCGATCAGCTCGAGAACGTCGCGGCGACCGAAAGTGCCTTTGTTCACGTTCGACCTCCCTGGGACTGGCTGGCTTGGCGCAATCATAGGCTCTCGACCACCGCCCGCAATGGGGCCGCGGCCGGCGCGGATTCCGGCGCCGGGCTCGCAATTCAGGTCGCCTTAACCCTGCGGCGAGCACCGCCTCGTCAGGGGCCCGCGGGGAGCGAGCAATTGCTGGCCCGTCCCGGGATCGCTCCGCACGATTTTTGCCGCAATCGGCAGGCTTTCTTGCGCCCGCGTCGGGGGACGCACGTTGCCACTGGATGCCTTGCCGGCGGCGACGTGGGTAGGAGTGGGGGGTGTATTGGTTCACTTGGGGGGCCGTACGATTCCGGTTGGAATCGCCGCGGTGGTGCTGGGGTTCATCCTTAAATTGCCAGGAACGCAGGCAGGTCCGGCCGATGCCGGATCGCTTCGTCCGGCTATCTCCGTTTTCGGGACCATCCATCCCGACATCTTCCGGCTGCGCGCGCCGCTCGGAGCGGGTGTCGCGCTCGGTCGCGTGCGCGTGGCCAGCCTGGAACCGCAGATCCGGTCCGATGCCCCGGCCGAGGCCTGGAGCATGCCGAATGACACGTCCGCCTCGGCATGTCCCAGCGTATCGTCGACGGCGTCGCTGGACGAGCGTTTCGGCGCGTTGAACGAGCGTTCCGCCGCCTTCGACAAGCGGTTCGGCGCGGCCGATGATTGTCCGTCGTCCTTCGACGAGAGCTTGCAGGTGGCTATGCGGGAGCTTGCCAACAGCCTGCGATTCCCGCCGGCCCCGGAGGTGGCGAGCCTGCAAGACGAGGCGGCGACCCTGCAAGAAGATGCGCCGCCCAAATCGATCGTTGCGAAGCCGCGCCCGCGTCCGGTGCAAGCGCACAGGGAGCTCCCGCAGATCGAGGACGACGGCAGGACCGCGATCTATGACATCAGCGCACGCACGGTGTACCTGCCGAGCGGGCGGCGGCTCGAGGCTCATTCCGGCTTTGGCAATCTGATGGACAATCCGCACTATGTGAACGTGCGGATGCGCGGCGCAACGCCGCCGAATGTCTACAAGCTCACTCTGCGCGAGCAGCTGTTTCATGGCGTCCGCGCCATCCGCCTCAATCCGGTCGATGGCGACCGGATGTACGGCCGCGCCGGCATCCTGGCGCATACCTACATGCTGGGACCGAACGGGCAGTCGAACGGATGCGTGTCCTTCAGCAACTATCCCGAGTTCCTACACGCCTTCCTCAGAGGCGAAATCACCCGCCTGGCGGTGGTCGATCGGCTTGACAGTCCGCCCGGCAGGCTCGCCGCCGGAGAGTTGCCCGACGCCGTCAAGAGCCTGATGCGATCGACGGATCGCAGCACCCGGTACGCCGCCGCGGGCGATCGCTGACGCTTCGGTCACCGCGCCCGCCTCCTTTGTTGCTCGCCGCCCGAACCGGGAATTGATCGCCCCAGGCCTGCAGCGCCCGCGCCGCCAGCAAAGCCGCGCGGATATCGGCGTCGGCGCGATTTGCTTCGGCCGCGGACGAACTATCGAGTGTGGCAATGGCGCGCCGCCGGCCGCATATTGACGCTTATGTCGAATGCACCGCAGATGGCGGAGGTTGCCGCGCTGGTCGGAGACCCCGCGCGCGCGAATATCCTGTGCGCATTGCTCGACGGACGCGCGCTCACCGCGACCGAGCTCGCATTCGCGGCCGGGGTATCGCCGCAGACGACGAGCGGTCACCTGGGCAAGCTGCTGGCGGCGCGGCTGCTCGCGTTGATGAAGCAGGGCCGTCATCGCTACTACCAGCTGGCGGGCCCGCATGTCGGGCAAATGCTCGAGAGCATCATGAACGTGGCCTTGACCGGGCCGCCACGCTTTCAGCCGCAATCGAAGCTGGACGAAAAGCTGCGGCACGCCCGTACCTGCTATGACCACATCGCCGGCGTGCTCGGCGTCGGCTTAGCCGAGCGGCTGATCGAGCGCGAATTCGTCATCCTTGGCGATGAGGCCGGCGAGGTGACGCCCGCGGGCGCGGACTTCCTCGCGCAACTGGGCGTCGACCTTTCCAATGCGCGCGCGAAGCGCCGCGTGTTCTGTCGCCCGTGCGTGGATTGGACCGAACGGCGGCCGCATATCGGCGGCGCCGTCGGCGCGGCCCTGGCGAGCCGCTGCTTCGAGCTGCAGTGGATCGAGCGCGTGCGCGACAGCCGCGCCCTCACCGTCACCGCCGCCGGCCGCCGCGGCCTGATGGAAGCGTTCGCGCTTTCGATCTAACGTGCCGTAAGGCGGCAGCGGTTCGACGATCGATCCGCGCCATGCCTGCGCACATTGCGGCGGGCGGCGACAGCATGGACCTCGAGCTTGGTGGCAGGGTCGCGTTGATCACGGGCGCCAGCCGCGGGATCGGCGCCGGCATCGCGCGCAAGCTGGCAGCGGCCGGATGCGACCTGATGCTGACCGCCCGCGACACCAAAGCGCTCGCGGGCGTGGCCGGCGATGTGCGCGCGCTTGGTCGCAAGGTGGCGGTGCACGTCGCGGACCTCACCGCCGGCGAGGAGCCGGCTCGCCTGATCGAGGCGCTGGCCGCCGAATTCGGGCGCTTGGATATGTTGATCAACAATGCCGGCGCCGTGAAGCGCGGCGATTTCTTCCAGTTGACCGACCAGGACTGGAGCGACGGCTTCAATCTGAAATTGTTCGCGCATGTCCGGCTATGCCGGCTGGCTTGGCCGCGGCTGAAGGCGGCCGCCGGCTCGGTCGTCTTCATCGCCGGCATAGGCGCGCGAGCACCGGTTGCCGACTACACAATCGGATCCTCGGTGATCGGGGCCAGCATTGCCTTCATGAAGGCGCTCGCCGATCTCGGCAAGCGCGACGGCATCCAGATCAACGCGATCAATCCCGGGTCCGTCGACACCGATCGCTTCCGTCACCGCTTGGCGCTCATCATGCGAAAGACCGGTCTCGACGAAGCGGCGGCGATCGAGCATCATCGCCGCGAGCTCGATATCATCCGATTTGGTACGACCGAGGATGTTGCCGAGCTGGTGCGGTTCGTCGTCTCGCCGCGCGGGCGCTGGCTGCACGGAACGGCGATCGACGTCGACGGCGGCCAGGTCGTTCCGCTGCGCATGTCGGGGTACGACTGAGCGGCGTTTTGCGACGGGGCTCAGGTCGAGCGCTGGAGAGGGGCGAATGACCCGGTGCGGGCGACCGCTCGACGCATTCGGCGCGCCATGAGCCGGCTAGCGATCACGATCGCGACCTGGGACTACGATCGCGTCCGAGCGCTGGCCGACGGCCGCGTTCGCGCCGAGGGTTGCGACATCAACTATCTCACGATGCCGGTCGAGGAGATCCTGGAGCGGGCGTTCTTCCATCACGAATTCGACGTCGCCGAAATCGGTTTCAGCCCCTACCTGATCGCGCTGTCGCGCGGCGTCGCACCCTATCTGGCAATCCCGGCGTTCTTGTCGCGGATGTTTCGCCATTCCGCCATCTACATCCGCGGCGACCGCGGCATCCAATCACTCCCCGATCTCAAGAGCAGGCGCGTCGGGGTGCCCGAATATCAGATGTCGGCGGCGCTGTGGGTGCGCGGCTTGTTGCAGGACGAGTTCGGCGTGGCGGCGGCCGATATCAACTGGGTGCAGGGCGGTCTCGAGACTCCCGGCCGGCGCGACAAATTTCCGCTCAATCTGCCGGCCGGCTTTCCGCTGGTGTCCGCGGGCGACAAGACGCTGTCGCAACTGTTGGCGGAAGGCGAGCTCGACGCCGTGATCTCGGCGCGGGCTCCGTCGTGCTTGGCCGCGAGCCGCTCTCCGGTCCGGCGGCTGTTTCCGGACTATCGCGCGGCCGAGCGCGACTACTTCCGCCTAACCGGCATTTTCCCGATCATGCATGCCGTCGGCGTGCGCCGGGACGTCGCGGAGAGGCACCCCTGGCTGCCGGCAAGCCTCTACAAGGCGTTCGCGCAGGCCAAGCGCCTGGCCGACGCCGAATTGAGCGAGCTCACTGCGCTCAAGATCGGCCTGCCCTGGTTGACGGCGGAATTCGACGCCACCCGCGAGCTCATGGGCGACGACTTCTGGAGCTACGGTGTGGAGCAGAACCGCAGGACGCTCGAGCTGATGGCGCGCTATTCTTATGAACAAGGACTCGCCGTGCGCCCCCTCGCGGTCGAGGAGATGTTCGTGCCGAGCACCTTGAATGAAACTCGCGTGTAGTCCGGAGACGACCATGTCCGTCCAGCTCATCTGCTGTTCGCACAGCCCGCTGATGACGACCGACATCGAGGAGAGCGAAGCCGAGGTGCACGCGCAGTTCTTTCGCGAGCTCGACGCGTGCGCGGCCGCCCTGCACGCCTTCAATCCCGAGCTTGTGGTGGTTTTCGGTCCCGATCACTTCAACGGCTTCTTCTATGAATTGATGCCGGCCTTCTGCATCGGCACCGCGGCCGAAGCGACCAAGGATTGGCATTTGGAAGGCGGGCCATTGCGGGTGCCGCGCGAGCTGGCGCTCGCTTGCGTGCGGCAATTGCAGGCGCGCGACTTCGACGTCGCGATCTCGCATTGCATGAAGGTGGATCATGGCATCACCATCCCGCTGCTCAAGCTTACCGGCGCGCTCGCCCGCTACGACGTGCTGCCGATCTTCGTGAATTGCGCCGCCGATCCGCGGCCGTCGTTCCGGCGGGTGCGCGCGTTCGGCGAGGCCGTGGGCGAGTGCCTGGCGCACACCGGCCTGCGGATCACGGTGGTGGGCTCGGGCGGTCTCTCGCACGATCCGCCGACACCGCGGCTCGATCAAAGCCCGATCGACATCGCGCGCCGGCTGATTGTGCGGCACACCCCGACGCAGGACGAGCTTGACGCAAGGGAGAACTGGGTGGTCAAGGCCGCCCGCGAGCTTCTCGAGGGCAGAGGTCCGTGTCTGCCGCCGAGCGAGCGCTGGGACCGCGACTTCCTGGAGAAGTTCCTGGCTCCGTCGCACGAATGCTTCGATGCCATGAGCGACCCCGAGATCGACCGGGTTGCCGGCTTCGGCGCGCACGAGGTACGCACCTGGGTGGCGGCGGCAGCCTGCGCACGCAAGGTCGGAAACGTCGCCGCCGAGCTTCGCTACTATCGCCTCGTGCCAGAATGGATCACCGGCATGGGCATCGTCCTCGGCCAGGCGTGAGCGACGCGAGCAAGCCGTGCGCATGCCGGGTGCTTCAAAACGCGCCACCGCCGTCCCTGTTGCGATCGGCACAGTCCCGGTAGACTTCACGCCGCGTTTGCAACGAAGTCTATAGGCCGCGGCGCCGTAGGGCGCGTGGTCTTCCCGGCCGCCGCCGGGCCGATGCAACGAAGAACGATGGGGAGGATGAATGGTCTGGCAACGCGCGATAGGCTTTGCCCTGACGGCAATCCTCGCCTTACAGGGCTTCAGTGCGGCACGTGCAGAGGAGTTTCCCAGCCGGCCGCTCACCGTTGTGGTCGGTCTCGCCGCCGGCGGTATCACCGATGTGACAGCGCGGCTCTATGCCGAAGTGGTTTCGCGCAGCATCGGGCAACGGATCGTGATCGAGAACCGCCAAGGCGCCGGCGGAGCCGTTGCTGCCGCGGCGGTCCAGAACGCGGCGCCGGACGGCTATACGCTGCTGGTGTTCTCCGGCTCGCAGCACGCGGCGGTGCCGGCGGTCCAATCGGCGCCCTACGACCCGATCAAGGGCTTTCAGCCGATCACGCTCCTATTCAATCTTGCCGCCCTGGTCGCGGTGCCGGTCACCAGTCCGGCGAACAGCATGGCGGAGCTGCTGGCATACGGGAAGCAGAAGCCGGGCGGCCTGCTGTTCGGCTCCCCCGGGGTCGGAACTCCCTCCCACCTGCTCGCCGCCAAGATCGGAGCCGCGACCAAGACTCCGATGCAATACGTGCACTACCGCGGCGGCGCGCCCATGATGGCCGACCTCGTCACCGGGCGGGTCGACTTCGCACTCGCGTCCTATACCGTATCGAAGGGTTTTTTCCTCGAGCACAAGCTGAAAGCCCTGGCGGTCGATGCAGACAGCCGCCTGAGCGTGATGCCGGACGTGCCGACTTTGACGGAAGCAGGATTGGGCGAGAGCAAGGTTGCGAGCTGGTTCGCCCTGGCCGCACCGGCCGGAACACCGGGCGAGATCGTGCAGAAATTGCGCGACGCGTTCGTGGAGGCGTCGCATGACCCCGAGCTGCAGCGGCGACTGACGGAGAACGGTACCCTCATTCACACCAGCACCCCGGAAGAGATGGCCAAGCTGCTGGCCGAAGAAGTGGACAGCACGAACGAGCTGGTGACCTCGTTGCACCTTCGGCAACGGTGACTCCGGCCCAAACGTCGGCGCGGGGCGGTTCTGCGCCGCCATCCGACAGCAAGGGCGATCAAGCCGGCGGCGCGAGCGCGGGCCGAAACGGCGCGCCTGCGCGTGCGGCGCATTGCAATGGCCAAATTGGCGGGCCGGTCATGCCGTGCCGGAATGCCGGCCGCAGCATGGACGTGCCATAAGCGGGCTCAGCTATTGATCGAGGCCGGACGGCTGCCCGCAAAGCATATCCGTTCATGAGCGAGCGCCGGGCGGAGAATCGGATCACTGCAATTCCCGGAAACCTGGCAAATTCGAAGGCAGCCGTTCGCGAGGCTCGCGCACAGGCGCTTCCGCGCCGCCCGGCCATCACCGATGCGCCCGACGCGGACGGTATGAGCGAAGCGGCGAGCACGGATCTGACGCTGCCGGCGCAAGCGCCACGGCGCGAGCACGTTCCGCTCGGCATTGCCTACATGATCGGCGCCACCATCGTATTCGCGGCCTCGAGCGCGGCCTCGAAATGGCTGGTTGCGAGCTATCCGATTGGCGAGGTTCTGTTCACCCGCACCGCGGTTGCACTCGCGACCTGCGCGCTGTTCATCCTGCCGCAGACCGGGCTCGGCGTATTTCGCACGCGGCGCCTGCGCCACCACGTCTTGCGCTCGGTGTCGCAGGGATTTTCGCAGACCTTCCTGCTGATCGCATTCAGCCTGATGCCGCTCGCCGGCGCGATCGCCATCAACTTTTCCTCGCCGCTGTTCGCGACCCTGGTCTCGGCGCTGCTGCTCAAGGAGACTGTCGGCCTCGCGCGCTGGGCGGCGCTGCTGGTCGGCTTCTGCGGCGTGCTGATCGTGGCCAATCCGGGCGCGGAGGCGTTCCAGATCGGTGCGCTGTTCGCGCTGGCGAACGCCGTGCTGTACGGCTCGGTGACCGCGGGCGTGCGCGGAATGACGGCGACCGAATCGGCGGAGACGCTGACGCTTTATCAACTCACTCTGCTTACGGGGTTGTTCGCGCTGCTGCTGCCTTTGGGATGGGCGATGCCCACGCCGGTCGACGCCGGCTGGATCGTGTTCAACGGCGTGTCCAATGCGGTCGGGCAATACTGGTGGACGCGGGCGCTGCACTTGGCTCCCGCTTCCGCCGTGGCGCCGTTCTTCTATCTATCGCTCGTTTGGGCGAGCATCCTGGGCTTCGCGATCTGGGGCGAGGTTCCGACCCTAGCGCTCGTGCTCGGCTCGGGCGTGGTGGTGGCGTCCGGCCTGTTCCTGCTGTGGCGCGAGAGCAACGCGCGGCAGGCGAAATTGCCCGCCACCGAGTGACCGCCCGCCGGCGCGAGGAGAGCCCCCCGCCTGCGCGACGGCACCGGCACCGTCTTCGCCCAGCACCGCGCGCACGGCCCCCACCCGCTTCGGCCGCAAAATCTCCATCTTCGTGGCACCGCATGCCGGCGCGGCGCGGTGCGGCTGGCTTGTCCGCACGCATGGCCGGAGCAAAACTGGGGTGGGCCTTCGCGTGGCTGGCATGGGCAACAAATCGAGACGCGGCATGAGACGGTTTGTTGCTTCGCTTTGCGTATGCTGGGCCGCCTTTTGCGGGACTCAGTCCAACACCGTCCCGCTGGCGTTCGGAATGACGCCCGCCGAGGCCGAGCTCGCGCTCGGGGTGCCGCTGCTCTACTACTCCGGCCGGCCCGGATCGGAGATCTACCTTGCCTACGGGACGCCCGGCATTCCCGGCTTCTACCCCGTCGATTCCGCGCTCGCGCTCCAGTTCCGCAACGGGCAGCTTACGGGCTGGAAAAAGGATTGGCGGCTGCGCCGACCGTTCCCGTTCTGAACGCTGCCTCACCGGATGGTCCCCCTTTCCGTCCTCGATCTGTCGCCGGTCGCCGCCGGCTCGTCCGGTGCGGCCGCCTTGCGCAACTCGCTCGATCTCGCCCGCCTCGCCGACGACCTCGGCTTCACCCGCTACTGGGTCGCCGAGCACCACAATCTGCCTTCAATCGCGAGCTCCGCGCCCGAGATCATGATCGGCCAGATCGCGGCGGCGACCGGGCGCATCCGTGTGGGTTCCGGCGGGGTCATGCTGCCGAACCACGCGCCGCTTACGGTGGTCGAACGCTTCAGGGTGCTGGAAGCGCTGTTCCCGGGTCGCATCGATCTCGGGCTCGGGCGCGCGCCGGGCACCGATCCCGTCACCTCCTACGCGCTGCGGCGCCGCCAAGAGGGCGGTGACGACGACGATTTCCTGCAGCGCTTCCAGGAGCTGATCCTGTTCGACTCGCGCGCCTTTCCGGAAGCGCACCCGTTCCGCTCGGTCCGCGCCATGCCCGAAGACGTCGCACTGCCGCCGATCTGGCTGCTCGGTTCGAGCGGCTACAGCGCGCAGCTGGCCGCGATCGTCGGCGCCGGCTTTGCATTCGCGCATCATTTCGCCGATTACGACGCGGCTGCCGCCCTGCTGAGCTATCGCGATCAGTTCAGACCTTCCGCCGCGCGCGCTGCGCCGTATGCCATTCTCGCCTGCGCCGTGGTCTGTGCTGACAGCGATGATGAGGCCGAGCGGCTCGCCTCCACCATCGACCTCAACTTCGTGCGCAGGCGACAAGGCGAATATCTGCCGCTTGCGAGCCCCGAGGAGGCGGCGGCCTATCCCTATTCGCCGGTCGAGCGCGGGCTGATCGCGCGCAACCGCGCGCGCTTGTTCGTCGGCGCCAAGGCGAAGGTGCGCGAGCGGCTCGCCGCAATGATCGCCGCAACCAAAGCCGACGAAGTCATGGTCACGACCATGATCTACGATCACGCCGCGCGCCGGCGCTCCTACGAATTGCTGGCCGAAGCATTCGAGCTGCGCCGGTGAAACCGTTTCAGCTTCATCGTGCGGCCGGCTCCGCTCCGGCGGCCGATGCGACGGCCCGCGGGCGGCGGTTGCTTTGTGCCGGCGAAAGCGTGAAATTCCGCCGTCCGATGCCGGGTCATGGGTTCCATCGGCCTGTTGTATTCACAGGAGGTCCTCTTGGGTAAGCACTTCTCGCTGACGTCAGACGACAAGTTCCAGTTGGGTGCCTATCGTGCCGATCCGTCCGGTCCCGCCAAAGGCGGCATCGTGGTCATCCAGGAAATCTTCGGCGTCAATCACCACATCCGCGCGGTCTGCGACCGGCTGGCGGCTGAAGGCTACGCCGCGGTGGCGCCGGCGCTGTTCGACCGGCAGACCAAGAACTTCGAAAGCGGCTACACGCCGGACGAGATCGCCAACGCGCGCAAGTTCGTCGCCAATCCGGATTGGGGCGCGATGCTGCGCGACACCCAAGCCGCGATCGACGAGCTCAAGAAGGACGGCCCGGTGGCCATTATCGGTTTTTGCATGGGCGGCACCATCGCCTTCCTCGCGGCCTGCAAGCTCAAAGGGCTCTCGGCCGCGGTCTGCTATTACGGCGGACAGATTGCCAAGAACGCCGACGAGAAGCCGAAGGTGCCGACCTTGATGCATTTCGGCGAGAAAGACGCATCGATCCCGATGACCGACGTGGAGATGATCAAGCAGAAGCGCGGCGGCGACACCGAAATCCACGTCTATCCCGAGGCGCAGCACGGCTTCCACTGCGACGAGCGCGGAAGCTTCCACGCCGAGAGCGCCAAGACCGCCTGGCAGCGCACCCTCGACTTCATGCGCAAGCATCTCAGGAAGTAGCGAACAGAAGACCGCGCCGGCGCCCTGGCTTCGGCTCGGCGCCCCCCCTGTGCGGAGCCGACAAGGTGCTCGGGCCGCTCCCGGCGCGGCGACGCCGGGGCGCCCCGTCCGAGCCTTGGGGGTCAAGCCTGCGCGGGCTGCGTGGATTTCGCCGTGATGCCGACCGGGCAGCTCACGCCGGTGCCGCCCAGGCCGCAATAGCCCATCGGATTCTTCGCCAGGTATTGCTGGTGATAGTCCTCGGCGAAGTAGAACGGCGGCGCATCCGAGATTTCGGTGGTGATCGCATCGAAGCCCCGCGCCTTGAGCTCCTTCTCGTAGCTCGCCTTGGAGGCCTCCGCGGCCTGCTTTTGCGCGGGTGTGAACGCATAGATGCCCGAGCGATATTGCGTGCCGACGTCGTTGCCTTGGCGCATCCCTTGAGTCGGATCGTGATTCTCCCAGAAGGTCTTGAGCAGCCGCTCGTAGGAAACCTTCCTGGGATCGTAGACCACGAGCACCACCTCGTTGTGGCCGGTGCGGCCACTGCAAACCTCCTCGTAAGTCGGATTGGGCGTGTGGCCGGCGGCGTAGCCGACAGCGGTGGTGTAGATGCCCTCACCCAGCTCCCAGAACTTGCGCTCGGCGCCCCAGAAGCAGCCCATCCCGAACATCGCGGTCTCCAGGCCCTCGGGATAGGGAGCCTTGAGCGGTCGATGTAACACGAAGTGCTCGCGGGCGGTCGGGATCGGCACGGAACGGCCGGGCAATGCCTCGGCGGCGGACGGCATTTCGAGCTTCTTCTTGAACATGAACATGGGCGGCGTCTCCCTGCTCGTCTTGGTTAAATATAGGCGCGGACCGGCCGTTCCGCATCAACTCCGGGCGCGACGCTGCGCTCATCCCGTGGGCGCGAGAAGCCGGTTTCGCCGCCAGGCGGTACGCTGATGCCCGCTTCCCCCGCCCCTCCGCGCCGCGCTGCGGAGCCCCCGCTTTTTCAATCGCGCGCATAGCCGATCAGCGGCTTCTTCTTTCGCCCCAGCAGGATCAGCACGGCACCAAGGATGGCGAGCACGAGCGAGATCGGCTGCTTGAGAAAATAAGGCTCGACGACGCCATTCCAGACCCAGCTGCCCGCCGCCCGCTCGACCGCCGGCTGCAGCGCCGCGAGCGAGCTTTGGTGGATGTTTTCCCAGGTCGAGCCCACGCTGCTGATATAGACGGTCTGGTCGGCGATCGACTTGGTGCCGTCATGGACCAGAAATAGGAAACCCAGGGCGAGCGAGACAAGACCCAAGAACCGAAGTACGAAGCGAATCATGGCTTGGCCACTCTACGCACGAAAAGATACGTCGCCCATCTATCGATTACCCTCCCCGCCGCCGCCGTTCAATTATCGCCGGTTCGGACAACCTGTCGCTGTGGACGCGGCCATGCCGACGCCCGCATGATGGCGCGGGGAGGGCGCGCCCTTGCCCCTTGCGCGCGGGCGGGGCATTCCGTGTGCTGGGCATGGGATCGAAGCGCCTGAGATCGGCTTCAGCAAGGGGTTGAGATGTCTCCGAAAAACGATGGTCGCGGCGCGCGACCGACATTCACCGACCAGGAGGCGCTGCTGTTCCACAGCCAGGGCCGGCCCGGCAAGCTCGAAGTCGTAGCCACCAAGCCGATGGCAACCCAGCGCGACCTGTCGCTCGCCTATTCGCCCGGGGTCGCCGTCCCGGTGCTCGCGATCGCCGAGGCCGAGGACCGCGCCTTCGATTACACCACCAAGGGCAATTTCGTCGCCGTCATCACCAATGGCACGGCCATCCTCGGCCTGGGCAACCGCGGCGCACTGGCGGCAAAGCCGGTCATGGAAGGCAAGGCGGTGCTGTTCAAGCGCTTCGCCGACATCGACTCGATCGACCTCGAAGTCTCGTCGGAAGATCCCGACGAGATCGTGAACTGCGTCAAGTTGCTCGGAAAGAGCTGGGGCGGCATCAACCTCGAGGATATTCGCGCACCCGAGTGCTTCGTCATCGAGCAGCGCCTGCGCGAGCTGCTCGACATCCCGGTATTCCACGACGACCAGCACGGCACCGCGATCATCGCGGCGGCCGGCCTGATCAATGCGCTCGATCTCACCGGTCGCGACATCAAATCGACCAAGCTCGTGTGCAACGGCGCCGGCGCCGCCGGCATCGCCTGCCTCGAGCTGCTCAAGGCGATCGGATTCACCTCCGACAATATCCTTCTGTGCGACACCAAGGGCGTCCTCTATCAGGGCCGCACCGAGGGCATGAACCAATGGAAGTCGGCGCATGCCGCGAAAACTTCGGCCCGCACGCTGGCGCAGGCGCTGGCAGGCGCCGACGTCCTCTTCGGGCTCTCGGTCAAGGGCGCGGTGACCAAGGAGATGGTGAAGTCGATGGCGCCGCAGCCGATCATCTTCGCCATGGCCAATCCCGACCCCGAAATTACTCCCGAGGAGGTCGCGCAGGTGCGCAGCGACGCCATCATGGCGACCGGACGCTCGGACTATCCCAACCAGATCAACAACGTGCTGGGCTTCCCCTACATCTTTCGCGGCGCCCTCGACGTGCGTGCGACGGCCATCAACATGGAGATGAAGATCGCGGCTGCCCGGGCGCTGGCGCATCTCGCGCGCGAGGATGTTCCGGACGAGGTCGCCGCCGCTTACGGCACGCGCCCGAAATATGGGCCCGAATACATCATTCCGGTGCCGTTCGATCCGCGACTGATCTCGTTCATCCCGCCGGCCGTGGCCGCGGCTGCCATGGACACCGGTGTCGCCAGGCGTCCGATCGTCGACATGGACGGCTACCGGGCACAGTTGCGTTCGCGCCGCGATCCGGTGGCGGGCGTGCTGCAGCGGGTCTATGAGCGGCTGCGCCGGCGCCCGCAACGCGTGGTGTTCGCCGAGGGCGAGGAGGAACAGGTGATCCGCGCGGCCGCGAGCTTCGTGCAGGAGGGCCTCGGCACCGCCCTGCTGGTGGGCCGCGAGGATCGCGTGCGCGAGAGCGCGCGCGGTCTCGGCATCGAGCTCGGCGGCGGCATCGAGATCATCAATGCGCGGTTGTCGCAGCGCAACGCGGCCTATGCGGCGTTCCTGTACGAGCGGCTCCAGCGCCACGGATTCCTGCAACGCGACGTGCAGCGCCTGGTCAACCAGGATCGCAACCATTTCGCCGCCTGCATGGTCGCCCTCGGCGACGCCGACGCCATGGTGACCGGCGTCACCCGCAACTTCTCGGTGGCGCTCGAGGACGTCCGCCGCTGCATCGATCCCAAGCCCGGCCACCGCGTGATCGGGGTCTCGCTTGTGCTCGCGCGCGGGCGCACCGTGCTGGTCGCCGACACCGCGGTGACCGAGATGCCGAGCGCGGAGAGCCTGGCCGACATCGCGGTCGAGGCGGCCGGCGTTGCGCGCCGGTTCGGCTATGAGCCGCGCATCGCGCTGCTGGCATTCTCGACGTTCGGCCACCCCCCGGGCGAGCGCGCGGCGCATGTGCAGGGCGCGGTGCGCATTCTCGACCAGCGCCGCGTCGATTTCGAATATGATGGCGACATGGCTGCGGATGTCGCGCTCAACATGGAATTGCGCGAAGCCTATCCGTTCTGCCGCCTGTCGGGACCGGCCAACGTGCTCATCATGCCGGCATTCCATTCCGCTGCGATCTCGACCAAGATGCTGCAGGAGCTGGGCGGCGCGACGGTGATCGGTCCGATCCTGGTCGGACTCGACCGCTCGGTGCAGATCGTGTCGCTGTCGGCCAATGATGCCCAGCTCGTCAACATGGCGGCGCTCGCGGCGTTCAACGTGGGCGGATGACCCAGAAGCCAGTAGCGAATCCATCCGCCGCACAGGAGAGCCCCATGACCAGCAAGCTCCAAGGCGTGATCGCCGCCATCGCAACCGCGATCGACGCGCAGGGGGAGCCCGATTGCGAACGGTCGACGGCGTTGGCCCGCTTTCTGCTCGCCAACGGGTGCGACGGTTTGAACGTGCTCGGCACCACCGGCGAGGCCACCTCGTTCTCGCTCGCGCAGCGCCGGCGCGTGATGAGCGCCTATCGCGATGCCGGCCTGCCCTTGGATCGGCTCATGGTCGGCACCGGCGCCGCGGCCATCGCCGACGCGGTGGCGCTGACGCGGCATGCGGCCGAGCTCGGGTTTGCCGGCGCGCTGCTGCTGCCGCCGTTCTATTACAAGGGCGTGCCCGACGACGGGCTGGCGGCTTATGTCGCGACCATTCTGGAGGCAACGGCTGCAATGCCGATCCCGATCTACCTCTATCATTTCCCGGCGCAGTCCGGACTGCCGTGGCGCGTCGATCTGGTCCGCCGCCTTGTCCAGCAATTTGGCGCGCGCATCGTCGGCCTGAAGGATTCCTCCGGCGACATGGACTACGCTCGCGCCACCGCGGCGATCGCCCCCGAGTTCAAGGTATTTCCGTCGACCGAAGCCGTGCTGATGGAGGCCCGCAGCGGCACCTTCGCCGGCTGCATCTCCGCCACCGCGAACGTCAACGCCGACCTCTGTGCGCGCGCCTGGCATCAGGGCGACGCCGGCGCGCTCGCCGCAGCGGTCTCGATCCGCAAACTCTGCGAGGGCAAGCAACTGGTGCCGGGCGTGAAGGCACTGATCGCACACATCCACCGCGATCCAGCATGGGCGCGCGTGCAGCCGCCGCTGAGCGCGTCTTCCGCCCCGGACCAGGTGGCGATCGCGGCGAGCTATGACGAGGTGCGGGCGCAAAGCGCGCCCGCGGCAGGCCGCGCCGCGAGGCGGGCGCAAGCGGGGTGAGCATCGGCGCCACGCCTCATCCTCCTGCAAGGGGCGCTCAGCCCCCGCTTCGCCGCCACCGGACGATGCAGGCGGCCCGGCTCCTGTCGGCGTTGACGGTCCCGGGCGAGGCCACTATAAGCGGCGCGCGTGGCGGCGAGGCACTCGCCGCCGCTCGCCTTTTGACATCGAGCGGACGGCTGGCAAGCCTCCGCCCAAACGAGCACAGGCATGGCCAACACCACCTCCGCCCGCAAGGCGACGCGCAAAATCGCCCGCCGCACCGAGATCAACACCAGCCGGCGCTCGAAAATGCGAAACCTCATGCGCAAGGTCGAGGAAGCGATCGCGAGTGGCGATCGCACACGCGCGATCGCGGCGCTCAAGGAGGCGGAGCCGGTGATCATGCGCTCGGCGCAAAAAGGCGTGGTGCACCGCAATGCCGGTAGCCGCAAAGTGTCGCGGTTGACGCTGCGCATCGCCAAGCTCGGCAGCTGACGGGCTCCCTCGTCCGACGCGCGGCCGCGAAACTGCTGCGCTCCTGAATTCGTTTGATAACTCCGCGGTCGGCGCGCCTTGTTGCAGGGCTGTCACATGCTTGGCGATAATGGAATACACTGCAAAGGTGTGCGTTCACATCTGTGATCGAGCTGACGCTCCGCCAGCGGACGATCCTGCGCGCGGGTTACCCGCTATTTCCTCTCAAAGAAACAACTGTTTTCAGAACGGCTTATCTGGAAAGCAGCGCGCAGGACTTTGATTTTCGCGCGCTCCCGGCTCGCCGCAATGTATTGTTGCAGACCTCACCGGAGTCGACGCTGGGGCCTCTGATGCGCATCGACCGCCGCTCGAATATGTAAGTTAATTCAAAATATTATGACAGCGATTCGAGCGCGCGCCAACGGCGCGGCGAGCGCGATCGGCTTAGTGCTTGCGCAGTTGCGCATTTGCGCGCCCGTTGCAGGGGGGCGAGGCCGTGCTATTTTCAAAAACGCCGCTGGGCCACCGGCGGCTCTCAGTAAAAGGTTCGTATTCGAGCTCATCGAAGATGAGGAGGGATGAGTCGTGCCTGATCGTGCTCCTCTGCGACTTCGTACGTGGTGTAGGCGCACCATTCATGCACACGAGCTTCGACCTTTCGCCAGTTGGCAACAACCGGACGCGAAGCTCAGATCAGAATAGTTCTGAAAACTAGAAATCTGATGTCGCTGAAGCCCTCGCAACAGAACGGCGGCGATGAACACCGGGGGGTTAGAATGACGACAGCGCGGCGGACCTGTGGTTGCTCGATCAGCGCCATCAAGCGCTCGAAGAACGGCCCTATGTTTTACTTCGTCATTGCCGTCCGCGGAGCTGCGCCGCCTCCGCATTGAGCCCTCATCTTTCGCGCGCGGCCAATCGGCCGGGCTCAGCCACCCTTCCCTAGCCTCAGTTCTCATTCGTTTTCTGCGTTCGCGTCGTTTCGCGCCCGGCATCGGCGCGTCTCGAAGTATCGCTTTCGTGCGTGTTCCACCCATTCCTCTGCCGGTCGAGAGAAGAGACACGCAACATGACGAGCATGGACCAGGACAGCTGGACGCGCGTGAGGGATCGCCTGCGCGCCGAGGTTGGCGACGACATCTACTCAAGCTGGTTCGCGCGCATGGAGCTGGACGGCAGCGACGGAGAGACCGTCAAGCTGTCGGTGCCGACGCGCTTCCTTAAGAGTTGGATTCAGTCGCACTATGCCGAGCGGGTGCTGGCTTGCTGGCAGGCCGAACAACCCGGCTTTTCGCGCATCGAGCTTACGGTGCGCTCCGCGGTGATCCGCACCCTCCCCCCCAAGCTCAAGCCGGTGGACGCGCCGGCAGCCGCACGCGATACCCACGGGAAAATGAACGGCACCGACCTGCGTCATGCTGTCGGGCCGATTTCGGCCGTGCACGACGCGCTCGGCGGCTCTCCGCTCGATCCGCGGCTGACCTTCGAGACATTCGTCGTGGGGCGCTCCAACACGCTCGCGCACGCCGCCGCCAAGCAGGTTGCCCAGGCCAGGCGCGGCGAGATCGTGATGTTCAACCCCCTTTACGTCCACGCCGGCGTCGGGCTCGGCAAGACCCATCTGCTGCAGTCCCTGGCCTGGGCCGGCAACGCCGCCGCCGAGCGCAAGATGCTTTATCTGACCGCCGAAAAATTCATGTACGGCTTCGTCGCCGCGCTGCGGGCGCAGAACGCGCTGGCCTTCAAGGAGGCGCTGCGGACCATCGACGTTCTGGTAATCGATGATCTGCAATTCCTCCAAGGCAAATCGACGCAGGCCGAATTCTGCCATACGCTGAACGCCCTCATCGACGCCGGCAGGCAAGTCGTGGTTGCGGCCGATCGGCCGCCCGCCGATCTCGAGAGTCTCGACGAACGCGTGCGTTCGCGGCTCGCGGGCGGGCTGGTGGTCGAGATGGGGGCGCTCGGCGAGGAGTTGCGCCTCGAGATCCTC
The DNA here is from genome assembly GCA_036555745.1 of Xanthobacteraceae bacterium. Classification (GTDB taxonomy): domain Bacteria; phylum Pseudomonadota; class Alphaproteobacteria; order Rhizobiales; family Xanthobacteraceae; genus VAZQ01. The sequence goes on along the minus strand of DATBKV010000309.1, from coordinate 21,375 downwards.
AAATGCCGCGCGGCCGCGGCCCGGCAGCATCATCCCGGGTTCGACGTTCCGGCCCCCGTGCTGGCGTTCATCGCCCAGACCGTGACCCACAACGGCCGCGACCTCGAAGGCGCACTCAACCGGCTGCTCGCCCACAGCAAGCTCACGGGTCAGCCCATCACGCTCGAAATGGCCGAGCGCGAGGTGCGCGACCTGATCCGTCCGCAGGAACCCAAGCGGGTCAAGATCGAGGACATTCAACGGGTAGTCGCCCGGCAGTACAATGTGAGTCGCGCCGACCTGTTGTCGTCACGGCGCACCGCGAACGTCGTACGCCCGCGGCAAGTGGCCATGTATCTGGCCAAGACCCTCACGCTGCGCTCCCTGCCGGAGATCGGGCGCCGTTTCGGCGGGCGCGACCACACCACCGTGCTGCACGCGGTGCGCAAGATCGAAAACCTGGTAACGACCGATAGCGCGCTCGCCGAGGAGATTGAGATCCTGAAGCGGCAGCTGCAGGAGTGACGAGCGTCGGCCGCTGGGGAGCGCCTGCCGGCCGCGGTATCGGAGCAGACCGGCGGTCCCGCGCCTGGCCGCTCTGTTCCGCACAGCGCAGCGATATCCAGGGCCGATATCCCCGGCAAATCCGTTGGTAACTGGCAGGCCGGGACCCCGTCGGCCTTGCGGAATCCGCGCATCCACGCCACCTTCGTGACCCCCTCGGGGGTTCCACGCGAGCGGGCGGATCGAAGCAATGAAAGTCACCGTCGAACGCGCAGCGCTGTTGAAGTCGCTCAGCCACGTGCACCGCGTGGTTGAGCGCCGGAACACGATTCCCATTCTGGCCAACGTGCTGATCAGGGCGGAGAAGTCGAAGCTCGGCTTCAAAGCCACCGACCTCGATCTCGAGGTCACGGAGACGACCGCCGCCGAGGTCGCCGCCGGCGGCTCGACCACGGTGCCCGCGCACATGTTCTACGACATCGTGCGCAAGCTTCCGGAGGGCGCGCAGGTGGTGCTCGAGGCTTCAGGCGACCGCGCGGTACTGGCGATCCGCGCCGGGCGCTCCCGCTTCACCTTGCAGACGCTGCCGGAGAGCGACTTCCCCGATCTCGCCGCGGGCGAGATGACGCATACGTTCAAGCTCGCGGCCGCGGACCTCAAGCGGCTGATCGACAAGACCCAATTTGCGATCTCGACCGAAGAGACGCGGTACTATCTCAACGGCATCTATCTGCATACCGCCGGCACCAACAAGGCGCCGACCCTGCGGGCGGTCGCCACCGACGGACACCGCCTGGCGCAATGCGAGCTGCCGCTGCCGGCCGGCGCCAGCGGCATGCCGGGCATCATCGTTCCGCGCAAGACCGTCGGCGAGGTGCAGCGCCTGATCGAGGACACCGAGGGCGAGATCACCGTCGAGCTGTCGCAAGGCAAGATCCGCTTCACCATCGCCGACACCGTGCTCACGTCCAAGCTCATCGACGGCACCTTTCCCGACTATGCCCGCGTCATCCCGCTTGCCAACGACAAGGAACTCACCGTCGACAAGAAGGAGTTCGAGCAGGCGGTCGACCGCGTCTCTACCGTGTCGAGTGAGCGCGGGCGCGCGGTGAAGCTGTCGCTGAGCAACGGCAAGCTGATGCTTTCGGTCACCAATCCCGACTCCGGCAGCGCGACCGAGGAGATCGAGGTCGAATACGGCGCCGAGCCGCTCGATATCGGGTTCAATTCCCGCTATCTCCTGGATATCGCGGCCCAGCTCGAGGGCGAAGCCGCCGTGCTCAAGCTCGCCGATCCCGGCTCCCCGACCTTGATCCAGGACCGCGAGACCAAGGGCGCGCTTTACGTGCTGATGCCGATGCGGGTGTAGCCGCGGATCGACGACGCAGGCCGGACGGCGCAACGCTTGATCTGCGCGTCGCCCGGCACGGTTGCTCCGCCGCCGGTCGTCCGTCCTTCCGTGCTCTGGTTATGCCTTCCGCCCGCATTCGCCGCCTCACGCTCACGAACTTCCGCAGCTACCGCAGCGCGCAGATCGAGGCCGGCGGGGAGCTCGTGGTCCTCACCGGCCCCAACGGCGCCGGCAAGACCAATCTGATCGAGGCCATCTCGTTTCTCGCCCCCGGCCGCGGACTGCGGCGGGCCACGCTCGAGGATGTCGCCTTTTCCGAAGGCGACGGCTCATGGGCGGTGTCCGCCGACGTCGAGGGCGGCCTCGGGCTCGCGTTGCTCGGCACCGGCATCGAGCCGCCGGCGAGCGAGGATGTCGTGATCGCGCGCAGGTGCCGCATCGATCGCGAGCCGGTCGCGTCCGCGTCCGCCTTTGCCGATCATCTGCGCGTGGTCTGGCTGGTGCCGGCGATGGACGCGCTGTTCAATGGCCCGGCGTCCGAGCGCCGGCGTTTCCTCGATCGCCTGGTGCTCGCGATCGACGCCGAGCACCTCACGCGCGTCAATGCGCTCGAGCGCGCGCTGCGCTCGCGCAACCGGCTGCTGGAGGATCCGCGTGCCGATCCGCATTGGCTCGACGCCGTCGAACACGAAACCGCCGAGCTCGCGGTGGCGGTGACGGCGCAGCGGGTGGAGACCGTCACGCGGCTGCAGGCCGCGCTCGCGGCCCGCGCCGCGGCGGCCTCCGCCTTTCCCGCCGCGGAGATCGCGCTCACCGGCTGGATGGAACCGCTGGTGCCGCAGCTTCCCGCGGTCGAGATCGAGGATCGCTACCGGGTCACGCTCAGGGACAATCGCTCGCGCGACGCCGCCGCCGGCCGCACGCTCGACGGGCCGCACCTGAGCGATCTCACCGTCGTTCACGCCGGCAAGCGCATCGCCGCCGCCGACGCGTCGACCGGCGAGCAGAAGGCGCTGCTGATCGGGCTGGTGCTGGCGCATGCCGCGCTGCTCGCCGAGATGTCGGGCCATGCGCCGGTGCTGCTGCTCGACGAGGTGGTGGCGCATCTCGACCCCGAGCGCCGCAGCGCGCTGTACGCCGAGCTGGCGGCGCTTCAGGCGCAGGTCTGGATGACCGGCGCCGACGCCACGGCGTTCGCCGACATCGCCGCGACATCCGAAATGTTCAAGGTCTTGCCGGGGCAGGTGCGGCGACGAACCTGACCGTCCGAGTCCGGCTCGCTAGACTAAAGCGCCGGCAGCGTTCGGCTGCTTGCGGTTTCAATGGAGATCGTCGACTCTCGCGAACGCCCCCCGTTGCGGGGCCTCAAGGGGTCATTCCATGCGCGCTGCCTATTACGAGGCGAATGGGCCCGCCCGCGCCGTGTTGCGCGTGGAGGAGGTGGAGACGCCGCAGCCTGGCCCCGGGGAGGTGCGGGTGCGCCTCGTCGCGTCCGGCGTCAATCCGTCCGACGTCAAGAGCCGCGCCGGCGTCACCCGTAAGATCGCATTCCCGCGGGTGATCCCGCACAGCGACGGCGCCGGCGAGATCGACCGCGTGGGCGAGGGCGTGCCCCGCTCGCGCCTGGGCGAGCGCGTCTGGGTTTGGAACGGGCAATGGCGGCGTCCGTTCGGCACCGCCGCCGAATGGATCGTGCTACCGGCGGAGCAGGCGGTGCCGCTTCCCGCCGCCACCGGCATGGAGGCCGGCGCCTGCCTCGGCATTCCGGCCTATACCGCCTATCAGGGGGTCGACCTCAGCGGCGCCCGGGAAGGGTCGACCGTGCTGGTGGCGGGCGGCGCCGGCGCCGTCGGGCACTACGCCATCCAGCTCGCCAAGAAGCGCAAGGCCACCGTCATCACCACGGTGAGCTCGCCCGCCAAGGCCGGGCTCGCCCGCCAGGCGGGTGCCGACCACGTGATCGACTACCGGCGTGAAGACGTCGGCGAGCGCGTCATGGCGGCCACCGCCAAGCGCGGGGTCGACGCCGTGATCGAGGTCGATCTCGCCGCCAACGCCCGACTGCTGCCGAAGGTGCTGGCACCCGACGCGGTGGTGGTGATTTATGGCAGCGGCGCACCGGAGGCCTCGATCCCGTTCCAGTTCCTGCTGCAGAACAACAGCACGCTGAAGTTCTTCCTGGTCTACCTGATGCCGCCGCAGGAGCGCGCGCGGGCGACCGCCGAGATCACAGGCATGCTCGAGCGCGGCGAGCTCATCCACAACGTGGCGCAGACGTTCGATCTCGGCGACATCGTCGCCGCGCACGAGGCGGTGGAAGCGGGGACCATGCTCGGCAATATCGTGGTCAGGATCGCGTAGCAGCTCGTGGTGGCCGCGCACCGCGCCGTCTCACAATTTCCCACAGCCGTCCTTACAGGGTCGGCGCGTGGGCCTTTCTGCCGCCGGCCGCAGCCGCCGTGAACGTTAAGAATCCAGCCTTTTGCGGGGCGATTTCTGGGCTGTTTTTTTCGCCCGCTCGGCCTTTAAATTGCTCGACAAATCAATATATTAGGCGTAGTCAGATTGCCCTGTACGGCGGCGGCTTTTCGTGTCACACAGAGCCTGCCCTCCGGGCTTGTTTTCAAACTCGATTCTGAAAGTTCTCCATGGCTGAACCCGCACGCCAGACTCCGCCCTTTGCGTCCGATTACGATTCCGATTCCATCAAGGTCCTCAAGGGCCTCGACGCGGTGCGCAAGCGCCCGGGCATGTATATCGGCGACACCGACGACGGTTCGGGCCTGCATCACATGGTGTACGAGGTCGTCGACAACGCCATCGACGAGGCGCTCGCGGGCTTCGCCACGGAAGTCGTGGTCACGCTCAATCCGGACGGCTCCTGCACGGTGCGCGACGACGGCCGCGGCATCCCGACCGACATCCACAAGGGCGAAGGCGTGTCGGCTGCCGAGGTCATCATGACCCAGCTCCATGCCGGCGGAAAATTCGACCAGAACGCCTACAAGGTATCGGGCGGGCTGCACGGCGTCGGCGTCTCGGTGGTGAACGCGCTCTCGAGCTGGCTCAAGCTCACCATCTGGCGCGACGGCAAGGAGCACCGCATGGAGTTCCGCGACGGCGAGCCGCTAGCTCCGCTGGCGATCGTCGGCCCTGCCCACGGCAAGCGCGGCACCGAGGTGAGCTTTCTGCCGAGCCCCAAGACTTTCACCATGACCGAGTTCGACTTCGCCACGCTGGAGCACCGGTTGCGCGAGCTCGCGTTCCTCAATTCGGGCGTGCTGATCGTGCTCTCCGACATGCGTCACCCGGTCGAGAAGCGCGAGCAGATGCGCTACGAGGGCGGCGTCGAGGCCTTCGTCAAATATATCGACCGCAACAAGACCCCGCTCGTTCCCGTACCGATCATGATCAAGGCCACACGCGAGGGCGTCACGGTCGAGTGCGCCTTATGGTGGAACGACGGCTACCACGAGGCCGTGCTCTGCTTCACCAACACCATCCCGCAGCGCGACGGCGGCACCCACCTTGCCGGCTTCCGCGGCGCGCTCACGCGCCAGGTGACGGGCTATGCCGAGAAGGGGGGTCTGGCGCAGAAGGAAAAGGTGGCGCTGACCGGCGACGACTGCCGCGAGGGGCTAACGGCGGTGCTCTCCTGCAAGGTGCCGGATCCGAAGTTCTCCTCGCAGACCAAGGACAAGCTGGTCTCCTCCGAGGTGCGTCCGGTGGTCGAGAACATCGTCAACGAGGCGCTGCAATACTGGCTCGAGGAGCACCCGGCCGAAGCCAAGGTCATCGTCGGCAAGGTGGTTGAAGCGGCCGCCGCGCGCGAGGCGGCGCGCAAGGCGCGCGAGCTCACCCGCAGGAAGGGGGCGCTCGACATTTCCTCGCTTCCCGGCAAGCTCGCCGATTGCCAGGAGCGCGATCCGGCCAAGTCCGAACTGTTCATCGTGGAGGGCGACAGCGCCGGCGGCTCGGCCAAGCAAGGCCGCGACCGCGCGTTCCAGGCCGTGCTGCCGCTGCGTGGCAAGATCCTCAACGTCGAACGCGCGCGCATGGACAAGATGCTGTCCAGCCAGGAGATCGGTACCCTGATCACCGCGCTCGGCACCGGCATCAGCGACGAGTTCAATGCCGAGAAGCTGCGCTACCACAAGATCATCATCATGACGGACGCCGACGTCGACGGCTCGCATATCCGTACATTGCTGCTGACCTTCTTCTACCGGCAAATGCGCGATCTCATCGATCGCGGTCATCTGTTCATCGCCCAGCCCCCGCTCTACAAGGTGGCGCGCGGCAGGTCGGAGCAGTATCTCAAGGACGAGCGCGCGCTCGAGGACTATCTCATCGCCGGCGGGCTCGAGGAGGCGGTGCTTCGGCTGTCCTCCGGCGAGCATCGCGCCGGGCAGGACCTCAAGGAACTGGTCGAACAGGCCCGCAGCATCCGCAGCGTGCTGCACGGGCTGCATAGCCGTTACAATCGACAGGTGGTCGAACAGGCGGCGATCGCGGGCGTGCTCACGTCAAATATTTTCGGCGATCCGCAGAAGGCTTCGGATGCCGCGAAATACATTGCGCGGCGGCTCGACGCGCTCTCGGAGGAGACCGAGCGCGGCTGGCAGGGCGAGTTCCGGGAGGGCGAGGGTTTCCGCTTCGAGCGCACGGTGCGCGGCGTCACCGAGATGGCGATCCTCGACCACGCGCTGCTCAATTCCGCCGATGCCCGCAAGCTCGACGAGCATGCCGCCGCGCTGCAGCAGACCTATCAGCGTCCGGCCACGTTGCGCCGCAAGGACGAGGACACCGCCATTCACGGACCGGTCGGTTTGTTCGAGGCGGTGACCAATGCCGGGCGTAAAGGCGTAACGCTGCAGCGCTACAAGGGGCTGGGCGAAATGAACCCGGATCAGCTCTGGGAAACCACGCTCGACCTCAATGCGCGCTCGCTGCTGCAGGTCAACGTCAAGGAAATTGACGAGGCCGACGATATCTTCACCAAGCTCATGGGCGACATCGTCGAGCCACGCCGCGAATTCATCCAGGAGAACGCGCTCACCGCCAGCGTGGACGTGTGAGCGCGCGTCAGCGGCCGTTGGCCCAGCGCAAGGCCCGGCGGCGCATCTCGTCGGTCTGGCGCCAATAGGCCTGTCAGCCCTCGGTCGGGCAGACGCGCTCCAGCAATCCGTAGCGGGCACGCTGGTCGCGGAACAGCACGAGACTTTCGCCCAGCACCCGCACCGGTTCAGCCCGGCGGTTATCCGACAACTTCTCGACCCGCACCGCCGTTAGTAGCACCGCATCAGCCTGCCCGCCGGCGTGCCAGCGCCGGTGCGGGTGATCAGGTCGTTTCTACGCGGTGCTCAACATCGCGCGATTTCCGTTTCGCCGTGCCCCGACGGATCGGCGCAAATTTACAGGATCGAGCGCGGTCCGGCAGCCTTGTCCGGACCGGAAGGGGCTCCGGACCGGAAGGGGCGGGAACCGGCGCCGACGGCCCCGCGTTGACCTGTAAAGCGCGGAAGCGGACACAAGGCGCGGAAGCGGACATGGAGCACGTCATGCGCAAAGAAGCCGGCAAAACGGTTGAAACGGCGGTCGAGGCGCGGGCGGGTTTCCTCGACCGGCCGATGCTGATCGTCCTGTTCGTAAGCCTGCTCCTGATCGTGCTGGCCTTCGGGGCGCTGTGGTTCGGCGTGTTTGTGGTTTGAACGGGCGCCGAGCGCCCGCGTCCCCCGCTAATGTCCCGGAAGAACCAGCACTTTAGGGGCTACGGGTAGGCTTGCCTTTGACACCACGAGCGAGGGGATTTCGCTCATTTCCACCGGCCAATTCTGCTGCGCCCGTTCCAGGAACCGGTGCAGCGTATAAGTGCTGAAAAAGTGCATGGGAATCATCAGCGGCGCCTTGAGCGCCTGCAGGACTTCGATCATGCCTTCGAGGTCGAGCGTCATGTTGCCATCGACCGGAACGAACACGACGTCGACGCGGCCGATCTCGTTCAGCTGCTGCTGGTTCAGCGTGTGATGCAGGTGCCCGAGATGGGCGATGCACATGTTCGCGATCTCGAAAATGAAGATCGAATTGCCGTGCCGCTCGGTCCCACCGCGCCAATCGCGGATGTTGGTCGGAACGTTGCGTACGCGCACGTCTTTGAAAGTGAGATCGTGGCGCGCCGGCTGCTCGGGGCTCGGCCCCCAGCCGCGCAGCACGTGCTTGATGCCGGGATCGGGGTGGTCGGTGAAATGGGTGCTGTGCGCGTGGTTCATGGTGACAATGTCGGGCAGCACCGGCGGGCGGACATAGTCGTTGTAGTCGGTTGCGATGCGCACGAGCTGGGGGCTCTCGATCAGAAAGGTCGAGTGGCCGATATAGGTGAACCGCACCTGGTCCGGGTTGAGCGCTACCCGCAACGCGGCGGGCAGCACGCGCCGCGCATTCGAGGCCACGAGCCCGGGGCAGTTTTCCACCATTTCCGGCTTGATCACTTGCGCTTGCGCGCGTTCGAATGCGGCGAGCGGCGACGGCATCAGCCCGCACGCCACAGCCAACACGGCCACTCGAGCAACCGCAGCCAAAGCGGACATGGGAGCCAGCCCTTTTACTTGAGCCCGGCGCGTTGAGCCGGCGCCTGGGGCGCCGGCGCCCCGCGCGGACCACGAGATGTGCCATGGATTGGGCGCTCGCGCCACCGGCAAACGAAACAGGCGGCGCCCGCGGACGCCGCCTGACAGGCGACGATCGGCCGGGGCGCGCGCTCAGCGCGCGGGCATGATCAGGCCTTTGGAGGTCACCACCACCCAGCGGCCGTCCTGCTTGCGGATCGCGTCCACGCGTCCGAGCCCCGGTACGAAATCACCTTGCTCGACCTCGATCACGCCCATGCGCCCCTCGATCAGCGCGGTCCCGCGACGGACATCGCGCACGACCCATCCTTCGGGCCTGCCGGGGCCGCCCGGGGGTACGATCGAGCCGGTCACCTCTTTCGCTTGCGCGGCGTCGCGCGACAGACGCTCGAGCGTGTCGATCGCCTTGTTGAGCTTGTTCGCCGGCTCGCCCTGCAGGCGCTCGATGCGCTCGATGCGCTCGCCCATCCTGGTGAACTGCGCCGCCGAGTTGCGGGCGGCGGATTCGATGCCCACCTTCAACGCCGCGAGATCGACCCGCGCCTGCACCAGGTTCTCTTTCAGCGTCTGGAGTTCCGCCAGATCCGCTCGCGGCGCCGTGATGGTCGACGCGGGGCCGGGCCGGGCCAAGCCGTAGGCGACCAGCGCCCCGACCATGCCGCCGAGCGCCGCCGCCAGCGCCAGCGTGGCGGCGAGCAGGGTGAAACGGCTGACATGCGCTGGAGCACGCTCGTCGGCGGAGGCGTCGGCGTCCTCGCCGTCCGCCTGTTCGTCCGCGGCGGACTTGAGGTCGTCGAGGTCCGGTGTGAGGTTGGGAGCCTCGATGCTGGCAAGCGTGATCGTCGGTGTGTCTTCGGCCGGTGTTTCGCTCGCGGCCACATGCAGGCCGGCCAGCGCCATCCGCGGCGTTGCGGCGGGGTCCGGCGCGCTCGCTGGCGCCTCGGCGGCGGCCGCAGCCTTCGGCCCGTCCCGGCTGATCTCGGTGCTATCCATGACAAGTCCTCAATGCCGGCGGATTGGAAACCATGCGGGTTACCAATCAGTTACGATTTGTTGCTGCGCCGGCACTGTCGCTGCGCCGGCGTGCGGTCGGCGCGTACAGTCGCGCGGTCAGACCCCGAGATAGCGGTGCTGCACGGCGGACGCCGCCGCCAGCTCGCGGGAGTTGCCGCTCCACACCACCCGGCCGCGCTCGATCAGATAATGGCGATCGGCGATGCGGATCAGCGCCTCGACATTCTTGTCGATCACCAGGATCGATTGGCCGGCGGCCTTGAGCTGCGTGAGGCACTGCCAGATTTCGGCGCGGATCAGGGGTGCCAGCCCCTCGGTAGCCTCGTCGAGGATCAACAGGCGCGGATTGGTCATCAGCGCGCGTCCGATCGCCAGCATCTGCTGCTCGCCGCCGGAGAGCTGGTTCGCCATGTTGGCGATACGCTCCGAGAGCCGCGGAAACAGCGCACATACCTTCTCGAGCGTCCATGGGTCACCCATGCCACTGCGGTTTGCCGCGGTGGCGATGAGGTTCTCGCGCGCGCTCAAATTGGGGAACACCTGCCGCCCCTCCGGCACCAGTCCGATGCCGAGCTTGGCCACCTGATAGGCCGGCAATCCGCGGATCTCGCGGCCATCGAACCGGATCGATCCCGCCATCGCCGCGGTGAGCCCCATGATCGAGCGCACGGTCGTGGTCTTGCCCATCCCGTTGCGCCCCATCAGCGTGACCATCTCGCCCGGCGCGATTGCGAGCGACATGCCGAATAGCACCTGGCTGAGGCCGTAGCAGGTCTCGATCTCGGCGACCTCGAGCAGGGCGTCACCCATGCAGCTGCTCCTGCTCGCCGAGATAGGCCTGCCGCACCTCGGGGCTTGCCCTGATCGCCTGCGGACTCCCGGACGCGATAATGCGGCCGTAGACCAGGACCGTGATGCGGTCGGCGAGAGCGAACACCGCTTCCATGTCGTGCTCGATCAACAGGATGGTGAGCTCTCGCTTGAGCTCACGCAGCGTCCTGACCATGCGCGCGCTCTCGTCGGGACCCATGCCTGCCATCGGCTCGTCGAGCAGCAGCATGCGCGGCGCGGTGGCCAGCGCCATGGCGATCTCGAGCTGTCGGTGCTCCCCGTGGCTGAGCTTGGAGACGAGCACGTTGCCGCGATCGGCAAGCCCGACGCGCGTGAGCGCGGCACGCGCCGGGGCGCGCAGCCCGGTTTCGCTGCGCGCGTCGCGCCAGAAGCGAAAGGAATGTCCGGCATGCGCCTGCACCGCCAGGGCCACGTTGTCGAGAACGGTGAAATCGAGAAAGAGCGAAGTGATCTGGAACGAGCGGGCGAGCCCGAGCTGGCTGCGGCGATAGGTTGGCAGCGCGGTGACGTCGCGGCCTTCGACCCGGATGCGCCCGGCGTCGGGGGCGATCTCGCCCGCGAGCTGCGCGATAAGGGTGGTCTTGCCGGCGCCGTTCGGGCCGATGATCGCGTGCAGCTCGCCCTTGCGCACGTCCAGCGAAATCGCATCGGAGGCGATCACGCCACCGAAGCGCTTGGTCAGTCCCTCGATCTGCAACAGCGCGTCGCCCGCAGCCTCAGTCACGGCGCAGCCCCGCCAGCAGGCCGTCGATGCCGCCGCGCGCAAACAGCACGACCAGCAGGAACAGCGGGCCGAGCACGATCTGCCAATACTCGGCGATGCGAACCGCGGCGTCACCGACCAGCGGCGAGGCGGCGGCGCGGATCAGGATCGGCAGGGCCTCCTCCAGCACCAGCAGCACGAACGCGCCGATCAGCGGGCCGAACGAGGAGGCCATGCCGCCGAGCACGACCATGACGATGAGATCGCCGGAGCGCGTCCAGTGCATGGTCGCCGGGCTGATGAATCCGGTGTGATTGGCGAGCAGCGCGCCAGCGAGCCCGCAGATCGCTCCGGCGATGACGAAAGCGGTGAGCCGGTAGCGAAAGGTCGGAAACCCGATCGCGCGCATGCGCCGTTCGTTCGAACGCGCCCCTTGCAGCACCATGCCGAAGCGCGAGTTCACCAGGCGCCAGGTGCCATAGATGGTGGCAAGCAGCAGCGCGAAGCAGAGATAGTAGAACTGCGTATGGTTGGACAGATTGACCAGGCCGTCGAACTGGCTGCGCTGGCGGATGGTCAGGCCATCGTCGGCGCCGTAGCGGTCGAGCCCCACGCCGACGTAGTAGACCAGCTGCGCGAACGCGAGCGTGATCATGATGAAGTAGACCCCGCGCGTGCGTAGCGAAAGCGCCCCGACGCCTAGCGCGAACAGTGCGCTCACCAGGATCGCAAGCGGCCATTGGGCGAACCCGGAGGTGGCGCCTTCAAAGGCCAGGATGCCGACCGCATAGCCGCCGATGCCGAGGTAGACCGCGTGCCCGAAGCTCACCATCCCGCCGTAACCGAGGATCAGGTTGAGGCTGGTGGCCGCGATGCCGAGAATGATGATACGCGTGAACAGGGTGACCAGGAACACGTTTGCCGTCAGCGCCGCATAGATCGGCAAGGCGGCGAGCACAAGCAGGAGCAGGACGACCACGATGCTGCGCGGCGTGAGCAGTCCGATCATTTGCTCGACACCGGAAACAGGCCCTCCGGCCGAACCACCAGCACGATCGCCATCAGCAGGTAGATCATCATCGAGGAGAGGGCGGGCGCCACCGTGGAGGCGCCGCGCGAGCTCAGGATCAGCCGCAGCAGATCGGGCAGGAAGGCGCGGCCGAGGGTGTCGATCAGCCCGACCAGCACGGCAGCGATGAAGGCGCCGCGGATCGAGCCGATGCCTCCGATGATGATGACCACGAAGGCGACAATCAGGATGTTCTCGCCCATGCCGATTTGCACGGTCAGAATCGGCGCCTGCATCAGTCCGGCCAGTCCCGCCAGCGCCGCCCCGAGCCCGAACACCAGCGTATAGAGCAGGTTGATGTTGATGCCGAGCGCGGCGATCATCTCGCGATTGGACGCACCGGCGCGGATCAGCATGCCGAGCCGGGTCCGCATCACCAGCACATAGAGGAACAGCGCGACCACCAGCGCCGTCACGATGATTGCGATACGGTAGGTTGGATAGAAGAACCCCGGCAGGATCTCCGTGGGATAGATGAGCCACGTGGGGAGCGGCAGGCTCAACCCGCCCGGGCCCCAGATCATCCGCACCAGTTCGTTGAAGAAGAGGATCAACCCGAACGTGCCGAGCACATGATCGAGGTGGTCGCGGCCGTAGAGCCGCCGTAGCGCTATTACCTCGAGCGCCATCCCGACCACGAGCGTGGCAACGAGCGCCAGCACGGCGCCGGCGACGAAACTGTCGGTCCACACCGCGAACGTGGCGGCGAAATACGCCCCCAGCATGTAGAGCGAGCCGTGGGCGAGGTTCACCAGGTCCATGATGCCGAAGACCAGCGTGAGGCCGGCGGCGAGCAGGAACAACAGCAGCCCGAACTGCAGACCGTTCAGGCACTGTTCGAGGAGCAGCAGCATTCTGCGAGAATTCGCCGCGCGGATACGCTTCGGTTCAGCCTCACGCTATGGAGCGCACGGCGATCCCCGGCAGATCCGGAGTCGCCGGCAATCCCTGCCCGAGCACCGCCTTCGACGCTGCGGACGCCGGCGGGCCCGGGGCGCGCGTCACTTCATCGGACATTTCTGGTGGAACATGTCCTGGCTGTCCTTGACGATGGTCGCCATCGTCTTGAGCGTGAGATTGCCGCTCGCGTCTTTCACCACTTCCTGCAAATAGAAATTCTGGATCGGGAACTGGTTGTTGCCGTACTTGTATGGCCCGCGCACCGAATCGTAGTTGGCCTTGTGCATTTCGGCGCGCATGGCGTCCTTCTTGCTGAGATCGCCGTTCACCGCCTTGACCGCGCTGTTGATCAGGTTGGCCGCGTCATAGGATTGCGCGCCGTAGAACGAGGGGCCCTTGCCGTGCTTGGCCCGGTAGTCCGCCACGAACTTCTTGTTGGCGGCGTTGGGCAGGTCGTTGACCCATTCCTGCGCTCCGGGCACGCCGAGCGCGAGATCTTTTTGCAGCGGCAAGGTGGTTTCGTCGATGGTAAAGGCGGTGTAGAGCGGGATCTGACCTTTGAGCCCGGACTGCGCGTATTGGGTCAGGAACTGGACGCCGGCCGCACCCGGATAGAACACGAACACCGAGTCAGGCTTCGCGGCGCGCACCTTGGACAGCTCGGTCGAGAAGTCGAGCTGGTCCGGCCAGCGGGTCAGCTCCTCGCCGATGACCTGGCCCTTGAAGGTCGAGCGCACGCCGGTGAGCATGTCCTTGCCGGCGGCATAGTTGGGACCCATCAGGAACACGGTCTTGACGTTCTTCTGGTTCATGTAGGTGCCCATGGCCTGCGGCGTCTGGTCGTTCTGCCACGAGGTCGAGAAGAAATAGGGCGAGCATTGCTCGCCGGCGATCTGCGAAGGGCCGGCATTGGCGCCGATCAGAAAAGTCTTGGAGTCCACGACCGGCTTGATCGAAGCCAGCAAGACGTTCGACCAGATATAGCCGGAAACGAAATTGACCTTGTCGGACTCGATCAGCTTTTGCGTCTTCTGGACCCCGATCTCGGGCTTCTGCTGGTCGTCCTCGTAGATCACTTCAACCGGCTTGCCCCCCATCTTGCGGCCGAGGTGGTCGAGCGCCAGCTCGAACGAGTTGCGCATGTCGGTGCCGATGACGGCGGTCGGTCCGCTGAAGGTGCTGACGAATCCGATCTTCACGGAATCCTGGGCCGCGGCCGATACGGTGCCCAGCGCCACGATCGCGGCCGTCCCCATCAGAATTCGTTTCATATCCACTGTCCTCCGACGCACTGGTAAGGTGATGCGCGCGATCTTAGTGGATCGGCTGATGGGCCAAAAGGCCTTCCGCCCGTGGCCTTTCGCCCCTTGCGCAGCCGCCCTGAAGGCGCGCCTTGCCTTGCCCGGGGCCTGGCAGTAAAGCATTGGCGGCAAAGCACTTGCGGCCGCGGTTCGCGCCAGCATCAGAGGCGTCGCCATGCATGAACTGACCGGCAGGACGCATTGGCACGAGCCGAGCGGCAACAATCGCGCTGGCTTCGGCGAGTTCGGCCGGCCCAAGACTCCCTACGACCTGTTCATGGAATCGGAGGGCATTCCGATCTACCGCGACATCGGCGTGAGCAAGGTGCAGAACCTGCCGCTGGCGCCGTGGAAGCGGATGGGCGGAAAGGGCACCTACATTCAGCTGCACGGCACCGAGGGCAAATGGGGCAGCTACGTCGTCGAGGTGCCCGGCGCCGGCGCGCTCAACGCCGAGCGCCATCTCTATGAAGAAGTCTATCTCGTCGTCGAGGGCCGCGGCACGACCGAGGTCTGGCTCGAAGGCGACAGCAAGCGCCACGTCTTCGAGTGGCAGAAGGGCTCGCTGTTCTCGGTCCCGGTGAACGCCTGGCATCGCATCGTCAATGCCGGCTCCGCGCCGGCGCTGCTGCTGGGCGGCACCACCGCGCCCAACCTTCTCAACCTGATCAACAATGTGGAAGTGCTGTTCAATTGCCCGTATGAATTCCGCGAGCGCTTCAGCGGCGCGGACGATTTCTACAAATACAAGGACGACATCGAGCCGGACCCGGTGCGTGGGCTCGCCATGCGGCGCACCAATTTCATTCCCGACGTGGTCAACTGCGACCTGCCGCTCGACAACCGGCGCTCGCCCGGCTGGCGCCGGGTCGAGCCGTTCATGACCGGCAACACCTTCTATCTCTGGATCGGCCAGCATGAGAACGGCCGCTACTCCAAGGCGCACGCCCATACCTCGGCCGCCGTGCTGATCTGCCTCAAGGGCAAGGGCTACACCTACACCTGGCCGGAGCGCTACGGCGTCACGCCGTGGAAGGATGGCCACGCCGACAAGGTCAAGCGCGTCGATTACGAGCCGGTCGGCATGGTGTCGGCGGCGCCCGGCGGCGCGCGCTGGTACCACCAGCACTTCGGGGCCTCGAAGGACCCCCTGCGGCTGAGCGCCTGGTTCGGACCGCACAACCCCGGCCGCGAGCCGGGTCCTCCCGGCGAGAAGCACACCGACTACACCGCCATGGACATTCCGGAAGGCGGCACGGCGATCCCGTACTGGATGGAAGATCCGTTCATCAGCGCCGAATACGAGGCCAAGCTCAAGGCGGAAGGCGTGCCGAGCCGAATGGAGGCCGAGTTCTACAAGCAAGGCGCCGTGGTGCCGAAATTCGTGGGCGCGTGACCTTCCGCTTCCGCCTTCGCGGTCATCATCCGCGAAGGCGGATGACCCATTATTCCGCGGCGCTCGACGCGCCGGCACGGCCGGTCTTCACGCGGAGCCATCGCGATACTGGATGCCCGCCTTCGCGGGCATGACACCGTTGGAGTGTTGGAGCCACGACGATGAGCGACGGCGAGGCCGAAAGCGGCCGCATTTTCTTCTCCAGCACCGGGCGCTCGCTGGTCGATGAGGACGAAATCGTCGTCGTAAGCGTCGGCGTGGACATCGGCTCCTCGACCACGCATCTCGTCTTCTCGCGCATCGTGCTGGAACGGCTCGACAGCCGTTATATCGTCTGCGCGCGCGAGACGTTCTTCGAGTCCGACATCCTGCTCACGCCCTATGCCGCCGAGGAGGAGATCGACGCCGACGCGCTCGGCCGCTTCATCGAACGCCAATACCGCGCGGCCGATGTCGATCCCGACGAGATCGACACCGGCGCGCTGATCCTGACCGGCGTGGCCGTGCGCCGGCGCAACGCCCGCCGCATCGGCGAGCTGTTCGCGCGGCAGGCCGGCAAGATGGTGGCGGTCTCGGCGGGCGACAGCCTGGAGGCGATCATGGCCGCCCACGGCTCCGGCGCGGCGGCACGCTCGATCCGTGACCGCGCCACCGTCATGAACGTCGACGTCGGCGGCGGCACCTCGAAGATCGCGATCTGCGCCGACGGCCGCGTCACCGATCTGACCGCGCTCGACGTGGGCGCGCGCCTCGTCTGCCTTGACCCCGCGGGCCGCATCGCGCGGGTGGAAGAGGCCGGCCGCCGGTTCGCCGCCGAGCTTGGAATCGAGCTGGCGGTCGGCGCGCCGCTCGCGCCGGCGGCCGCCCGCGCGCTGGCCGCGCTCATGGCCGAGCGCCTGTTCGAGGCCATGGAGGCGCGATCGCCGACCGCCGCGGGATCGCGGCTGCTGCGCGTCGATCCTCTGTCCTCGCTTCCCGCCATCGACCAACTGACGTTCTCCGGCGGCGTTTCCGAATACATCTACGGACGCGAGGCCATAAGCTACGGCGATCTCGGCGGCCTGCTGGCGCAGGAGATCCGCACGCGCGCCGAACGCTGGGGGCCCAGACTCGAGCGCGCCAGCGAAGGCATTCGGGCCACCGTGATCGGCGCCTCGCAATACACCACCCAGGTCAGCGGCAGCACCATCTACGTCTCGCCGCTCGATGCTCTGCCGTTGCGCAACGTGCCGGTGATCGCGCCGGCCTTCGATCTCGCGGCCGACGAGATCGAGTCCGCGGCGGTGGCGCAGGCGATCAGCGCAGAGCTCAAGCGCCTCGACCTCGCCGAGGCCGCAACTCCGGTCGCTGTGTTCGTGCCGTGGCGAGGATCGGCGACCTTCCGGCGGCTCGACGCCTTCTGCCAGGGGCTGGTCGACGGCTTGGCGGCGGCGCTGGCTGATGGCCATCCGCTGATCCTGGCGGGCGACGGCGACGTCGGCGGCCTGATGGGGATTCACCTGCGCGAGGAAATGCAGATCGAGAACGCGATCGTCTCGGTCGACGGCCTCGAGCTCAAGCGATTCGACTATGTCGACGTCGGCGTCATGCTGCCGAATGCCGGCGCCGTACCGGTCGTGATCAAGTCGCTGATCTTTCCGGCAGGCGCGGGCTCCGAGGCGGAACGGCAGCCGGCTCCGCGCGCCCTGGCGCGCTGACGGCGCGTGATCCCGAAAAGTGGGAACCGGTTTTCGGAAAAGATCCCGCGCAAAGCAAAGACTTCAGCGGGATGGCGGCCCGAAGTCGGAGCCACGCCGCTCCAGCCCGACCCTACAGGCCGTAGACGCGGGTCGCCGTCCCGCCCAGCACCGCTCCCCGCTCATCGGCCGAAAGCCCGGCGACGAGCGCGGTGATGCCATTCCAGGCTTCGGAGTAGCTCGCGCCGAGCAGGATCACCGGCCAGTTGCTCGCCGCCATGACGCGATTGGGGCTGAACAGGTCGAGCACATGATCGCAATAGCGGCGGATGGCCTCGGTCGACCAGCGCCAGCGCATGATGATATCGAGCCCGATCGAAAGCTTGATCGAGACGTTGCGGTGCTCCGCCGCGCGGGCGATCTGGGTCGCCCATGGCTCCCAGCCTTGCTCCGGTATCGGCGGACGGCCGAGATGGTTGATCACCAGCTTGAGCTCGGGCAGGCGCTGCGCGACCTCGAGCACGGATTCGAACTGCTCGGCGTTGACCGGAATGGCGTCGAAGGCGAGTTTGGCCGCGGCAAGCAGCTTGAGCGACTCCAGGACGCCGCCCTGCAGCAACCAGCGCGGATCGGGCTCGTAACTGATGAGGTGGCGCACTCCGACCAGCTTGCCGCCGCCGGCGCGCAGCCGCTCAAGCGCGCGCGCCGTCGCATCCGGATCGGCAAGCGGCAGCCAGCCGACCACCCCGCGCACGAAATCGACCTCCTTGCTGAGATCGAGACATTCCTCGGTTTCGCCGCCGACCTGGTGCAGGACTTGCACCAGCACAGTGCCTTTGACGCCGCAGCGCGCGAGCTCCGGCCGCAGGTCTTCGGGCGTGAAGTCGCGGGCAAACCGATCGCCCGCGAGAGCGGGCCAGGAATAGGCGTGGCGCCCGATCCACCAGAAATGATGATGCGAGTCGATCATGTCGTTTCCATCGTCAAGCGGTTGCCCGCGGCGTTGGTGCCACGAAGGCGTCGTGCTCCTTGCTCAGCCAGACATTGCCGGAAGCTTCCACGTTCGGCACGCCGATATAGCAGAACACGAGCGCGGCCTCCTCGGTCTGCGAGGCGTTGGCAATGACGTGGACGGCGCCGCTCGGAATATAGACGAAGTCCCCGGCCTCCAGCACGAGCTCCTGGCGAGCGCTCAGATCGCTGCGCGCCTGGATGCACTTGATCTTGCCGGACAGGATGTACCAGCAGACGTCGTTGTTGGCGTGGTAGTGCGTCGGGTTGGGCCCGGCGCCCGGAACGAGCACGGTGCGCCCCATGACGGCGTGGGCGAGCTCGACGGTCTTGTCGCTGATGCCGAAGCCGACCCGCAACGGCGGCTCATACGTGGTATCGACGCCGACCTTGCTCTGCCGCACCACCGTGATGGTCTGCTTGTCGAAAGGGACCATTCAACCGCTCCCATGCTTTTGCTGCCGGCATCTCAACCTAGGGGCGCGCGTTCAGCCGCCCGTCCAGATCGGCTCGCGCTTCTCCACGAAGGCCTTGACCCCGAGGCGAAAGTCCTCGCTGTCGTAGCACGCGCGCAGGAGGTCGTCGCCGTCCGGCAGGCCCGCCTGCAGGATGCGGCGGATCGCCTCCTTGCTCACGCGCATGGTCACCGGCGCATGCTGCGCAAGCCGCTCGCTCAGCTCGGCTACGCGACGGTCGACGTCGGCCTCCGCCACGATCTCGCTCAAAAACCCGGCGGCGAGCGCTTCCTCGGCGGTGAGATTCTCGGCGAGCACCAGCATGCGCTTGGCGCGCGAAGCGCCGAACCCAGCGATCAGGCGCGCGTAATTGGCAATCGACAGGCAGTTGCCGAGCGTGCGCGCGATCGGAACGCCAAAGCGCGCGCCGGGGGTCGCGATGCGCAGGTCGCAAGCCGCCGCAAGGGCGAGCCCGCCGCCGATGGCGAATCCCTCGATCACCGCCAGGGCCGGGACCGGCAGCGTCTCGAGCCCCTCGATGTAGGTTTCCATCTTGGCCTCGTAGGCGAGCCCGTCATCGCCGCCGCGGAAGGTCTGGAACTGGGCAATGTCGGTGCCGGCGACGAAGGCCTTGCCGCCGGCGCCGCGAAACACCGCAACGCGCAGTCCGTGCTCGCGGCGGATGCGGGCGCAGACCTCGCCGAGCTCTTCGTACATCCGCCAGGTCATGGCGTTGCGCGCCGCTGGCCGGTCGAAGATCACCGTGGCGATGTGGCCGTCGCGCCGGTAGTGCACCTCTCCGTCGCTCATGCTGCCTCCCTTTGCTCCCCGTGGTCATCGGGCGCGGCTGGAACGCCCCAGCACGGCGCGCGTCAGTGCGCAGCTCAAGGCTGTCTGCGACGCCTGATCTCCTTGATCACGGCGCTGTTGTCGAGGTCACCCTCGCCCTGCCGCACGCATGCTTCCAGCACGTCCGCGTGGATTTCGAGCAACGGCAGCCGCTGCCTCACGCGCGCGGCCTGCGCCAGCATGAGATGGACGTCCTTGAGGTGCTGGGTGACGCGGCCCTCGGCCGCAAAATCGCCGCCGATCATCTTCGTGCCCTTGACGTCCATGACCTGGGAATAAGCGGCCGAGCGGCGTGCGACCCCGAGGAAGGCCGCCGGATCAAGACCGAGGCGCTCGGCGAAAACCAGGCCCTCGGCCATGGCCAGCCGGTTCAGCCCGAGGATGAGATTGATCGCGAGCTTGGCGCGCCCGGCATCCCCGACTTTGCCGATATGGAAATAGGTCGGGAACATCGCCCGCAATACCGGCGCCACGGCGGCTGCCGCCTGCACGTCCCCGCCGATCAGGCCGATACCCTCGCCGCGGCTGACCTGCCCGCTCGCGCCCGAGACCGGCGTTTCGATGAGCCGCAGGCCGCGCGCCGCAACGCGTGCCGCCAGCGCGGCGATGCGATCGGGATCGCACGTGCTCGCGCACAATACGATTTTCCCGGAGCGGTCGCCCAACGCCGGCAACAGCTCGTTTTCCACCACCGCCTCGACCTGATCCGTGCTGAACACGGCGAGCACGACGGGATCGCAGCGCCGAGCCACGTCGGCGGCCGAGGCGACGGCTTCGCCGCCGAGCTCCGCCAGCTTGGCATTCCGGGCGGGATCGAGATCGAAGCCCACGACCTCGTAGCCGGCGCCCCGCAGCCGATGCGCGAGTGCCTGGCCCAACAGCCCGACACCGATAAGGCCGACCGGAGCACCCTCTGTCATCTGCTATCGCCCGGCGCACATCCTGGGGTGCGGCGCATATTTTGCATCGAATTCAAGCGAGGGGCGCGATGCCGAAGTCGCGCGCCGCGGCATTGAGGCTGTCGCGCAACGGCTTGGGCATGGGAATGCCGTTCTTCGCCCGCTCTTGCCGCTTGTGATGGCTCTGCTCGCCGGGCAGCCAGATGCGCTCGACTCCCGGCAGCCGTTCGGCCGCGCGCATGGTGCGGATCGCGCCGTCGACGTGACGCTTGAACTCCGCCGCCGGGGTGAAGGCTTCGACCGACACCGCCACCACCGCGTGGCCGGTATTGGTCGCCTTGCCCTGCTCCTTGACGAAGTCGACGACTTCGCGCCCGAACGCCGCGCCGTTGAGCGTGCCGGCCAGGAGCCCGATGATCAGGCTCAGGCCATAGCCCTTGTAGTCGCCGATCGGCAGCAGCACGCCTTCGTCCGCGCGCTTGGGATCGGTGAGCGGCTTGCCGTCGCGGCCGATCATCCAGCCGACCGGCATCTGCTCGCCGCGCTGCATCTTGAGTCGCACCTTGCCGAAGGCCGCGACCGTCGGCGCCATGTCGAGCACGATCGGCGGCTCCTCGTCCGCCGGAATTGCGATCGCGATCGGATTGGGTCCCAGCAGATTCTCCACAGCGCCCCAGGGCGGCAGATGGTTGTTGCTGCCGACCGCGAGATAGAGCCCGATCATGTCGTGGGCGAGCGGCATCATGGCGTAGAGCGCGGCGGGGCCGGCGTGATTGCTCATGCGTGCGCC
>DATBKV010000308.1:0-7395 GCA_036555745.1 Xanthobacteraceae bacterium | reverse complement strand
TGAGGAGGAGCAGCAGCACGAACGCGGTAATGGCCGCGATGATGTAGAGCACGAAGTCATGGAGCTGGATGATGTTGTCCATGACCGGGGTCACCGACTGCTGCAGCCCGAGCTGCCATGGCGTGGGTTGCCCGAGGCCTGCCAGTGCCCCGCCCGCCGAGCCGAAAATCGTGATGGCAATCGCGCACGCCGCCATTGCCCGTACGAGTAGCCGCTTGAACGACAGCATCGTCGATATTGCTCCTAGAATGGCGCCGCTCCTGACAGCCGGACGCGGGGATGTCGAGAGCTGCGTGCAGCCGCGCAGGCGCGCAGCCATGCGAAGAGCGCTTTCGCGCCGGGCGGGCAGGGTCGTCCCAGCCTGTAAAACCATAATTCGGGATGACTAGCAATGCGCACTTGCCGCCGCGCGCGTGCGACAATGACGCATGGGCGCGCCATGCCCCCTGTTTTCGACCTTTCTCGGCCACAATGGGCTGTTTTACTCATCCTTCATGGGGCACGTTCAATCCTGACCCGAACGCGTTGATCCGGCGCATGAGTCGGGCTCGAGAGACTGGCTGAGGCAGTGAGACCATGGGCGGACGCAACCTGAGAAACCTTGTTCATACGGCGACTCATATGGCTGCGAGAGCGGCGGCGGCGATCACACTGTGCGCCCTCATGCTCGGCCCGCTGTCGGAGGAGGCAGCAGCCCAGGGGACGGTCAAGTCCGTCCACAACGACTGGCAGGTGCGCTGCGACACTCCTCCCGGCGCGCAAGGCGAGCAATGCGCTCTCATTCAGAGCGTCACGGCCGAGGATCGGGCCAATGTCGGGCTCACCGTCATCGTGCTGAAAACGGCGGATCAGAAGAGCCGATTGATGCGCGTCGTAGCGCCGGTCGGAGTGCTGCTGCCGTCGGGGCTCGGGCTCAAGATCGATCAAGCCGACGTCGGGCGCGCCGGGTTCGTCCGCTGCCTGCCCAACGGCTGCGTCGCCGAGGTGGTCATGGACGACAACCTGGTCAAGCAGATGCGCACCGGCCAGACCGCGACCTTCATCATCTTCCAGACACCGGAAGAGGGCATCGGCTTTCCCATGAGCCTCAAGGGCTTCGGCGAAGGCTACGACAAGCTGCCCTGACGGCGCCGGCTCGGCATCGCGGCTCACATATTATACCTGCGCCGCGCTGCGCGGGCCTCTCGCAAGCGCCTGCGGGCACGACTATGTTTTGCTGGAACCACATCGACCAGGACCGCGGACATGACTTTGTCAACCGTCTCGCTGTTCGATCGCGCCGGGCTTGATCGGACGGATGCGCGCAGGCAGCTCGCACGCGGGCTCGAAGGCGCGGACGACGGGGAGCTTTTCCTCGAATATGCCCAATCCGAGTCGCTCGTCTTCGACAACGGACGCCTCAAGCAGGCGACCTACAGCACCGACCAGGGATTTGGCCTGCGCGCGGTGAAGGATGAGGCCGTCGGCTACGCCCATTCCTCGGAGATTTCGAGCCCCGCGCTGGCGCGCGCCGCCGATGCGGTGCGCGCGGTAAAGGGCGGCTATAGCGGGCATTACGCCGAGCCGCCGGGCCGCACCAATATGCGGCTCTACGGGGAGGACAATCCGTTGGCGGAGCCGGCTTTCGAGGCGAAGGTCCGGCTGCTCTCGACCATCGATGCCTATGTGCGCGGCAAGGATCCGCGGGTGCGCCAGGTGTCGGTATCGTTCGGCGCGAGCTGGCAGGCGATCGAGATCCTGCGCGGCGACGGCGCGACCTATCGCGACGTTCGCCCGCTGGTGCGGGTGAACTGCTCGGTGGTCGTCGGCGACGGCGAGCGTCAGGAATCCGGCAGCCACGGCCATGGCGGGCGCGAAGGCTTTGCCGGCTTTCTCGCGACCGATGCGTGGAGGCACGTGGCCGATGAGGCGCTGCGCCAGGCGCTGATCAATCTCGAGGCGGTGCCCGCGCCCGCGGGCGAGATGGACGTGGTGCTGGCGCCCGGCTGGCCCGGGGTCATGCTGCACGAGGCGGTGGGGCACGGTCTCGAAGGCGACTTCAACCGCAAGAGGACCTCGGCGTTTGCCGGTCTCATGGGGCAGCGCGTGGCAGCAAAAGGGGTCACCGTGGTCGATGACGGCACCATTGCCTCGCGCCGCGGCTCGCTCACCATGGACGATGAAGGCACGCCCACGCGCCGCACGGTGCTGATCGAGGACGGCATTCTCGTCGGCTACATGCAGGACCGGCAGAACGCGCGGCTCATGGGCATGCAACCCACCGGCAATGGCCGGCGCCAGAGCCATGCGCATGCGCCCATGCCGCGCATGACCAACACCTACATGCTCGCGGGCGAGCGCGAGCCCGGCGAGATCGTCGCGGCGGTGAAGAACGGCATCTATGCCGCCAATTTCGGCGGCGGGCAGGTGGACATCACCTCGGGCAAATACGTGTTCAACGTCACCGAGGCCTACCGCATCGAGAACGGCAGGCTCGGCGCCCCGCTCAAGGGCGCGATGCTCATCGGCAACGGCCCCACCGATCTCAACCGCATCAGCATGATCGGCAGCGACCTCAAGCTCGATCCGGGGATCGGCACCTGCGGCAAAAACGGCCAGGGCGTGCCGGTCGGAGTGGGGCAGCCGACCTTGCGCATGGACCGCATCACCGTGGGCGGCACCGGCTAGCGAAATCGGGCCTGCGGCGAGTTTTTCTGCGATGTGAGGGGGCTGCACGAAAAATACCGGATTTTTGGCTTTTGCGGTTTTCACACGCAAAAGTAGCATAGAAAATAACTACACGTTCAGCGTACAACGCCGGAGATGCAGCACGGCTTGCGCACGGGCCGCGTGACCCGGCCCTTGAGGTAGCACACCGCCGACGGCCCGACGTAGCCCGGCCGCACATAGGTCCAGGCGCGGCAGCCGTTCTCTCCCTCGCAGGCCGCCTGGCAGCTCTTGCCGTCGACGTCGGCCGCGACCTCGAAATGGCGCAGATCCCCGCCATAGCGGTCGAACCCGAACTCGGTCGCCCCCGTGCGCGGCTCGATCACGCCGGTGCCGCGCACCCCCGAGGCGCAGCACATGGCAGGCACGCGCGGGGTGACCCGCGACTTGAGCCAGCACACGGCGTTGGCGCTCTCGGTCACCGGATAGGAGAAGCCCCAGGCGCGGCAGTGCGGATCGCGCTCGCAGCGCGCCGCGCACAGGTCGGGATCGGCGGTCCGCAGCGGGACGCTCGCATAATCGGCGCCGGGCCGGTCGAAGCCGACCTGGGCGAGCCCCGGCACCGGGTTTGCCAAAAGCAGGATTCCCACGGCCGCGGCAAGGCTCCGCGTGGGCAAGACCGGCCGGAGGATGGACGCTTGTGTTTGCACGGCGAAATGCGATTTTCCCCAGCCTACAGCCGGCCGGATGAACCGCAAATGACCAGGTGGGACCTACGATGGCGCAGCAGCTCGGCGAATTCGGCTTCCTGATCTTCGGGCTTCTCCTGCTCGTCACCGCCGTGCTCAGCGTGCCGATTGCCCGCAGGCTCGGGCTCCCCGCCGTCGTCGCCTATCTCATCGGCGGGATGATCATCGGCCCCTCCGGGCTCGGCGTCTTCCCGACGCCCGAGAGCATCGGGCCGGTCTCCGAGCTCGGCGTGGTCATGCTCCTCTTCGTGATCGGGCTCGAGCTCGAGATCGGCGAGCTCATGGCCATGCGCACGGCCATCTTCGGCCTGGGCGCGGCTCAGCTCGCGCTCACCGCCGC
The DNA here is from genome assembly GCA_036555745.1 of Xanthobacteraceae bacterium. Classification (GTDB taxonomy): domain Bacteria; phylum Pseudomonadota; class Alphaproteobacteria; order Rhizobiales; family Xanthobacteraceae; genus VAZQ01. The sequence continues at coordinate 3,660 of DATBKV010000308.1, read as the reverse complement.
CGCGCTCGCCCTCCTCGCCCATGCGCTCGGGCTTCTCCCCTGGCGCGGCGCCGCCGTTGCGGGGCTTGCGCTGGCGATGTCGGCAACCGCCATTGCGCTCGAGATCCTGGAGGAGCGCGGCGAGCTCCAGCGCGGCTACGGCCAGCGCGCCTTCGGCATCCTCCTGTTCCAGGACATGGCCGTCGTGCCGCTGCTGGCGCTCCTGCCGCTCCTTGCCCAGGGCGAGGAGCATGCGCATGCGAGCTTTGCCGACGCGGCGCGCGCGGCGGGGCTCGCCGCCGGCGCCATTGCCGCGATCGTGCTCGCCGGGCGCTACCTGCTCAACCCGTTCTTTCGCCTCCTCGCGCAGAGCGGCTCGCGCGAGGTGATGACCGCGGCCGCGCTCCTCGTCGTGCTCGGCGCGGCGATGCTCATGCAGCTCGCCGGCATGTCGATGGCGCTCGGCGCGTTCCTTGCCGGCGTGATGCTCGCCCGCTCCAGCTACCGCCACGAGCTCGAGGCCGACATCGAGCCGTTCCGCGGCCTCCTGCTTGCGCTCTTCTTCATGGGCGTAGGCATGAGCATCGATCTCGGCCTGGTGCGCGCGCATCTGCCGCTGGTGCTCGGCGCCGCCCTGCTCGTCACCGTGCTCAAGGCCGCGATCGTCTGGCTCCTTTTCCGCGCGACCTGCGCGCGCGGCGATGCGCTGCGCGCGGGCTCGATCCTCACCGCCGCCGGCGAGTTCGCCTTCGTGCTCGTTCCGCTCGGCGCCGCGCTCGGCATGCTCGGCGAGGCGCAGGCGAGCCTGCTCGTTGCCGTTGCCGCGCTGACCATGCTCATCGGCCCGCTGGTTGCCGCCGGCAGCCAGACGCTGCTCCGCCGTTTTGCGCACCCGGTCGAGCCCGAGCCCGACGATTTCAGCGGGGCGCACGGCTCGGTGCTGGTCATCGGCTTCGGCCGCTTCGGCCAGCTCGTCTCCCAGTGTCTGCTCGCCCAGGGGATCGAGGTGACCACCATCGACCGCGACCCCGAGATGATCCGCCAGGCCGGGCGCTTCGGCTTCAAGGTCTATTACGGCGACGGCACCCGGCTCGACGTGCTGCGCGCGGCGGGAACCCGTGAGGCGCGGCTCATCGCAGTGTGCGTCGACAACCGCGATGCGGCGAGCCGCATCGTCGAGCTGGTGCAGGCGGAGTTTCCCGGCACGCTCATTTTCGTGCGCTCCTTCGACCGCCGCCATTCGCTGGCGCTCATCGCCAAGGGCGTCGATTTCGAGCTGCGCGAGACCTACGAGTCGGCGCTGCGCTTCGGGCGCCAGACGCTCGAGGCGCTGGGGCTTGCGCCCGAGCGCGCGGCGGAGGTGGAGGAGCTCGTGCGCAAGCGCGACCTCGAGCGCCTGGCGCTGCAGCAGGCCGAAGGCATCACCGCCGGCCGCGACATTCTGCACGCCATCATGGTGCAGGAGCCGTTGAGCAGGCCGGCGGGCGAAGGCAAGCCGCTCAACCCTGAGACGCAGGACATCGTGCGCGCGCGCCCGGCGGCGGAGTGAGTTGCCGGCGAGCGACACCATGTAGCCCGATGGCGCGTCTTGCGCGCCATCCGGGATTGCTCCCCGGATCGCGCAAGTGCGATCCGGGCTACGAGGGCGAGGCATGCCTCGCCCCTACGCATTGGCAGGCGTGTCTACAGCGGCAAGATAAGGCAGAGACAACTCAGAGACACATGGGAGAGCGCGAGCATGCCCAAGATCGACATCGCCAAGGTTCCGGCGCAGAGGCTTGCGGCCTATCCGCAGAAATTTGCCGCGGCGATTGCCGGGCGCGAGAAGCAGCGCCTCGGCGACGCGGCGGGGCTCACGCAGTTCGGCGTCAACATCACGCGCATCGCGCCGGGCTCGGCCTCGGCGCTGCGCCATTGGCACGAGCAGGAGGACGAGCTCATCTACATGCTCGAAGGCGAGCTGGTTCTGTGCGAGGACGGCGGCGAGACGGTGCTCGAGCCCGGCGATGCGGCGGGCTTCAAGGCCGGGAGCGGCAACGGCCATTGTCTCGTCAACCGCGGCAGCCGCGATGCGGTCTATCTGGAGGTGGGCACGCGCGCGGCGAGCGAGCGCGTGCATTATCCCGACGCCGACCTGCGCATGGAGCGCGACGCGCGCGGCCGGCGCTTCGTCACCCGCGCGGGCGATCCGATCGAGAATTGAAATCGCGCGGACCCACACTCATGGCGGAAGAATTACATCGCGCGAGCGATCAGGCCGCGAGCTCGCACGCTCCTCGCGCCGGCAACCGTTGCAGTGGCGTAGACGAGCACACTGCTATCGAAGGTGACGCTCATCTCTCATGCATCTCGTCGCGTGTGAATCGCCGCAACGCGCTCCCCCAGGGAAGCCCTTTTTTCATCAGCTCGACCGCGCGCGCGATCGCTTTCTGCCGGGCAGCGGTCATTGTCGGGGCACGATAGGGAAATCGTAGCCCGGATCGCGCCCTTGCGCGATCCGGGACGACGCTCCCCGGATTGCGCAAGCGCAATCCGGGGTACCGGCGCGAGCGCGAAAGCCTATTTCCTGCTTTCGGCGAGAACGGTCTTGGCGATACGGAAGCAGTCGACGCCTACCGGGATGCCGCAATAGACCGCGATCTGGGTGAGCACCGCGCGAATCTCGTCGGGGCCGAGACCGTTGCGCAGCGCGCCGCGCACGTGAGTGGCGAACTCCTCCATCTTGCCGAGGGAAGCGATCATGCCGAGATTGAGGATGGAGCGCTCCCGCGGGGAGAGCGTGGTATCGCCCCAGGCCTCGCCCCAGCAGTACTGCGTGACGATGCGCTGGAAGTCGCGGTTGAAATCGTCCGCGCTCTTGAGCGCGCGGTCCACGTATTCCTCGCCGAGCACCTTGCGGCGCATCGCCATGCCGCGGTCGTGGGTCTCCTTGTCCATGGGTCGCTCCTCGGGTTTGAAGGACCGGCATTGTAGGGCGGATCCGCGGAGCGAAGCGATGCGTAATCCGCCGCCGACCCGCGTGGACGGACGGCGGGTTACGCAGCCAAGTCGCTGGAGCGACTTGGCCGCTAACCCGCCCTACGTCGCAGTGAGTGCCGCAAGCAGCGTCCCGAGGGCGTCCTGGCGCAACGGGACGCGCAACACCGCCGCATAGGCCTCGACATTGGCGCGCGCAGCTCTTTGCGTCGCGCCCACCTCGCGGCCCGGAGGAGAGGCGCGGGCAAGCTCGTGCATCGCCTCCTGCTGCAGGCGCTCGGCCTCGAGCTCGACCGCCTTGATGCGGGTGCGAAAGAGCTCGGCAGTCGCCGCGGGCACCAGCGCGGTATCATCGGCAAAGGCGGGCGATTTGAGCGCGCGCCGCACGGTGCGCAGCGGGATGACGGCGGCCTTGCGCCACGGCGCGACCTTGTCCTCGAGCGCCTGCACCTCGGCAGCCGAGAGTTGGCGTCCCGAGCTGGCGAGCCACAGAAGGAAGAGCAGCAGGTTGACGTCGACACCCGCCTCCTCCTGCAGCGCGATGCAGGCGTCCGCCACCCCCGCGCGGCGGTAGAAGCCGAGTGAGAAGCGCCAGAACGGCGAGCCGGAGGATGCGGTTTCAGCGGCGGTCATGCGGCCGCTCGCGGATCGCGTGTCGATCGGGCGAGGCAGGGGACCCCAAAAAACGCTTTGCGTTTTTTGGGG
>DATBKV010000307.1:0-11459 GCA_036555745.1 Xanthobacteraceae bacterium | reverse complement strand
GCAGGCCGCGACCAGCGCCTGGCCGATCACCTGTCCGCCGAACACGCGTTGCCAGCCGACTTGCGGCGAGCGCCCGCGGAACAGGTTCACCTCGAGCGGTTCGAGGTCGAGGATCGCGAGCAGATCTTGAATCGCCGACATGGCGCCATCATCGGCTGCGGCGGCGCGTGATGACAATGCTATAGTCGCGATCGTCGGCCTGGAGGCGGTCGTGGCATCGCGCGCTGCGCAACCCATCGATGTACTGATCGGCGGCGCGGGCTTCGCGGGGCTGGCGCTGGCGATCGCCTTGCGCCAGGGCCTGGGAGCGGCGTTCTCCGTCGTCGTCGCCGATCCGGCGCTGGCACGGGCGGCGGGCGACCCACGCGCCTCCGCCATCGTCGCCGCGGCCCGGCGCCTGTTCGAGACCATCGGCGTGTGGCAGGCGGTGAAGGTGCAGCCGATTCTCGACATGGTGGTGACCGACAGCCGCCTCGAGGACGCGGTGCGGCCGGCATTTCTCACCTTCGACGGCGACGTCGGGGAACCCAGCCAGGTTTACGCCGGCGGCGTAGACGTGGGCGCGCGGGAGCCGTTCGCGCACATGATCGAGAACGGCCCCCTGCTCGCGGCGCTGGTGGCGAAAGCGAATGCGGAAGGCGTGGCGCTGCGCGAAGCCGCGGTTGCCGATTTCGAGCGCGCGCGCGACCGCCTCGAGATCAGTCTGTCCGACGGTACTGTCTTTGCCGCGCGGTTGCTCGTTGCCGCCGATGGCGCCCATTCCACCATCCGCGAGCGCGCCGGGATCGCCAGCCACGGCTGGAGCTATGGCCAGTCCGCGATCGTGACGACCGTCGCCCACGAGCGCGATCACCACGGCCGGGCCGAGGAGCATTTCCTGCCGGCGGGGCCGTTTGCGATCCTGCCGCTCGCCGATGATCCTGCCGTGGGGCACCGCTCCTCCATCGTGTGGACCGAGACCGCGCAGGAGGCCGCGCGCATCGTCGCGCTGCCCGATCCTGATTTCCACGCTGAGCTCGAGCGCCGCTTCGGGCTGCATCTCGGCGACATCGCCGCGGTTGGGCCGCGCCGCGTCCATCCGCTCGGGCTATCGGTCGCGCGCACGTTCATCGCCGACCGCCTCGCGCTCGCGGGAGACGCCGCGCACGTGATCCATCCGATCGCGGGGCAGGGACTCAACATGGGGCTCAAAGACGTCGCTGCGCTCGCCGAGGTGATCGTCGATGCGGTCCGGCTCGGCCTCGATCCCGGCTCGCTCGCCGTGCTCGAGCGCTACCAGCGGTGGCGGCGGTTCGACACGGTGGCGATGGGGATCGCGACCGACGGGCTCAACCGGCTGTTCTCCAATCGCTCCGATGTGCTGCGGCTGGCGCGCGACATCGGCCTCGGGGTGGTCGACCGGCTCCCGGCGCTCAAGCATTTCTTCATCCGCGAGGCCGCCGGGCTCGTGGGCGAGGTGCCGAAGCTCCTGCGCGGCGAGGCGCTGTAGCGGCGCGAAATGAGAGCGCGACGCTAGCTTAGTGTAACGACACTGACGCTTTGTATCCCGCGTGTCCCGGGCGCAGCGCAGCATGAGCGGAGCGAATGGTGCGCTGCTGACCCGGGACCGTCACAAACACCGCCTTTGGAACGGTCCCGGGTCTGCAACGCAACGCTTGGCGCTGCATTGCGCCCGGGACACGAACGGCATCAATTGCCGGAGACACGGCACTAGACGAACGGCACCGCCAGCACGTGCTCCTTGAACGCGGGCCGTTGCTCGATGGTCGTGAACCAGCGCTCGAGGTGGTCGAGCCCCGGCCGCTCCGGCACCAGGCGGCGGAAGCGGTAGGCCATTAGCGCGACCGGGATGTCGCCCATCGACAGTGCGTCGCCCGCGACGAACGGGCTCTTGGCGAGCTGCGCGTCGAGGATCTTCATCGCCGCCATGGACTTGACCTTGCCGGCCTCGATCGCGGCGTGATCGCGCTTTTCCGGCGGCGTGCGCACGAGCCCCCAGAACACCGGCGTGAGCGCGGGCGCCGCCACGGTCAGCTGCCAGTCCATCCAGCTGCTGGCCCGCGCGCGGGCGCGCAAATCGGCGGGCGCGAGGGTGCCTGAGCCGTATTTCGCCGCAAGATAGCGCACGATCGAATTCGACTCCCACAGCACGAAGCCGTCCTCCTCCAGCGTGGGGACGAGGCCGTTGGGATTCATGGCGAGATACGCCGGCTCGCGGTTCTTGCCGAACGAGCCGCCGACGTCGATGCGCTCGTGCGGCAGGTCGAGTTCGCCCACTGCCCACATGACCTTCTGCACGTTGACCGACGTGTTGCGGCCCCAGATTTTCAACATGTCTTCCCCCCAAATCTCGCAGGGTCATGCCCGCGCAAGCGGGCATCCAGTATCCCCCGACTTTTGGCTGTCGCACCGCGGTGCCTACCGCCGCTGCCGCAGGGTTACTGGATCATCCGCTTGCGCGGATGATGACACCGGGCGTGCGGGAAGACTACAGCCGGAGAGACGCGGTCAATCGAGCCGGCGTGCTTCCTCGGGCAGCATGATCGGGATGCCGGCCCGGATGGGATAGGCGAGCTTGGCCGAGCGCGAGATCAGCTCCTGCTTTTCGGCGTCATATTCGAGCGGACCCTTGGTCAGCGGGCAGACCAGGATCTCGAGGAGCTTGGGATCGACGCTGTTGGCCGGGCGGTCGGGGGGCGGGGTGGTCATGCTGCACTCCGGATTTTCTCGCGGCGAGCGCCGGCCAGGCTCGACCCCGGATCGGCTGCATCACCGCAACGAACGCATCACGCCAAATCGCGAATAGCTATAGCACGCCCGCGCACTCAGCGCATGTTCCGGAAAAGTGGCCACGGTCTTCCGACGAGGGCATGCGCAAAATCAAAAAAAACTAGTGGCGCCGGAAAACCGGGCGGCGCGGCGCGGCGGTCGCGGCTTCCCCCTTGTGGCGGAAGTTGATCCGCCCGCGCGTGAGATCGTAGGGCGACACCTCCACGACCACGCGGTCGCCCACCCCGGTGCGGATGCGAAACTTGCGCATCTTGCCCGACACGTAGGCGAGGACCTGGTGGTCGTTGTCGAGCTTCACACGGTAGTTGCCGTCGGGCAGCACCTCGGTGACGGTGCCGTCGAATTCCAGCAGCTCCTCTTTGGCCATGGTCTTCTCCGATGTGTTCTTCTCCGATGCGATATTATCGCGGCCGTTGGTGGGCGGCAGGGCGGCCGAGTTGACGTCGGGCGCCGCGCGTGGGCTGCATGAAGGCGACCGCGCCGATTCCGCTGTCAGGCGCGGGCGGCGCCGCGCCGCGGCGCCCGCGCTGGTCTGATCGGCGCGCCGGCCCCTGCTCGCTTTGCGGGGGCTGCCGGCGCTTGCGGTTTTCCTGCCGCTGTGGCGGCGTGGTCGCCGCGGCCGAGCCGTTCGCGCGGTGGACGCGATGCTCGGACGACGCACGCCGAGCATCGCGGCGATCGGTGGCCGGGATCGACATCCGAATCAGCCTCTCGATATCGCGCAGAAAGGCCCGCTCCTCCGCGTCGCAGAACGAGATCGCAACGCCGTCGGCGCCGGCGCGGGCGGTGCGCCCGATGCGGTGCACGTAACTCTCCGGGATATTCGGAAGGTCGTAATTGACGACGTGGCTGATGCCGTCGACGTCGATGCCACGCGCCGCAATATCGGTGGCGATCAGCGTGCGCAGGCGCCCGGCGCGAAATTCCGCCAGCACGCGCTCGCGTTGGTTCTGCGACTTGTTGCCGTGGATCGCCTCGGCGGCGAGGCCCGCCTTGTTGAGGGTCCGGACCACTTTGTCGGCACCTCGCTTGGTGCGGGTGAACACCAGCGCGCGGTCGATCGGCTCCTGACGCAGCGTCTCGACCAATAGCGCGGGCTTGCCGGCGCGGTCGACGTGCAAAAGCCGCTGCTCGACGCGTTCGACGGTGGTGGCCGCCGGGGTCACCGCGACGCGCACCGGGTCGCGCAGCATGTGGTTCGCGAGATCCGCGATTTCCTTCGGCATGGTCGCGGAGAAGAACAGGGTCTGGCGCTTGCCAGGCAGCTTCGCCACGATCCTACGGATGTCGTGGATGAAGCCCATGTCGAGCATGCGGTCGGCTTCGTCGAGCACGAAGATTTCGACGCGCTCGAGGTAAACGGCACGGTTCTGGATGAGGTCGAGCAAACGTCCGGGGGTGGCCACCAGGACGTCGACGCCGTCGGCGAGCGCGCGGATCTGGCGATTGATGGGCACACCGCCAATCGCGAGCGCGACGCGCGGGCGCAGATAGCGTCCGTAGGTCTGGAAGCTTTCGACGATCTGTGCGGACAGCTCGCGGGTCGGGCTCAACACCAACACGCGGCAGCTGCGTGCTTCGACCTGCCGGCCGCGCTTCGAGAGATGATTGAGGATCGGCAGCGCGAAGGCGGCGGTCTTGCCGGTCCCGGTCTGCGCGATGCCGACGACATCGCGCGCCGCGAGCACCTGCGGAATGGTCTGGGCCTGGATTGGCGTCGGGGTGGCGTATTGCTCGTCGGCGAGCGCGCGGGCGATGGAGGGGGTCAGTCCGAGATCGAGAAAAGAGGTCAAAGAGGAATCTTTCGTATGGCGAGGGACCGCAAGCGGCCGCGCCTTGCGAGAAATGGGACATCCCGCGTGGTCTGGGCTGTCAGTGTATGCGATGTTGGATGAGACGGGTCGAAAACCAAGCTTATGGAATTCGTTCACGCGACCCGAACGGCCTCTATCAGCTGTGACGACAGGCCATCGCTCTCAACGGAAGCTCACTTAACAACTTAATGTGGTGATTACAAGGCTGCTGCCGCCAGGGTCGTCACTGCAAGGGCGTATCGCCGCCGGAGGACTTCTTGGCGAGCTCGATCTCGGTGGCGGCGACCAGGATCTCGGCGCGGGTCTTGAGATCCGGCGCCTCCAGCAGCGCCTGCTTCTCCGCCACGCCATAGGGCGACATCATCGCCAGCGCGTTGACCAGCGCCTCGTTGGGCGCGTTCTCGATCCCTTCCCAGTCGGCCTTGAGGTTGTTGGCCGTGAGGAAATCGGACAATGCCCGCAACAAGCTTGCGCGGTCGACCTCGTCCTCGCCCTTGCGCGCGGTGAAATCGTCGATGAAGGGCGCATAGTTGACGCGGCACTGCCGGTATGGCGTCGATACCTCGAGCTCGGCCTCGATACGAAAGCGCGCAATGCCGGTGAGCTGCAGCAGGTAGCGCCCGTCACCGGTCTCGGCGAGCTGCGTGATACGGCCGACGCAGCCGACCTTGTAGAGCGTGGGCTTGTCCTGCGGCCCCGGATGAGCTGGATCGGGCTGGATCATGCCGATGAGCCGGTGACCGCCGCGCAGAGCATCGTCGATCATGGCGAGGTAGCGCGGCTCAAAAATATTGAGCGGCATCTGTCCGCGCGGGAGCAGCAGCGCGCCGGGCAGCGGAAAGACCGGGATCACGCCGGCGAGATCGCGCGGATCCTGATAGACCGCATTCATCGGCATCGTCGGCCTCCCACCCGGCGCAGACTTACCGCTTGTCATCCCCGCGCAGGCGGGCATCCAGGAGTTATTGGCTTCGCTCTGATCTCATGCGACGCGGTGATTACTGGATCGTCCGCCATCGCCGACAATGACTCCGAACGGGTTCCTAGGCGAACAGTACCGAGGACAGCCGCTTGCGCCCGTCGACGGTGGCCTCATCGGTCGGTCCCCAGGCCTCGAAGAACTGGACGAGCTGCTTGCGCGCGCCGTCGTCGTTCCATTTGCGGTCGCGCTTGACGATCTCGATGAGGTTGTCGACCGCCTCCTGGCGACGGCCCTTGCTGTTCAGGGCGACCGCGAGATCGAAACGCGCCTGATAATCCTGCGGGTTGGCCGCCACCTTCTGCTCGAGCTCGGCGACCGATCCCACCGACTTGGCCTGCTCCGCGAGCTCGAGCGCGGCGCGCGCGGCGGCAACCGCGGCGTCGTTGCGCTTGGCTTCGGGTACCAGCGCCAAGGTCTGCTTGGCCTGCTCGATCGCGCCGGTGCGCACGTAGCTGCGCGCGAGGCCCGCGAGCGCCGCGACATTGCCGCTGTCCTGCGCCAGCACGCCGGCATAGAGCTCGGCAGCGCCGGTGGCGTCGCCCTTGGCGAGGGCGTCGTCGGCGGCCTGCAGAAGGTCCTTTTCCTCACCGCCGATGCGATCCTTGGTGACGCGCTCGATGAACGCCGTCACCTGGCTTTCCGGCAGCGCGCCGAGAAAGCCGTCGATCGGCTGGCCGTTGACGAAGGCGAACACCGCCGGGATCGACTGGATGCCGAGCTGCCCCGGGATCGAGGGGTGCTTGTCGATATCCATTTTCACCAGCTTGACCTTGCCTTTGGCGGCGCGGACGACCTTCTCCAGCACCGGGCCAAGCTGCTTGCACGGCCCGCACCATTCCGCCCAGAAATCCACCAGCACCGGCTGGCGCTTCGATTCCTCGATCACGTCTTTGACGAAAGCCTGGGTGGTGGTGTCCTTGATCAGTCCGTCGGCGGCCGCCGGCCCACCCGTCTGCAACATCGTCATCACTGTCCCCTTGGTCCGCGTCGCCGTGGCCCGGCCAGCTGGCGCGAGCCGTTCCCGCGAGCCGTTCGAGCCGTCGTCTCGAAGCGGGCGGGAAAGCTGAAACTGCGCATTAAATGGGGTCAGGGCAGGCGTTTGCAATCAGGAATCTTGCTGTTCCGGCGTGGCCCGGCCTGCCGGCGGCGCTGACGGAACAGGCGCTTCCGGTGGCGCTGTGCCGTCCCTGTCGCGCCCGCGCGCCACTGGCATGATCCGGGGCGGATGGCCGGACGCCTCCAAGAACCGGATGAGATCGCCGCGCGCGATCGATGTGGTCATGGTGTTGACCAGCGGATGAAAGTTGAGCGTCGCGTGGCCCATCATGGCGGCATCGAGCACCACGGTCACGCGGTGCTCGGTATCGTTCATCGCCGCGAACGGCGTGACCGCGCCGGGCTCGACGCCGAGCGTGGCGCGTAGGAGATCAGCGGGCCCGAAGGAGAAACGGCCGGACGCCTGCAGCAGCCGATGCAGCGATTTGAGCTCGATCGCCGCGTCTTCGAGCGCCACCACGAGGTAGAGCGCATCCTTCTTGTCCTTGAGGAACAGGTTCTTGGTGTGGCCGCCGGGGATCGTTCCGCGCAACGTCCGCGATTCCTCCACCGTGAATAGCGCTGGATGCGTCGCCGTCTTGTGCGCGATCCCGAGTTGGTCGAGGAACGCGAACAGGTCGGCGGGGGTGGCGGGCATCGGTTTCTCGCCTGTCGTTCCCGCGCAAACGCGTGGGTGCTAACCTAGGCTGAAAGCGCAGTCTCTCCAATGTCATGCCCGCGGAAGGCGGGCATCAAGTAATCGCAGAACATGCGGCTTGAGCGACCCGGTGTTCCATCACCCGCGCCTGTGATTACTGGATCGTCCGCCTTCGGCCTTCGCGGACGATGACAAGCTACATTAGCTGGGACGACGATTTGTGTGTGGCGCGGTTCAATCCCCAGGCCGGATATCGAAGCCCTGATTGATCGCGGCGAACATCTGGTAGAAGCCCGACAGCACCACGATCTCGACCAGACCCGGCTTGCCCCAGAGGGCAACGGCGCGCGCCTGCAGATCGTCCGGCACCACCTGCCACGCCATGGTTTTCGTCAGGATGGCGTGCACGAGCGCGTAGGGCTGCGGCAGCGCGGCGGCGCGCCCGGAGCTGATGCAATCGATCACCTCGTCCGCCAGGCCGGCGGCGCGCGCGTGCTCGATGTGATCGTGCCACTCGAAGCCGGCGCCGGTGGCGTGCGCGACCGTGAGCACGATGAATTGGTAGATCATGCGCGGCAGCGCGCCTTCGAACTTCAGGAAGAAGCCGAGCTCCTCCACGCGGCGCGCGAGCTCGGGATGGTTGAGCAGCGCGAGATAGGGCCCGCCGAAGCCTTCGCCGTGCGCCTTGCGCCGCGCGGCCATGGTCGCGTAGAGCGCGCGCGCCGCCGCCGGCAAGGTCGTGACATCCATGTCGAGCACGGTCATGACGGATCGTCCCGGTTGAAGCGAGCCGGCATCCCTATTCGTGATAGGACCACGCCCGCGCCCCCGCGCTGAAGTCGTAGACCGGGGTCGTGCAGTTCTTGTCGGCCTTGACGTCGACGAGCGCGGTGGTGCCGGCGGCGAGCGCCTTCGCGAAGGTGGCCGCGAGCTCGCCCGGCTCGCGCACGGTGAAGCCCTGCGCGCCGAGCGCGCGCGCAAACGCCGCCCAGTCGCGGTCGGGGATGCTGGTCAGCTCCATCGGCAGCGCGCCGTATTGGCGCGCGCGCAGCCAGACATTGCCGAGCGCGTCGTTGTTGATCACCACATAGACGATCGGCAGCTGGTAGCGCGCGGCGGTGCCGACCTCGAGGCCGTGCATCTGCATGCAGCCGTCGCCGGTGATGACGGCGACGCGGCGGTCCGGCCGCGCGCATTGCACGCCGACCGCCGCGGGAATGGCCCAGCCCATCGGCCCGAGATTGGTGGCGGAGATGTAGCTGCGCGGCGCGTAGGCGGTCCAGTAATGTCCGGCGAAAGCGCGGTGCGCGCCGGAATCGACGAGTACGATCCCGTCGCGCGGCAGCGCCTTGCGCAGCGCGGCGATGGCGGTGGCGGGATGGATCGGCGCGCTTGCGCGGCGCGTATTCTCGACGTCGTAGAGCCGCGGCCCGACCTTGATGGTGGCAAGCCATTGCCGCCGGCGCGGCGCGCCTTGCTCGAGCGCCGGCGCGATCACGGCGGCGCGGCGGTCCATCAGGTCGAGGAAGGCATGGCAGCTTCCCGGCACCACGTGGCCGAGGTCGCCGTTGGCGGTGAGCTCGTCCATGTCGGTGTTGACGTGGATCATGCGGGCCTTGCTGCGCTCGCGCAGCGTCCAGTGCATCGTATCGCGCTCGTTGAGGCCGGAGCCGAGCACCACGAGGCAGGCGAGCTCGTCGTCGAGGATGGCGTTGGTGGCGTGGCGGGTGCCGGCATAGCCGAACACGCCGAGCGACAGCTCGTGGTCCTCCGGAAACACGCCCTTGGCGCGCAAGGTGGTGGCGACCGGGATCGACCAGCGCTCGGCCAGCATCTTGAGCAGCGCGGCGGCGGTGTCGTGCTCGACGCCGGCGCCGACCAGGAAGGCGACGCGTCCGTTGTCGCGCTGCGCGTCGGCGAGCGCAGCGAGCGCGGCGTCGGCGGGCGCCAGGCTGAGCGGCTCGGCGCCGACGAAGAACGGCAGCACCTTGACGTAGTCGGCCGCGCATTCCTGCGTGAGCGCATCATGCGCGAGCGAGAGATGCACCGGCCCGCGCGGCTGCGCCCACATGATGGTGAGCGCGTGGCGAAACCAGTGGTTCAGGTTCCTCGCGTCGGCGACGGTCTTCGAAAGCCGCGTGAGCGGCGCCATGACGGCGCTGTCGTCGAGCGTGGCCTGGCTCGCGTCCTGGAAGGTGCCGCGGCCCTCCATGTCGACGGGAACCTCCCCGGTCATGACCAGCACCGGCGAGCCGTCGGTCTTGGCGGCCGCGGTGGCGGTCGCCATGTTGCAGCAGCCGGGGCCGCCGATGCCGAGCGCCGCGCCGAAGCCGCCGCTGGCGCGGGCGTAGCCGTCGGCCATGTAGACGGCGCCGCCCTCGTGCGCCGCGATCACCGGCGTGAGCTTGTGCTGGCGCGCGAGCGCCGGCAGGAACGGATCCACCAGCCCGCCCGGCACCATGAACAGGTGGCGCAATCCTTCCTCTGCCAGCGCGCGGAGGATGTAGTCGGTGCCGAGCGGGACGCGGGCACCGGCGGGAGGGGACGAGGGGGCTGCCATGGATATGCGCGCTGTTTGATTTCGTGACTCGCGATCGCGGTCCGAAGTGCAGAAATAAGTTCGACCGCGCAGCGGGGCAGCGATTGCCTTGGGCGCCCGCGCGCTTAATGGCCCGTGCAGGCGCGCACGACAAGGGGTACGCAGTGCGGCAGGTGGAAGCGCGCGCCGGGAACGGTTGCAAAGCCCGGCCCCATTTGGCATAGCTCTGCTTGGGTCTGGCCGAGTTCCGGCCGGACCTCGGATGCGGGTGTAGCTCAGGGGTAGAGCACAACCTTGCCAAGGTTGGGGTCGAGGGTTCGAATCCCTTCGCCCGCTCCAAAGTTTCCAGTCACTTACTGGGATTGGAGTACGCGCGCTCAGGCGCCTAGCAAGCGCATAGCTAGCAATCGGTGAAAGTCGGCCGGATGCGGCGCCGGCAGTGGGAGAGCAAGGCCTGGCACGCGATCTCATCGAAGCGTGATTTGTTCCTTGAGTAGCATGGACCTCTCACAGAACGGCATTGACATCTTCTACATCGATGAATCTGAGCGATGTCCACTCTCAGTTACCAGTGCGGTCAAGATTCCATTTCTGAGACCAAAAAAGTGCGGATGGGAGTTTGTCTGGGATCGCTATGTTGCGGACGCAACAAAATGGCGCCGAGACCTTTCGAAGACTCACTCTGTCCGTTTTCGCGAGGAGCTCCACGGCTATAAAATCCTCAAACAGCAGGGGCAGTACCACAAAACTTGGCGCAATCTGTCCCCGGCTGAGGCGACTGCGTTTTACGAAGCTGCGCTTAAATCACTTACGTGGCTTCCCGAGCGATCCGTCATGAGCACCTATGCTACAGACGGCTCCAGCCTGATGGGGCACGAAGGAATCTTCGCTTGTTTATTCGGGCTGTTCCAGCGCATGCGGAACGACTGCAGTAACACGGGTGTCAACGGAATGGTGTTCTTTGACGGAGGGCATAGTTCATATATTCGTTTATATCGTATGGCCCAAAAATATCTCCCCACTGGCTCGCGCTTCGGAGGATGGGGAGCGGGAAAGACAAAAAACTTGCCGCTTTCAATGTTTGCCAAGGACGGCAACATAAAAAATTCTGATCTCTCCTATTTCATGCAGATCGCCGATTTGGTCTGCTATGCCGCTCGTCTAAAATTGGAGCACGAACGTGGCGCACTAGCAGCGAAGCGCATTGCAAGAAAGCACCATGAACTATACGATGCCATCCCTAGATCGCGCCTGAACACGTCGGCCACCATGAAACGTCGCGACGCGATCGTGCCAACATAAAACCGCCCCCAGTCTCCCAAGGGCGGCTTAATGTGTCCCACGCACTCCTTGTCGCACGAAGCTTCAAGGCGCTGCGGGCAACCAAAATATAATCGATTCATTGTTGAGAATCAATGGGTTGCTAAACCATTGTTTTTGGACTCTTTTTACATCCAATGAGGTTGCCGGTATGCTTTGCGGAAATCTTCTAGTCATTTTGTATCCATCCGGCGAGCACCGCGGGTAACTGGCCTTTGGCGCTCAACTGGGATGGAACAGCGCATCGGACTTTAGGGTGTCGATCGCTTCGGCGCGGGTGAGGCCGTGATACAGGCAGAACCATTCTCCGGTGTGGCGGTG
>DATBKV010000306.1:0-4100 GCA_036555745.1 Xanthobacteraceae bacterium | reverse complement strand
TGCCGATCTACGTCTTTTTCCTCGGCATGCCGCGGCTTGCCTTCGTGGCGCCGGTGACGCTCGTTTACACGCTCGCCATCGCCTTCCTGATGGTGTCGCGGCTGCCGGTGTTTTCCGGCAAGCGCGTGGGCAAGCGCGTCGCTCCCGAGATGGTACTGCCGGTGTTCGTTGCGGTGGTGCTGTTCTTCGCGCTGCTGATCTCCTATCCCTGGATCGTGCTGACCCTCGGCACCGTGTGCTTTCTCGCGAGCCTGCCTCTGGGCTGGCTCTCCTACCGCCGTTACCAGCGCAAGGACGCCGCCGCGGCAGCCGGCCAAGGCGCCGCGCATGGCGCCGCGCGCACGCATGCCCCGACCGAAGCCCCGCCGATCTCGCCCGCTCATCCGGGCCGGCCCTCCGACCGGCCCACCCGGCTCAATTGATCGGGCGGCGGTCAGCGGCGCTCGCTGATCACGCGCCGGGGCGTCCGCCGCAATCCGCCATCGACGCCGACCATGTCACGCCTGACCGAGAAGATCGTGGTCATCACTGGCGCCGCCGGCGGCGTCGGCCGCGCCGTCGCTGCGGCGGTGAGGCGCGAGGGCGGCGTCGCGATCGCGACCGATCTCGCGCGCGCCGCCGGCATCGATCACGCTCTTGACGTCACCGTCGAGGAGGACTGGCAGCGCGTCCTGTCCGAGGTCGAGCGCAGGCACGCCCGGCTCGACGGGCTCGTCAACGCCGCGGGCATCGCGCTCCTTGGCAGCGTTGAGGACACCGAATACGCCGCCTGGCGGCGGGTGCTGGCGGTCAATCTCGACGGCACCTTTCTCGGCTGCAAGCATGCGCTGGCATTGCTCAAGCGCCGCGGCGGCGCGATCGTCAATCTGTCGTCGATCTCCGGCATGGTCGGCGGGCACAATCTCGCCGCCTACAACGCCTCGAAGGGCGGCGTGCGGCTGCTGACGAAATCGGTGGCGCTTCACGGCGCGCGCCTCAAGCCGCCGGTGCGCTGCAACTCCGTGCACCCGGCTTTCCTCGAGGGCGCGATGGTCGAGGACATCCTGGCGCAGACCGCTCGCCCCGAGATTGCGCGCGGCCAGCTCGCGCGCGACATCCCGCTCGGCCGGCTCGGCCAGCCCGCCGAGGTGGCGGAGCTGTGCGTCTATCTTCTCTCCGACGAGTCCGCCTTCGTCACCGGCGCCGAGTTCGCCATCGACGGCGGCCTCACCGCTCGCTGAGCCGCGCCGGCGCCCGCGCCCGCGCGAAGGCTGCGCTATTCGAAAAGCATGTCGTCCCCGCGAAAGCGGGGACCCATGCTGCCCATAACCGCGACCTCTCGCATATGGGCCCCCGCCGCCGCGGGGACGACAAGGCGGGTTCTGGGCTTGCCCCCTCCTTGAGCGGTCACCGTCCCGGCAGCGGGTGGCCCGGCATCAGGTCGTAGGGATGCTTCCAGCCCGGCAGCGCCTTGATGCGGTCGAGCCAGACCGCGATGTGTTTGTGCTGCGCCGGGATGTCGAAGCCGAACTCCTCGGCCGGATAATAGAGATAGCCGACCAGCGAGAGGTCGGCGATGGTCGCGCGCGCGCCCAGCGCGAACGGCCGGCTCGCGAGCCGCTTGTCGAGAATGGCGAGGTTGTTGTCGATGCGGCCTTTGAGGAACGCGAGCACCGCCGGCTCGCCCGGCGGCTTGGCGAAGCAGCGCAGGAAGCGGTAGGGGCCGAGAAAGCCGTTGACCTTCTGGTTGTCGAAGATGAGCCAGCGCAGCGCCTCCAGCCGCTCGTCCTCGCCCTCGGGCCGGAACTTGCCGGAGCGTTCCGCCAGATAGGTGAGGATCACGGCCGACTGGCTGAGCTTGCGCTCGCCGTGCGCGAGCACCGGCACCTCGCCCATTTCATTGACAGTCTTGCGGTACTCCGGCGTGCGCGTCTCGCCCTTGCCGAAGAAGTCGACCCACACCGGCTCCCAGTCCGCGCCGATGAGGTTGAGCATCAGCGCGGCGCGGTAGGCGTTACCGGACTGGGCGAAACAGTAGAGTTGGTACTCGGCCATTGCATCTCCTCGAGCATGATCCCGAAAAGTGGGTACCGGTTTTTGGAAAAGAGCATGCTCTGGCAATAAGCTGGAGCGGGATGACGATTCGAAGAAAAGTCATCTCGCTGGAGCGATCAAGCCGCCGCGTCTTTGCCGAGCATTACGGCGATTCATAGCCGAGGTAGCGGGAAATCTTCCAGCTGCCATCGGCCTGGCGGCGGAACACGTCGAGGCCGGGCTCGACCGACGTGGTCTCGCGTCCAGACTCCTTGTCGCGCACGGTCAGCGTCCAGGTGAGCCGCACCGCGGCGAGATCGCCCGTGGCCAGGATCTCCTTGATGGCGAGCGCGTAGCGATAGCTCTTGCCGCGATCGGCGAGCGAGCGCTTGAGCAGGTCGCAGAGCGCGTCGTAGCCGCGCTCGGGCTGGCCGCGATATTGCGCCACGAGATCCGGCGCGAACAGCGCGCAGACCTGGTCGCCGCGCCCGGCGTTGAAGTGCGCCATCCATTGCGTCAGCGCCGCGCGGATCGCGGCCTCGTCGGTCGTGTCGCCTTGCGTGGCCGCGGGCGAAACGGGCGCAAGCCAGAACGCAGCGACGCAAACGAGGGCGGCGGTGCGCGTCGCGAACCCAGGCATGCCGCCCTCACTTCATCGTCGGGATGACGAACTCGGCGCCCTCCTTGGTGCCGGAAGGCCAGCGCGAGGTCACGGTCTTGGTCTTGGTGTAGAAGCGCACCGAATCCGGTCCGTGCTGGTTGAGGTCGCCGAAGCCCGAGCGCTTCCAGCCGCCGAAGGTGTAATAGGAGAGCGGCACCGGGATCGCGAAGTTCACGCCCACCATGCCGACATTGACGCGGCTGGTGAAGTCGCGCGCGGTGTCGCCGTCGCGGGTGAAGATGGCGACGCCGTTGCCGTAGTCGTGCTCGGAGGGAAGCTTCAGCGCCTCCTCGTAGTTCTTGGCCCGCACCACCGAGAGCACCGGGCCGAAGATCTCCTCCTTGTAGATGCGCATGTCGGGCGTCACCTCGTCGAACAGACAGCCGCCCATGAAGAAGCCGTTCTCGTAGCCCTGCAGCTTGAAGCCGCGGCCGTCGACCTTGAGCTTGGCGCCTTCCTTGATGCCGAGATCGACGTAGCCCTTCACCTTGTCGAGCTGCGCCTTGGTCACCATCGGACCGTAATCGGCCTGCGGGTCGCTGGAGGGTCCGATCTTGAGGCTCTCCACCCGCGGAATGAGCTTTTCCACCAGGATGTCGGCGGTCTTCTGCCCGACCGGCACCGCCACCGATACCGCCATGCAGCGCTCGCCGGCGGAGCCGTAGCCGGCGCCGATGAGCGCGTCGACCGCCTGGTCCATGTCGGCGTCCGGCATCACCACCATGTGGTTCTTGGCGCCGCCGAAGCACTGCACGCGTTTGCCGTGCGCGCAGCCGGTCGTATAGATGTATTCCGCGATCGCGGAGGAGCCGACGAAGCCGATCGCCTTGACGCGCGCATCGGTGAGCAGCGTGTCGACCGCCACCTTGTCGCCGTTGACGAGGTTGAGCACGCCCGCGGGCAGCCCGGCCTCGACCAGCAGCTCGGCGAGCCGCATCGGCACCGACGGATCGCGTTCCGACGGCTTGAGGATGAAGGCGTTGCCGCAGGCGAGCGCGGGCGCGAACTTCCACATCGGGATCATGGCCGGGAAGTTGAACGGGGTGATGCCGGCGACGACGCCGAGCGGCTGGCGGATCGAGAACAGGTCGATGCCGGGGCCGGCGCTCTCGCTGAACTCGCCCTTGAGCAGGTGCGGGATGCCGCAGGCGAACTCGACCACCTCGAGCCCGCGCTGGATGTCGCCTCTGGCGTCGGGAAGCGTCTTGCCGTGCTCGGAGGAGAGGAGCTTGGCGAGCCCGTCGAACTCCTTCTGCACCAGCTCGAGGAACTTGAACAGGACGCGGGCGCGCCGCTGCGGGTTGGTCGCGGCCCAGGCCGGCTGCGCCCGTTCGGCGTCGGCGATCGCCCGCTCGACCTCGGACTTGCTCGCGAACGCGACCTTGGCCTGCACCTCGCCGGTGTTGGGATCGAACACGTCGCCCGC
>DATBKV010000305.1:0-3836 GCA_036555745.1 Xanthobacteraceae bacterium | reverse complement strand
GCGCCGACGCTGCTGCTGCCGTCGATCCAGGTGAACATTCGCGCCGGCCGCTTTCCGGCCGCCGAGGCCAACGGCGTGCGCTACCTGAAAATTCCGGTGAAGTTCAAGGACGGGGCGCAGGCCGCCGCCTGATCAGCGCATCAGGTAGCGGTTTTCGGAAAAGTCGTGCTCCACCAATAAGCCAGAGCAGGATGACGATCGAGCGGGCGCGGCGACGCGCGCGTGCGCATCACTTCGTGGCTGAGGACAAGGCCGAGAGCTCGATACCGGGGGCCGCGGGCGGGTGCGAGCCCGGCGACAGCGAAATGCCGGCGCCGCCAACGATGATCGCCCGGCCCTGCTGAGCGCCGGCATCGCCCGCAGTGACGCCGGCGGCGGTCAGCGCTTGCCAGGCTTCCTCCGCATCGTCGGCGAAACGCAACAGCTGCATGTCCGCCGGCGCGATCACCCCGGCCTCGAGCAGGGCATCGAAATTGATGACCTGCGTCCAGTACCGGCGATCGACGCAAACGATCGGTATGATCCGGCCCTTGCGGGTCTGCACCAGGGTGAGGACCTCGAACAGCTCTGCCAGCGTGCCGAAGCCGCCGGGGAAGGCCACCGCCGCCGCCGCGCGCAGCGCCAGGTGCATCTTGCGCATGGTGAAGGAGTGGAACTGGAAGGTCAGCTCCGGGGTCGAATACGGGTTCGGCTCCTGCTCGCGCGGCAGCTCGATGTTGAAGCCGATGGATGGCGCGCCGACATCGGACGCGCCGCGGTTGGCGGCCTCCATGATTCCCGGACCGCCGCCGGTCGCGATCACGTTCTCGCGCTCGCCGTCGGCGGGGGCGAGCGCGCCGCCGCGCTCGGATACGATCCGGCCGAAGCGACGCGACTCGTCGTACCAGTGCGCCATCTCGGGTGCGGAAGCCGCGGCGCCGTCGCCGGCGCCCGCGCGGCGCTCGCGGATGCGGGCGCTGCCGAGCACCACGATGGTGCTGCGAATGCCCCACAGGCGCAGGCGCTCTTCGGCCTTGGCGAACTCCAGCATGAAGCGAACCCCCTGCATGGAGTCGCCGAGCAGAAAATCCAGGTCCGATGCGGGAAGCCGGTAGGTGGGCGAACGCTTTTGCAAATCGTTCTCGGGCATTGGACTTCTCCCGATTTTACAGAACAGACACAGTAATTTAGCGGGCCCGCGGCAACGTGCCTATGACCGCGCGCCAGCCGCCTGACATGCTCTCGACCCATGGTTAACCACGGGGTTGAAACGGCGCCCCGGTCGGCGCTCCGCCGGCCCGGCCCTTGATTGCGTGTCGCCAAGTACGTTCTTTAGATTGGTCGAAGGCCGCGCCCCTGCGGTTCACATATTTGGGGCCCAGGCCCGATCGATCGGGCCGGCTGCGATCGCCGCCGACGTGGCGAGCCCCGGGCTGCACTGGCGCGGGATGACGTTTCTTCGAATCGTCATCCTGTACTCATGAAATCGCGATTGGTGACGGCGACCTGATCAACGTCCGCTTTGGCCCACTTTGCAGACTCAAGTCAGGCATCTCGCGAGGTCTGAGAAGTGCCATAATTGTAAGTCGGCAACTCCGCTTTCACAATAAAAGCGATCGCACTGATGCGGCCGAAGACATCCGAGAGTGGCGTCATCCGGCGACCGCGAGTTCGAATTTGCCCTCACTGCATTGTTATTCGGTTTTCTGCTGTAGCGAGCGGACCGCTTCGGATCGGCGTGAATATTCCCTTCGCTGGTCGGAGGTGTGCAAGCCAAGCGCCCGAGAGCTATGCAGCGGGAACAATTCAACTTGAAATGCCGGGGATCTTGGCGCAAAGCGCAGGTTTAGTTCACGGCCTGGAACGAGGAGGCATTTATGCCCATCGCGATCATCGGCGCCGGGGCGGTCGGCGCGACGCTGGGTCAAGCCTGGCTCAAGCATGGCCAGGATGTGATCTGGGGCGTACGCAATCCCGCCGACCCGAAATATGCGGGGCTGGCCAAGGAGCGCGTCAAAATGCCGGCCGTCGCCGTCAAAGAGGCCGAGATCGTGGTCATTGCGACGCCCTGGTCCGCGACCCAAGCGGTCGTAAAAAGCCTGGGCAGCCTCGCCGGCAAGATCGTGATCGACTGCACCAATCCTTTGGGCATGGGTCCCGACGGTTTGCAGCTTGTCCTCGGCTTCGACACCTCGGCCGGCGAGCAGCTCGCAAGCTGGGCGCCGGGTGCCTTCGTCTTCAAGACCCTCAACACCACGGGCGCGAGCAATATGGCCAAGGCCGCCGAATATCCGGTAAAACCGCTCATGCTGGTGGCAGGTGACGAGGCCGGGAAGAAACCCGTGGTGATGGAGCTGGTCGGCATGCTCGGGTTCGAACCGGTCGATGCCGGCCCGTTGAAGAACGCGCGGCTCCTGGAGCCATTCGCCATGGTCTGGATCGATCAGGCGATGAAGCGCGGCCGCGGCCGCAACTTCGCCTTCGCCCTCGCGAATCTGAAGTGAGATCGGTGCGCCGCGCGCCGGGTCCTTGCGCCCACGGCGTTTCAGATATGCTTGACCACGCTTGAGACCAAGGGATTTTGAACATGCAGCCGGAACACGAGACGCGACGAAAAATTATCCGCGAGTGGATGTCGCTTCCAAAAGATAAACGACAAACCGAAGAGCAGGCCAAGCTCTTCGCTAAAAAAGCAATGGAGCGAATCCCGTCCAGTGCCGATCCGTACCGGCAAATTATGAAGTGGCTGTTGCCCCGCGTCGATAAGCCGTGACCCGATCGGCGGTTCGGCTCTTTCGGGGCTCCGCTCAAATGCTTGCTTCAACCGCTTGAGCGGTCGCGGCCGGAGGAGTTTCGGGAAGCGCCGAAGGCCCTCGAAAGCATGCGCACGGTATCGTTTAAGCGGAAAACCCCGGCGAAGCGGAAGGTGCGATAGCGTGGTTCGGGATTAGGTTCAGATCACTCGCCCGGTGGCATCATCGATCAGGTGCATGTGGTCGAGGCTCGCTTGGAGCCGCAGCCGCGCGCCCTCGCGCGCGCCGGCGGTGGGGCTCACCCGGCCGCACACGTCGGTGCCGTCGATGCGAAAGAAAATGAGCGTCTCCATGCCGAGGGGCTCGGTGACCTCGATGACGGCGTCGATCGTGGCCGGCGCCTGCCCGCCGTTGGGCTTGACCTCGGTCAGATGCTCCGGGCGCAGGCCGAAGGTCAGGTTGGCGCGGCCGGCGTGGGAGCGATAGCGCTGCGCGCGTGCTCCCGGCACCGGCAAGGCAAGGTCGGCGCCCAGGCGCACCACCAGCGCGCCGCCGGTCTCCTCCAGCCGGCACGGGAGAAAATTCATCGCCGGCGAGCCGATGAAGCCGGCGACGAAGCGCGTCGCGGGCGCGTGGTAGAGCTCGTTGGGCGTTCCGATCTGCTCGATGCGGCCGCCGTTCATCACCACCACGCGGTCGGCGAGCGTCATCGCCTCGACCTGGTCGTGGGTGACGTAGACGGTGGTGGTGCGCACCTTCTGGTGCACGCGCTTGATTTCGGTGCGCATCTGCACGCGCAGCTTGGCGTCGAGATTGGACAGCGGCTCGTCGAACAGGAAGACCTTGGGGTTGCGCACGATGGCGCGGCCCATGGCGACGCGCTGGCGCTGGCCGCCCGAGAGCTGGCGCGGCTTTCTTTCGAGCAGTTCGGTGATGTCGAGGATGCGCGCGGCCTCGCGCACGCGGCGCGCGATCTCGTCCTTCGGGTAGCGCTTGAGCCGCAGCCCGAACGACATGTTCTCGTACACGCTCATGTGCGGATAGAGCGCGTAGTTCTGGAACACCATGGCCATGTCGCGGTCCTTCGGCGGCACGTCGTTGACC
>DATBKV010000304.1:0-4405 GCA_036555745.1 Xanthobacteraceae bacterium | reverse complement strand
GCCCCGACGCGGGCGCGCAACAGCGTCGGATTGAACGGCTTGGGCAGGTAGTCCTCGGCGCCCAATTCGATGCAGCGCACGACGCTGTCGAGCTCGTCGACCGCCGAGATCATGATCACCGGGATGTGGCGCAGGCGCTCGTTCGCCTTCATCTGCGCCAGCACCTCGTAGCCGTTCACGTGCGGCATCATGATGTCGAGCAGCACGAGATCGAACGGTTTCGACTCGAGCAGCTCGAGCGCCTGCCGGCCGTCGGCGGCGGTGGTGACGTTGAGATAGCCCAGGCGGGCCAGCCGTCGGGTCAGCGCGAAGCGATTGTCGTCGACGTCGTCGACGACGAGTAGCGCGGCGTCGGCGTCGCTCACGAGGCGTTTCCCGCCGGCGCCAGCGCGCGAATCTTGTCGATCAGCCGCGGCAGCTCCACCGGCTTGGTATCGAAGTCGTCGCAGCCGGCGGCGATCGCCTTTTCGCGGTCGCCGGGCATGGCATTGGCGGTGAGCGCGATCACCGGAATCCGCTGCGTCGCCGGCTCGGCCTTGATCCGCCGGGTCGCCTCCCAGCCGTCCATGTCTGGAAGCGTGAGATCCATGATGATGAGATCGGGCTGCTCGGCGGCGGCCAGCGCAACCCCCTCGACGCCGTTGGTCGCGATGATAACGGTGAACCCCGCCCGCGTCAGCCGGTTCTTGAGCATATAGACGTTGTCGTCGTTGTCCTCGACGTAGAGAATTCTCATGCGGGCCCCGTCGCGCGACGCTTGACGCAGTTGCCGACCGCGCGCGCGAGCTGGCGCAGCATCTCGTCGCGGTCGCTCTTGCGGATGATGCGCTCGACTCCGCCATTGAGACGGTCGCGGTCCTCCTGCGTCAGCTCCTTGGCGGTGATGACCACGACCGGGATGTCCTGCCAGGCCGGCCGCCGGCGCAGCTCGTGCATGAGCTCGAACCCGTCCATCTCCGGCATCATCAGGTCGAGGATGATCACGTCGGGCTTGGCGGCGGCGAGGGCATCGACCGCCACCTGGCCATTCTCCGCCTCGGTCACCTTCCATCCGATCGGGTCGAGCGCCTGGCGCACGCTGCGGCGGACCATCGGATCGTCGTCGACGAGCAGCGCGTGTCCCGCGCGCGCGCCGCAGATGCCGCGCAGCGTCGCCACCAGCTTGCCGCGATCGACCGGCTTGACCAGGTACTCGGCGGCACCCAGTGCATAGCCGCGGTTCTTGTCGTCGACGATCGACATCAGCACCACCGGAATGCCGGCGAGCGCCGGATCGCCCTTGATCGCCGCCAGCACGGTCCAGCCGTCGAGGTCGGGCATCATGATGTCGAGGGTCACCGCCGCCGGCCGCAGCTCCCGCACCAGCCGCAGCCCCTCCTGGCCGCCGCGCGCCGCCACCGCCGCGAAGCCCGCGCGCTCGAGATGGCGCACCACCAGTTCGCGCGCGGTGGCGTCGTCGTCCACCACCAGGATCAGCGGCTCCTCGTCTTCCCCGGCGATGGAACGGACCGGCTCCGGACGCGCCGGCGCGTGTCCCTCCGCCGCGCGCGCCTGCTCGCTCCGCACGATCCGCGGGAGGCAAATGGTGAAGGTCGAGCCCTGGCCGGGCTGGCTTTCGACGGTGATGTCGCCGCCCATCATGCGGCAGAAGTGCCGGCTGATGGCGAGCCCGAGCCCGGTGCCGCCGTATTTGCGCGTGGTCGAGGCATCGGCTTGCGAGAACTCCTGGAACAGGCGCCCCATCTGCTCCTCGCTCATGCCGATGCCGGTATCGGTGACGGCGATCGCAATCTCATCGCCGCCGTCGAGCCGGTGCGCGCGCGCGGCGATGGTGACAGTGCCATTCTCCGTGAACTTGTTGGCATTGCTCGCCAGGTTGAGCAGCGCCTGGCGGAAGCGGATCTGGTCGGCGTGCATGGTGCCGAGGCCTCCCGCGCAGTCGACGACGATGCGATTGGAATTCTTCGTCGCCATCGGCTCGACGGTCTTGGCCACGTCCTCGATCACGGGCGCGAGCGGGAACGACTCGAGGTGAAGCTCCATGCGCCCAGCCTCGATCTTCGACAGGTCGAGGATGTCGTTGATCAGGGCAAGCAGGTGGCGGGCGGCGCGCAGCACCCGGTCGAGCGGCTCGAGCTCGTCCTCGCGCTTGAAGTCGCGGGCGTCCTCGCGCAGCATCTCGGTGACGCCGATGATGGCGTTGAGCGGCGTGCGCAGCTCGTGGCTCATGCTGGCAAGGAACTGCGACTTGTGCTTGCTGGCGACTTCGAGCTGCCGGCTCTTGTCCTGGATCTCCTCGAACAGCCGCACGTTCTCGATCGCGATAGCGGCCTGGTCGGCGAAGGTCGAGACCAGCTCGATCTCCTTGTCGGTGAAGGGGCGCACCTCGGAACGGGTCAATGCCAAGACCCCGATCGCAACGCCCTCGCGCAGCATCGGCACGCCGAGAATGGTGCGAAAGCCGCCCAATCGCTGCGCCTCGGTCCAGGTGTAGTCGGGGTCGGCCTGCACGTCGGGGATATGGATGACCTTCCCCTCCAGCAGGGCGCGTCCGGTCACGCTGCCGCGTTCGGGCAGAACCGGCACGGTGCGGGCGTATTCGATGAACTCGGGCGAGAAGCCGTAGGCCTCGGCGCGGAAGAATACTCCGCCCCGCTGGCGCGTGATCGTCGCCTTGTCGGCGTCGCACAGCCGCGCGGCCGACTCGACCAGCGTCTGCAGCACCGTCGGCAGGTCGAAGGTCGAGCGGCTGATCACCTTGAGCACGTCGGCAGTGGCGGTCTGCTGCTGCAGCGATTCGGCGAGATCGTCGGTGCGCTCGCGCAGCTCCTTGAGCAGGCGGGTGTTCTCGATGGCGATGACGGCCTGATCGGCGAAAGTGGTCACCAGCTCGATCTGCTTGGCGGTAAATGGCTGCGGCGCGGTTTTCCCTACGAAAATCACCCCCACGACGCTTCCTTGGTGCAACAGCGGGGCACCGAGC
Source organism: Xanthobacteraceae bacterium (assembly GCA_036555745.1). Classification (GTDB taxonomy): domain Bacteria; phylum Pseudomonadota; class Alphaproteobacteria; order Rhizobiales; family Xanthobacteraceae; genus VAZQ01. The sequence continues at coordinate 1,422 of DATBKV010000304.1, read as the reverse complement.
GCGGCCCGGTAGCCGCCGATCTCCTGCGCGCCGCTCCAGGTGTAGTCCGGGTCCGCCAGTACATCCGGAATGTGAATCACTCTGGCCTCGAGCGCCGTTCGCCCGGTGATGCTGCCGCGATCGACCGGAACCTCTCGAGTTTTGAAATAGTCCCGGATTCGCGCATGCACCTCCGTGGCGTGGCCGTAGCTGGCGACCCAACGAAAAATTTCACCCTCGCGCTGGAACAGCCAGGAATGGTCGGCGTCGCACAGCCGCACGGCCGACTCCACCAGCGTGTCGAGCACCAGCTGGAGGTCGAACGTCGAACGGCTGATCACCTTGAGCACGTCGGCGGTCGCGGTCTGCTGCTGCAATGATTCGCGCAACTCCTTGAGCAGACGGGCGTTCTCGATCGCGATGACGGCCTGGTTGGCGAAATTCTGAATGAGCTCAATTTGCTTGTCGCTGAATGACCGCACTTCCTGGCGGTAGATGGCAATCACGCCGCTGAGCTTGTTGTCCTTGAGCATCGGCGCCATCAGCATGCTGCGCACGCCGGTGAGACGCGCGAAGTCACCGCCCGGCGTGCCGTCGCGATAGGCGGCCTCCGCGCGGGCATCGGCGACCTGGACCACCCGCAACACGTCGCTGACGCGCCGGAGCGGGTCGTCGTGCGGGATATTGCGCACCATCGGATCGCGACGCTTGTGCTCGAGATAGGCGAGTGGGGCGTTATGCATGGCCACGGTCCGGAAAGCATCCCCCTCGCGCAGGTGCAGCACGCCGAAATTGGCCGCACAAATGCGCGTCGCCTTCTCCAGCATGGCATCGAACACCGGCTGCAATTCGCCAGGCGAACTGCTGATGGTCTGCAGCACCTCGGAGGTGGCGGTCTGCTGCTCCAGTGCCTCGCTCAGGTCGTCCGTGCGCTGACGCAGCTCCTTGAGCAACCGGGCGTTCTCGATGGCGATGACGGCCTGGCTCGCAAAGTTGCCGAGCAGATCGACCTGCTTGTCGCTGAACGGGCGGACCTCCTGGCGATAGATGGCGAGATTGCCGATCAGCTCGTTGTCCTTAAGCAACGGAACGCCGACGAACGAGCGCGCGCCCGCGAGCGTGACCAGGGGAGAATCCGCATAACCATGCTCGGATGCGAGGTCGTCGACATGCCACACCCGCTTGCCCTCGATGCGGCGGCGCACGAAGCCCGGCAGTTTCGGATCCCGCCGCCGCAACTCTTCGAACGGCGTGGGGGCGCCGTGCATGGCGACCACCCGAAGCTCGTCGTTCTCCAGCAGCGTCAGCGTGCCGAACTTGGCCTCGCAGATGCGCGTGGCGTTCGCCAGCATGGTCGCGAAGACGGGCTCCAGGTCGCCGGGCGAGCCGGAGATGACCTGCAGCACCTCGGAGGTCGCGGTCTGCCGCTCCAGCGATTCCGTC
>DATBKV010000303.1:0-14862 GCA_036555745.1 Xanthobacteraceae bacterium | reverse complement strand
GAGAGGCGGCCTCCCGGTTGCGCGGGAGGGCCATGCCTCGCAAGCGTGGCGTCGCGCGTTACCCGCGCGACTGAACTGCAAGGCTGGACGTCTCCCGGCGCTCCGCCCACCCCTCGCTCGGGGCGGGCTGCGACGACGGTGCGAAAGAGAAAGCGGAAGAACCCGGGCGCAGCAACGCGCCGGGAACGAAGAAGACTGCGCTGTTTGACATCGTGAAGAACGAGCATCGCAGGATGGGTGTCGTCTCGCGCGACCCATCCCACGAATCTGGTTTGCTCGCCGACAACGCACTCGGGCACTGGCGCGAGGGCGCGCTCCGGCGCGCCTCGAGTCAGCGCGCCAGGTTCGTGTCCCGCCCGAGCGCAGCGAGAGCCGGGACCCAGAAGCCACACGACGCGCTATGCAAGGCGGACTTTGCGCTTCGCGCTTATTGCGCTGGGTCCCGGGTCTCCATCCGCTCGGCCAAGCGGCCTCGCTTCTGTCGCCCGGGACACGAGAGCGTGTCTCACTCCAAGGATGCAGTCCAAGGAGCGGACCCTGTATTTTTTCCTGTTATTTACAGGGAGGCCGCGGATCCGCGATGGCGGGTCGCCATGCGCAAGCGTCTGCGCCTCAGCGCGCGCGCGCCAGCGGCGCGGACTGGCGCGCAGCACGGGTCGGCTCGGCGAAGGCGGGCATCACCTCGGCCGCGAACAGGCGCATCGATTTGTGCGCCTCGCGCGGATCGAGCATGCCGAAATTGATCTGCAGCGAGGCGTGCTCGAACTTGCCGATCGCCGCCGTCACGCGGCCGATAATGGCCTTGATCTCGTCCGGGGTGCCGACCCAGGCGCCGCCGGATTCGATCTGGCCGTCGAGCGTGAACGAGCGCAGCCGGCGCGCCGAGGTGTCGTAGTCGCGGTAGTCCTTGGAGGTGGTGCCGCGCGTCCAGTCGCCGATCGCCTCGTTGAGCGCGCGGAAATACTCCTCGAATGGCGGGCGCGCGATCTCGCGCGCGCGGCGAGCGTCGTGATGGCAGAACATGTGGAAGGCGACCATCACCTCGCCCTCGCCGGGATGGCCGGCGGCGCGCCAAGCGTTGCGATAGCGTTCGAGCAGCGGCCCGATCGGCCCGATCGGGATAGCCATCAGCGCGTAGCCCTTGCTGCCCGCGAACTCGAACGATTCCGGCGTCTGCGTCGCGGCGATGTAGAACTTCGGGCGCGGCTTCTGGGTCGGGCGCGGCAGCGAGGTCAAGTTCTCGAACGAATGGAAGCGGCCGCGATGGCTGACGTTCTCCTGCGTGAGCAAAAGCTCGATCTGCTCCAGCCCCTCGCGGAAGCGCGCCTGCGATTCGTCGGGCGAGATACCGAAGCGGCGGAACTCGTGCGGTAGGAACGCGCGCGCGAACCCGACCTCGAGCCGTCCGCCCGAAATGCCGTCGAGCATCGCGATCTCGCCGGCGAGCTTGAACGGATGATTGAACACCGGCAGCACCGCGCCGGTGACGAGCCGCAGCGATTTCGTGCGCTGGGACACCGCACTCAGGAACACGATCGGGTTCGGGCTGTAGCCGCCATAGCGGGTGAAATAGTGCTCGACGGTGCGCGCGTGCGTGAAGCCGAGCTCCTCGGCTTCCTCGGCGATCGCCAGCGACTCCGCGTAATAGTCGGCGGCGCTCTTGTCGGTGTGGTCGACGGCGGGAAAGAACTGTACGCCGAACTGCATGTCGCGCGTCCTCCCGTTGCGCTCGCTGGCCTCATCGCTGACGGGGATCGCGGCACTATAAGGCGACCGCAAGGCCAGTCAATCGAGCATGGCTGCGCGCAGCCGCTCAAGGCATGCGGCGCGTGCGATTGACTCGAAGGAGGCGTGATCTAGACTCGCGCGGCAAGTCGAGCGTCATTCAGCCGAAGAGGCCGCCGCCATGTCCGCCGCCATGTCCGCCGCGCGCAACATCGACGAGGTTCGCCGCGCTTGGAGAGAAGCCAATCTCGCGCCGCTGTGGGAGAACGCGCGGGCGCACCGCCCGGCGCCGCCGCCGGAGCCCGCGCATCTCTGGGCATGGGAGAAGATCCGGCCGCTGATCACCGCCGCCATCGAGGTCGCCTCGCCGGAGGCGATCGAGCGGCGCGTGCTGCAGCTCGTGCCGCCGATCGCCAGCGAGCGCGACGACCAGCAGACCTCGCGCACGCTCGCGGCCAATCTGCAGATTCTATTGCCGGGCGAGAAGGCGCGCGTGCACCGGCACACCATGAACGCGCTGCGCTTCGTGCTGGAAGGCTCCGGCGCCACCACCATCGTGGACGGCAAGCCCTGCCCGATGGAGGAGGGCGATCTGATCCTCACGCCGGGCTGGACCTGGCACGAGCACGTGCACGAAGGGAGCGCGCCGATCGTGTGGCTGGACGCGCTCGACGTGCCGTTGCAGCACTATCTCGGCACCGGCGCGTTCCAGCCGGGGCCGGCTGGCGAAATGCCGGAGACGGTCGCGGACGCGGCATTCGCGGCCGCCAATGTCGTGCCCGACACCGAGTACGCGACCCGGGAATATTCGCCGGTGTTCCGCTATCCTTATGCGACGGCGGCGACCGCGGTCGCGGCCGCGCCGCCCGCGCGCGACGGCTCGCGCCGCGTGCGCTACGTCAACCCGCTCAACGGCGGCTGCGGCATGGCGATGATCGACTGCTTTCTGGTGCAGCTCGATCCCGGGATGAGCACGCTGCCGTTCCGAACCACGGCGAGCTCGGTCTGCTGCGTGGTGGAAGGTCGCGGTGAAAGCCAGGTCGGCAACAATACGATCCGCTGGAACAAGCGCGACATCTTCACGCTGCCGCAAGGCAATCGCATCGTGCATCGGAGCGTGGATGGCTCCGCGCGGATGTTCCAGGTGTCGGACCGCGACATCTATGCCCGCCTCGGGCTGCTCAAGGAAGAATACGGAAATATCGCGGCCTGACGGCCCTCGTCGGGTGTCATCGCGACCGCAGCTTCGTACCGGTCCGGTGCGAGGAAATGGGCCCGGCTGCGCCAGCGCGCGGCCGGCCGACGCAGCGGGGAGCAGCCGCTCAAGCGCAGCATGCGGCGTTTGGAACCTGGCGTCGCGGCGCATGTTGCATCCGCACAAGGGGTGATATAACGCGCCCCCTTTCGTGCCGCGCCGGATCGGCAATTGCTGATGGCCCATGTAGCGAACGAAAAATCCGCGTCCGGCGCGGTCCCTGCGGCCGCCGACAGTCTTCCCGAGCAGAAAGCCGGGCTGTTGGCGCTGGCGCTGGCCAGCGTCGGCGTCGTCTACGGCGACATCGGCACCAGCCCGCTCTACGCGTTTCGGGTCGCGGTGGTGGCCGCGGTCGAATCCGGCCCGGTCACCCGCGATATCGTGCTCGGCGTGCTCTCGCTGATCCTTTGGTCGCTGATCATCGTGGTCGCCATCAAATACGTGCTGCTGCTGCTGCGGGCGGACAACAACGGCGAGGGCGGCACGTTGTCGCTGACTGCGCTGGCGACGCGCGCGATCGGACGGCGCACCGCGCTGGTCTTCCTGCTCGGCGTGATCGGCGCCTCCATGTTCCTGGGCGACGCCGTGATCACGCCGGCGATCTCCGTGTTGTCGGCGATCGAGGGGCTCAAGCTCGCCACTCCCGCCTTCGACCATTTCGTGGTCCCGCTCACGATCATCATCCTGGTCTGCCTGTTCGCCGGGCAGAGCCGCGGCACCGCGCGCGTGGCGAGCTTCTTCGCGCCGGTCATGGTGATCTGGTTCGTCGCGATCGCGGCGGCCGGCATGCTGCACATCCACGACGACCCCGGTGTGCTCGCGGCCATCAATCCGGCCTATGCGGTCGGGTTCCTGCGTCACCACGGTGACGTCGGACTGGTGACGCTCGGTCTGGTGTTCCTGGTGGTCACCGGCGCCGAGGCGCTGTACGCCGATCTCGGCCATTTCGGCCGCGGGCCGATCCAGATCGCCTGGTTCAGCCTGGTCATGCCCGCTCTCCTGCTCAATTATTTCGGGCAGGGCGCCAAGGTGCTCGCGGATCCCTCCGCGATCGAGAATCCGTTCTACCGGCTGGTGCCCGATGTGCTGCTGCTGCCGATGGTGGTGCTCGCGACCGCCGCGACGGTGATCGCGAGCCAGGCGGTGATCACCGGCGCGTACTCGCTGGTGCACCAGGCGATTCAACTCGGGCTGCTGCCGCGGCTCGCGATCCTCCACACCTCGGCCTCGCAGGCCGGACAGATCTACATCCCCCGCGTCACCGGCGCGCTGCTGGTCGGCGTGCTGCTGCTGGTCGGCCTGTTCCGCACCTCGAGCGCGCTCGCCTCCGCCTATGGGATCGCGGTCGCCACCACCATGGTGGTGGACGGGGTGCTGGGCTTCATCGTGATCTGGAAGCTGTGGCATTGGCCGCTGTGGCGGGCACTCGCCGTGCTCGCGCCGCTCGTGCTGGTGGATGTCGTGTTCTTCTCGGCCAACCTGCTCAAGCTTCTGGAAGGCGCCTGGGCGCCGATCCTGTTCGGAGCCTCGATGGTGCTGCTGATCCTGACCTGGCGGCGGGGCACCGGCATCCTCGCCCAGAAGACCCGACGCAGCGAGGTGCCGCTCGAGACGCTGCTGGCGAGCCTGGAGAAGCATCCGCCGCACACCGTGCCGGGCACGGCGGTGTTCCTCACCAGCCAGCCGGACTTCGCGCCCACCGCGCTGCTGCACAACCTCAAGCACAACAAGGTCCTGCACGAGCACAACGTCATCCTCACCATCGTGACCACCGACACGCCGAGGGTGAAGGACGAGGAGCGCGTGAAGATCACGGCGCGCTCGCCGCGCTTCAGCCTGGTGGCGCTGCGATTCGGCTACATGGAGTCCCCCAACGTGCCGAAGGCGCTCGCCATCGCGCGCAAGTACGGCTGGCACTTCGACATCATGTCGACCTCCTTCTTTCTCTCGCGGCGGTCGCTCAAGCCGGCGGTCCGTTCCGGCATGCCGCGCTGGCAGGATCGCCTGTTCATCGCCTTGGCCAAATCGGCGAGCGACGCGACCGACTTCTTCCAGATTCCGACCGGACGTGTGGTCGAGGTCGGCACGCAGGTCGCGGTGTGAGGCGAAGCGCTCGGCGCGCAAGCGCGTGAGCGCGGGCAGCCGAGCGGGCCCGTTCGGGTGATCCCGCCGTGCACCCGAACAAAGCGTCGAGCCTGCCCGCTGCCCCCTGGTAGAGGCGCGGCGCGCGCCCTATATTGCGCTGCAGCATTTCAGGCAAGCCCATGCCGACCCCACTTGCCGGCTCTTCCCCGGGCGCCATCTCGGCCAAGGGACCGCCGGAAACCTCCTCGCGCGGCGCCTTCTGGGCGCTCACACTCGGCAGCATCGGCGTCGTTTACGGCGACATCGGAACGAGCCCGCTCTACGCGCTGCGCGAGGCGGTGACGGCCGCCGCCGGCGACACCGGTGCGCCGACGCGGGAGGCGGTGTTCGGCGTGCTCTCGCTCATCCTGTGGGCGCTCATCGTCGTGGTGACCCTGAAATACGTGCTCATCCTCCTGCGCGCCGACAACCGGGGAGAGGGCGGGACTCTCGCGCTGATGGCATTGGCGCAGCGCGCGCTGAGCAAGGGCGCGGGCGCCGTCGTGCTGTGCGGGATCATCAGCGCGGCGCTTTTCTACGGCGACGCGATGATCACGCCGGCGCTGTCGGTGTTGTCGGCGATCGAGGGCCTCAAGGTCGTGACCCCGGCGTTCGATGCCTATGTCGTGCCGCTGACGGTCGTGATCCTGGTGGCGCTGTTCGCCGTGCAGTCGACCGGCACCGCGCGGGTGGCGTCCTTCTTCGGCCCCATCACTTCGCTTTGGTTCGTCTGCATCGCCATTTCGGGAATCGTCGCAATTGCCGGCGATCCCGAGGTTCTGTTCGCCCTCAATCCCGTGCACGGCGTGCGCTTCCTGCTGGCGCACGGCATCATCGGACTCGTCACCTTGGGCGCGGTCTTTCTGGCGGTCACCGGTGCCGAGGCGCTCTATGCCGACCTCGGGCATTTCGGCCGCAGGCCGATCCAGACCGCCTGGGTCGGCCTCGTCCTGCCCTCGCTGGCGCTGAACTATCTCGGGCAGGGGGCGCTGGTGCTCGCCGATCCGAAGGCGCTGGCAAACCCGTTCTTTCTGCTCTACCCGGACTGGGCGGTGCTGCCGATGGTGGTCCTGGCGACCATCGCGACCGTGATCGCGAGCCAGGCGGTGATCACAGGCGCCTATTCCATCAGCCAGCAGGCAATCCAACTCGGCCTGCTGCCGCGGCTCGAAATTCGCCATACCTCGGAGGAGCGCTTCGGCCAGATCTACATGCCGCGGGTGAACTTGACCCTGCTCGTGGGCGTGCTCCTGCTGGTCGCCATGTTCCGCTCCTCGAGCGCGCTTGCTTCCGCCTACGGCATCGCCGTGACCGGAACCATGGTCGTCACCGGCATGATGGCGTTCGTCGTGATCTGGAAAGTGTGGCGCTGGCCTACGCTCGCGGCCGCCGCGTTGATGGCGCCGTTCCTGTTCATCGATCTCACCTTCCTCGGCGCCAATCTGCTCAAGGTGCTCGAGGGTGGGTGGGTCCCGCTCGCGTTCGGCGGCATGGTGATGATCGTGATGTACACCTGGCAGCGCGGCAGCCGGCTGCTGTTCGAGAAGACGCGGCGGCAGGAGATCCCGCTGGACGAGCTCGTGCGCATGCTGGAGAAGAAGCCGCCGGTGCGGGTTTCCGGCACCGCGGTGTTTCTCACCAGCACTCCGGACTGTGCGCCGACTGCGCTCATGCACAGCCTCAAACACTACAAGGTGCTGCACGAGCACAATGTCATCCTGACCATCAAGACCGACGAGGCGCCGCGGGTGCACCCGGCCGAGCGGGTGAGCATCGAACGCGTCGGACAGACCTTCACCCGCGTGCTGCTCCGCTTCGGATTCATGGAAACCCCGAACATACCGCGCGCGCTCGCGATCGCACGCAGGCTCGGCTGGACCTTCGACATCATGTCGACGTCGTTCTTCCTGTCGCGACGTGCGCTCAAGCCGGCGGCCCGTTCCGGCATGCCGCGCTGGCAGGACCACCTGTTCATCGGGCTCACCCGCATCGCCAACGATGCCACCGACTATTTTCAGATCCCGACCGGGCGGGTGGTTGAAGTGGGCACCCAGGTGACGATCTGACGCTGTTCTGCCGGCTCGGGAAGCGGCCGCGCAAATCTGCCGCATGTCCCTTGATTCCCGAAGCGTGACGCGCAACCTGTGTGCGATCTGGCAGCGCCGCAGCGGAATAAGGAGGCTCCCATGGCCGCTCAGCTTGGCCGAGAAAACGTGCAGGACCTGGCTCCGGAAGAGGTGGCGCGCGGGCTCGCAGATGGCTCGATCCTCCTGGTCGATGTGCGCGAGCCGAACGAGACCGAGGTCGAGCGCTACCCGGAGGCGTTCTACCTGCCGATGTCAGTGTTCGATCCGGCGGCAATCCCCGACCCGCAGGGCCGTCGGGTCGTGTTCGCCTGCCGCTCGGGCAACCGGTCCGTGACTGCGTCACTTATGGCGCAGGCCGCCGGGCTGCCCTACGACGCGCATCTCGCCGGCGGCATCAAGGCCTGGAAGGAACTCGGCCTGCCGACCGAGAGCTAGCGCGGAGCGCTGGCGCCGGTTGCGGCCAGCCGCGCCGTTCCGTCGAAATCCAACGCCCGCCCTCGAGGATCGCCGCCATGCACCGACCGATCTGCCTCGCACTTGTCGTGACCGCCGGCCTTGCGGCCGCCTCCGTCGCCCACGGGAAAAGCGAGCGGATCGTCAACGTCTACAACTGGTCCGACTACATCGCCCCGGGCGTGATCGAAGGCTTCACCAAGGAGACCGGGATCGAGGTCCGCTACGACACCTTCGATTCCAACGACACGTTGGAGACGAAGCTGCTCGCCGGCAAATCGGGCTACGATGTCGTGGTGCCGACCGCCTATTTCCTCGAGCGCCAGATCAAGGCCGGCGTTTTTCAGAAGCTGGACAAGAGCAAGCTGCCCAACCTCGCCAATATGTGGCCGGAGATCACGCAGCGGTTGGCCAAGTACGATCCCGGCAACGCCTACGCCGTGAACTACATGTGGGGCACGACTGGAATCGGCTACAACGTCAAGCAGGCGCGCGCGGCGTTGGGCGCGGACGGCAAGATCGACAGCTGGGACATCGTGTTCAAGCCGGAGGACTTGGCGAAGTTCAAGGGCTGCGGCGTGCACATGCTCGATTCCTCCGACGATATCCTGTCGGCGGCGCTGCACTATCTCGGTCTCGATCCCAACTCGACCAAGGAGGCCGAGCTGCAGAAAGCCGCGGAGCTGGTGATGAAAATCAGGCCCTACGTGCGCAAGTTCCATTCTTCCGAATACCTCAATGCGCTGGCCTCGGGAGAAATCTGCCTGGTGGTCGGCTTCTCCGGCGACGTCAAGCAGGCGCAGAAGCGGGCGGCGGAGGCCAAGAACGGCGTGGAGATCGCCTACGCGATCCCGAAGGAGGGTGCGCAACTGTGGTTCGACAATCTCGCGATACCGCGCGACGCCCGCAACGTGAGCGAGGCGCTGGCCTTCATCAATTACCTGCAGAAGCCGGAGGTGGCGGCGCGCAACTCGAATTTCATCTCCTACGCCAACGGCAACCTGGCGAGCCAGAAATTCCTGGACAAGACGATCCTCGACGACAAGACCATCTATCCGGATGCGGCGATGATGCAGAAGCTCTACACCATCGGCGCCCACGACCCGAAGACGCAGCGGCTGATGAATCGGCTGTGGACCAGGATCAAGACCGGCCAGTGAGCGCGCTTAGACTAGCGCCAGCGCCGATGCACCCACAGCCACTGCTCCGGGTGCTCGCGCACCCAGCCCTCGACCACCGACGTGATCACCTGCATGGTGCCGGCGACGTCGATCTTGCCTTCGGCGTCGCGCGCGGGCGCGATCGCCTCGGTGAGGTCGACGCGAAAGCGGTGGCGGTCGGGAAGCCGCACCACCCGGGTGCCGTGGATCGCGCAGTCGACGTGGCGCGCGAGGCGGGCGATGAACGGGTTGGCCTTGCAACGGCGGCCGAAGAAGGTCACGTCAACGCCGTTGACATAGTGCTGATCGACCAGCATGGCGACGTGCCCGCCGGCCTCGAGCACGCGCACGAGCTTGAGCGGGGCGTCGAGACCGGTCGGAACCAGCGTGCCCATGCTGTCCTTGCGGATCCGGATGATGGCGTCGCTGACCGCTCCGATATTGGGCCGGCGATAAAGCACCGTGGTGTCGAGCCGGTATCTGCTCGCGACCAGCGCCGGCAGCTCCCAGTTGGCGAGATGGGCTGCGAAGATCAGCGCCGGCTTGCCGTCCTCGCGCAGCGCGCGAAATCGATCATAGACCGGGATGGTGTAGAGAATGTCGCCCATGTCGTCGGGGTCGGGCTCGAACATGCGCAGGCGATCGATGTGGGCAAATTCGGCCGTCACCCGCCCGAGATTGTCCCAGACCGCGTCCAGGATGGTTTCGATTTCGGCCCGCGATTTCTCCGGAAAGGCTGCGGCGAGATTGGCGCGGCCGATCTCGTGCTCCTTCAGGCGCGGCCCGAGCCGTCGCATGAAGCCGCCGGCGAGATCGGCCATACGCTTGCGGCTGATGGTGCGAATCGTGCGCAGCATGCCGACCGCCAGCCACCCCAGCGCCGCGTCGGCGGCCGCTTTGATCTCTAGGCCGGCGCGATGAGCCAGATGTGTCGGGGCGCTCATGCTGGCGCTCGTGGCCGCTTTCTCAAAAGCTGACGACGATCTTTCCGAACACCTGCCGGCTTTCGAGCCGCTCGAGCCCGCGCGCGAACTCGGCCAGCGGAACCTCGGTATCGATCACCGGCAGCAGCCCGCCCGCCATCTTGGCCAGGCTCTCGCGGATGTTGCGCATGGAAGCCCCGAACGAGCCGATGATGCGGTACTGCTGCTGGAACAGCTGCATCAGGTTGATGGTGGTCGAGGCGCCCGAGGTCGCGCCGCAGGTGACCAGCCGTCCGCCGCGCTTGAGGCAAAGGAGCGAGCCGTTGAACGTCTCGGCCCCGACGTGCTCGAACACCACGTCGACTCCCTTCTTGGCGGTGAGTTTGCGCACGGCGCCCTCGAAGCGATCGGTGCGGTAGTTGATCACGTGATCGGCGCCGAGCGCCTTAGCCTTCTCGGCCTTGCCGTCGTCGCCGACGGTGGTGATCACCGTGCAGCCGATCGCCTTCGCCATCTTGATGGCGGCGGTGCCGATGCCGGAGCCGCCGGCATGCACCAGCACGCTCTCCCCCGGCTCGAGCCTGGCGTTGTCGAACAGCATGTGCTGCACGGTCGCGAACGCGATCGGCGCGCAGGCGGCGTCGCGCAGGGTGACGCCGGGCGGCACCGGGATCACCAGCCGCGCCGGCATGTTGACGAGATCGCGGGCGAAGCCGTCGATGTGAAAGCCCATGATGCCGGCGACGTTCTCGCACAGATTGTCGCGGCCTTGCCGGCAGGCTTTGCAGCTGCCGCAGGTGAGCGCCCCATACATGACGACCGCCTCGCCGGGCTTGAAGCCGGCGACGCCCGCGCCGATTGCGGCGATCTCGCCCGCGGCCTCGACCCCGACCACCACCGGCATCTTGCGCTTGGCGAAGGCCATGCCGCGGTAGCCCCAGAGATCGAGGTGATTGAGCGCGACCGCCTTGACCGCGATCTGCACTTCGCCCGCGGCGGGGGCCGCGGGCGGAGGCAGATCGGCCAGCTCGAGTTTGCGGTCGGCGATCAGCGCGAGCGCGCGCATGCGTCACGCGGGCTCGCGGCTCATCACCAGCGACACGTTCTGGCCGCCGAAGCCGAACGAGTTCGACAGCGCGTGGCGCAGGTGCGCGTCGCGCGCCTTGTTCGGCACCACGTCGAGCGGGATCGTCGGATCCGGCACGTTGTAGTTGATCGTCGGCGGCAGGCGTTGATGCTCGAGCGTCAGCAGCGTGAACACGCTCTCGACCGCGCCCGCCGCCGACAAGGTATGCCCGATCATCGACTTGTTCGACGAGATCGGAATCGATTTCGCGCGCTCGCCGAACACCGAGGCCACGCCGAGATATTCCATCTTGTCGTTCTCGGGCGTACCGGTGCCGTGCGGGTTGATGTAGTCGATGTCGTCGGGCGCAAGCCCGGCGTCGGCGATGGCGTTGCGGATGCAGCCGATGATCGGCTTGCCGTCCGGGCTCGAGCGGGTGCGGTGGAACGAATCCGCCATCTCGCCGCAGCCGGCCAGCACGCCGAGCACCTTGGCTCCGCGCGCGCTCGCCGCTTCGTAGCTCTCGAGCACGAGAGCGGCGGCGCCTTCCGCCATCACGAAGCCATCGCGATTCTTGGAGAACGGCTTCGCCGCCGCCTGCGGCGGGTCGTTGGCGGTCGACAGTGCCGACAGCAGCGAGAAGCGGATCAGCGCCTCCGGATTGACCGAGCCGTCGGTGCCGATGCACAGCGCCGCCTCCGCCTCGCCGCGGCGGATCGCCTCGACCCCGAGCTGGATCGCGCTCGCGCCCGAGGCGCAGGCGGTCGACACGGAGACCGGCGAGCCCTTGGTGCCGAAACGATCGGCGAGGTGCTCGGCCACCGAGCCGAACAGGCAGCGCTCGTGGATGGCATGAAACTTTCCCGAGGCGCTCGCGCGCAGGAGATCGTCGTAGCCGACCTGATCGTTGGCCCCGGACGCGGACGCCAACGCCTCGCGGTGCAGCCATTCGATCTCGATCGGCGCGACCGCCAGGAACAGCGGACCGGGAAAATCGCCCTTGCGGCCGATGCTCGCCTCGGCGATCGCCTCCTCGGCGACCATGGCGGCCATGCGTTCGCCGAGCTCGGTCGAACAGAACGGCTCAATCGGAATGAAATCGACGGTGCCGGCGATCGTGGTCTTGAGGCCTTGATTGGGAAAGCGGCTGATGCGGTGGATCCCGGATTCTCCGGCCGTGAGCCTCGCCCAATTGTCGGCCTTGCCCGCGCCCAGCGAGGTGATGATCCCCATGCCGGTGACCACCACGACCGGCCGTCCGTCGTTGTCGCGTGCCCTCGCCATGCGAGCCTCCTTCAGCGCACCGCTTCGACTAGCGCCATGCCTTCGCCCCGCCAGTGACCGACAGCGGTGACGGCGACCTGGTCGAGCGCACCTTCATATGCCCGTTCGACCCCCGACGAATCGAGGGGCGGGAACAACTTTTCGCGACCGAGCGCGAGCGTGGCAAGGGCAATGTTCATGGCGAATTGCGGCTCGAAGCCATGCCCGAGCACGGTCCCGGTCGCGCGCACCGGCGCTTGCGGCACGGTCGCGAGCCAGGCGCGCTCCTCGTCGGTCGCCGGCTGCGCGCCGCTTGCTCCGGAAATCACGGCGAAGCGCCCGGCCGCGAGCCGCGGCGCGAGGGTTCGCGACATGCGCGCGAGCGCGGCAGTGACCGCGCCGGCCGGACGGGTCGAGCGCTCGGATAGCACCTGCGTGAGCCGCGCCAACGGCTTGGCGTTGCGGCGCTCGGCATGGCTGCGCGCCTCCACCACCAGAAACGCGCCGAGCGAGCCGAGCACCATGCCCTTGCGCTCGCTCCGCTCCCAGACCGGTAGGAAAGGACTGCGCAGCATATGGCCGCCGGCGTCGTAGAGCAGAAGCAAATCCTCGCGCTCGCCGTTGTGCGATCCCCCCACCAATGCGAGTTCGCTTTGTCCGGCGGCGATGCGCGCGAGCGCGATGCGCACGGCGTCGACGCCGGCCGCTTCCTCGCCCATGAATGTGCGCGAGGACCCGGTGACGCCGTGGACGATCGAGATGTTGCCGGCGAGCAGGTTGGACAGTTGCGCCAGGAACAGCGTGGGTCGCAGGTCGCCCATCAGCCGTTCGTTGAGGAACGCGCCGGGATCGGCAGCTTTGGACTTGTTGGTGAGGATCGCGCCGTCGACGGCGATGTCGCGCTCGCCGCCGCCGGCGGCTACGATCATGTCCGTGCGCGCGAGCAGCTCGGCATTGCCCTTCAATCCGGCGTCCGCGAGCGCGAGCCCCGCCGCATAGGTTCCGATCCGCTGCCACGGCTCCATCTGCCGTTGGTCGCCTTTTTTCGGGATCTGCTTGTCGAGGTCGAGCGGCGCGAGCGGGTGCACGAGATAGGGAGCAAAGCGTTCGGCATCCAATTTGATGCGGCGCTCGCACAGGCCCTGCCAATGCGCATCGGCGCCTTCGCCGAGGCAGGACACGATGCCGATGCCGGTGATCCAGGCCTCGCGCCGGGCGTCAGCCATGGGCCAAAGCCCCGGTCGGAAATTCCAGGGTCGCGGCCATCCGCTCCATGGCGGCGCGGAACTCGGGATTGGGAAACTCGACTAGCCGGAACGTGATCTCGGCGTTGCAGGCGAGCTTGCCGTCGCAGCGGATCTCGGCGCTGGTCACCGCGAAGCCGGAACCTTCGTGCAGCAGCTTGGCCGAGAGCGAAAGCGTCTGGCCCGGAGTGATGAACGAGCGCAGCTTCGCCTCCTTCAACGCGGCAAAGAACGGCATGCGGGTGAACTTGGTGACCGCGATCACGAGCCAGCCCGAGGTCTGCGCCATGGCCTCGATCAGCAGCACGCCCGGCATCAGCGGAAAGCCGGGGAAATGCCCCTCGAAGATGGTCGACGCGGTGGGGACGCGGGCCTCGGTCCGAATGGTCTGCTGCGCAAGATCGAGATCGACGATGCGGTCGATGAGCTGAAAATACTCGATGCGCATGCGCGGGCGTCAGGCGCCCTTGGCAGCGACAAGCTCGTCGATGCGGGTGCAGAGGTTGTTCAATTGAAAATACTGCTCGGTCGTGGCCTTGCCGTCGTTGACTTCCTGCGTCCATTGCTCGAGCGGCATCTTGATTCCGAACGCCTTGTCGATCGCGAATGCGATGTCGAGAAAGTCCAGGCTGTCGATGCCGAGATCGTTGATGGCGTGGCTTTCCGGCTTGATCGTCTCTCGCGGAATGTCGCAGGTCTCGGAGATGATATTCGCCACCGTGTCGAACGTCGAAGGCATCAGTAAATCCCTGGCCGGCCACGCGTTTCGGCAACCGCGCCGATGTGATTGCGATCGCGGGTGAGATCGCCCCGGAGCGACCCGTCTCCCCCGCCGGAAGTCGGGTGCCCGTATAGCGAAGAGATCGCGCGAGTTCAATGCCGGCGCCACGCGCGCAAATTTGAAGCTCGCCCCCTGTGCTGGCGGGCGGGGTGCTTGCACACGCGGGGCATGGGATAATGCGTCGCGCAGCATGCCGAAGCGTCCGGTAGCCCCGATCGCGGCGGTCAACGGCGTAGAGCGGGATAGAGCAGGGAGGTCTCGATGTTCATTCGGTCGGTTCTGTTTGCGGGCTTTTTGGTCGCCGGCGCGGCGCCTTCGCACGCGCAGGTGATCATGCAGCGCGACGTGGGAGTACGCATGGGTCTGGCGATCGCGGTGGCCGCGCTCGACCAGTGCGAGCAGGATGGCAACAGTGTCTCGGTCGCAGTGGTCGACCGCGCCGGGCGGCTGCGGGTGTTCCTGCAGTCCGATCGCGCCAATCCGCACAATCTCGAGCTTGCCCGACGCAAGGCCTATACCGCCCGCACCTTCGGCCGCAGCAGCGCTGAATGGGCCAAGCGGACGACCGAAATACCGGAGCTTGCCGCGCAGCGACAGCTCGCCGACGTGATCGCGTTGCGCGGCGGCGTGCCGATCAAGGTCGGCAATGAAACGATCGGCGCGGTCGGCGTGAGCGGGTCGAGCGCGGAGGGCGACGAGAAATGCGCGCTCGCTGGCGTTGCCAAGGTGGCGGACCAGTTGAAGTGATCCGCTGCCTCGCATGCACTGATTGACGAAGGCG
>DATBKV010000302.1:0-3592 GCA_036555745.1 Xanthobacteraceae bacterium | reverse complement strand
TAACGAGTATCGCTACGCCCGCGCGCCCCAGCTCAAGGGCGATTTCAGCAGCTACCTCCCGCGGTTCTTTTATGACACCGTGCTGTTCAACCCGGACATGCTGGAATTTTTGGTGACCAAGGTGCCGGCCCATCATGTCATGCTCGCGTCCGACTATCCGTTCGCGGAGAAGCGGCCGGTCGAATACGTCCGCCGCGCCGGCAGGATCGGCAGGCGTGAGCAGGACGCCATCCTCGGCGCCAACGCCGCGCAGCTGTTCGGCATCTCGATCTGAACGGGCACTGCTGCGATCATGCGAAGGAGAGCGGCAATGACGGCCGGTCGTGCAGGCGCATCCGGACATAGCCGATCCACGGCCGGCGAGGTCGAGATCGTCCTGCATCCGATTCCAAGCCCGGACAGCAAACCCTACATCATCGTGTTCGGGCCGGACCGGCAGCTGTGGTTCTGCCAGAGCGGGACGTCCAAGATCGGGCGATTGAACCCGAACAGCGGCAGCTTCGCCGAGTTCGTCACCCCGACGCCGGACAGCCGGCCGATCGGGATCACGCCCGCGGCCGACGGCGCGCTGTGGTTCTGCGAGCACGCCAGCAATCGGATCGGACGGATCACCACGTCCGGCACCATCACCGAATTTCCTGTTCCGACTGCGGGCGCCGGTCCGGACGGCATCGTCGCCGGCCCCGACGGCAACGTATGGTTCTCCGAGGCGCAGCTCAGCCGCATCGGCAGGATCACGCCGAGCGGCGCAGTGACGGAATTCTCGCAGGGCCTCACGCCGGGCTGCCGCCCGCTCTCGCTGGTGGCGCGCGACGGCGATCTCTGGTTCAGCGAATACGAGGCCGGGCAGATCGGCCGCATCGCGATGGGCGGCCGCGTGACCGAGTACGCGATCCCGACACCCAACAGCGAGCCGCGCGCAATGGTGACCCATCCCGACGGACACATCTGGTTCGTCGAAACCAAGGCCAATGCGCTCGGGTGCATCGACGCGCACGGCCGCGTCACCGAGTGGCCGGTCGAGACGCCGGACGCCTCGCTGCGCGGCGTCACCGTCGCGCCTGACGGCGACCTCTGGTTCACCGAGAATTTCGCCAACAAGATCGGCCGCATGGCGCCGGACGGAACCGTGATCGGCGAATACGCGATCCCACTCGAGGGCTGCGGCGCGCGCGCCATCGTCGCCATCCCCGACGGCAGGCTGTTCTTCTCCGCCCACGACGCCGGCGCGATCGGCGAGGTAATCCCGCGGCGGTGACAGCCTGTCCATCCGGCTGATGCCGAGAGTGCGGGGCGATGAAATCGCCTACGTATTTTCTCATGTGGCGATTTTGCCAGGTGAAATCCCCGGCGGATCGTGCCTTTGCCGCCCTATCATCCCGATGAGGAGTCAAGCATGAGCGTCGCAGCAACCCGCAGCCTCGAGGACCGCATCCGCGCCATCGAGGACCGGCTCGAAATCTACAACTTGATCGCCAGCCATCCGCCCAGCGCCGATACCGGCGGCAACGATCATATCGCCGCGAGCTGGGTAGAGGACGGCGTGTTCGACCGCGGCGAGAATCTCTCGAGCCCGCGCGGCCGCGACGCCATCGCCGATCAGGTCTTGAGCCCGCAGCACCAGGCCGCGATCGCGCGCGGGCTCGCGCATTTCACCGGCTTGCCGCACGTCGCCATCGAAGGCGACAGCGCGGTCGTTACCTCCTATCTGCAAATCCTGGTTCCGCAGACGCAGGGCGATCCGGTCGAGGTGCCGAACCACGGCAGCTCGCGCGGCTTTCGGGTGCATCGCATGACCGCGAACCGCTGGGAGCTCGTGCGCACCATGCAAGGCTGGAAGATCAAGCGCCGCACCCTGCGCCAGCTCGACGGCAGCGAAGGCGCCCGCAATATTCTGCGGCAGGCGATCGCGGGTTAACGCCGTGCAGTCGGTGGGGTCGGCGCGATCGCTGAGAACGAGGATTCATGGCGCCCCACCGCTGCGCCGCTCATCCCGCCGGCGAGATGAAGAAGAACCCCAGGGCGAGTAGAACATAGACCCCGATCAGCAGCACGCCCTCAAACCATGTCGTTTCGCCATCACCCGCGATGGCGTTAACGATGAAGGCGGTGCCGGCGATCGCGAAGAGATCGAACGGGCTGTCGAACACCAGGGTCATCGGCCGGCCCATGAACCACGAGATGAGCACCAATACCGGCGCCACGACGAGCGCGATCTGTATCGCCGATCCCACGCAAATGCTCAGCGCGAGCCCCATTTTTCCCTCGCGGGCGAACCACGACGCGGCAAACAAGTCCGACGCGGTGCCCACCACCGCCAGCACCACGATGCCGAGGAAGACCGGCGAGATGCCCAAGCCTTGCGCGGTCGCCTGCAATCCTCCCGAGACCAGGTGCGCTTCAAGTGCGATCGCCGCGGTGGCGGCGACCAGGGCGGCAAGCGCAATCCAGAGCGGCCAGGCGGCCTCGGCGTCACGAGGCTCGTCGGAGGCGAACACGTCGCGGTGCGTCACCATGGTGTAGAGGAGATTTGCACCGTACAGAATAAGCAGCACGACCGAGACGCCGATGCTGAGCTCCTCATCCGTGATCGCCAATTGACGGTCCGCGGTCACCGCCCGGGCGGTGTGGTCGAACACGGCCGGGAGCAGGAGCGCGATGACGGCGAGCGTGAGCAGGCTCGAGAGCTGGCCCGCCCGCTCGCGCTTGAACGATTGCTTCGCGCGTCCGATGCTGCCCACCACGATCGCGAGGCCGAGCCCCAACAGGCTGGTCGCGATGATCGATCCGGTGATCTGCGCGCGTACCACCTCGGCGCTGCCCTCGGCGAGCACGAATATTGCGAGCAGCAACTCGGCCAAGCTCCCGAAGCTGATGTTCAGGAGACCGCCCATTGCCGGGCCGACCTGGGCGGCCAACTGCTCTGTAGCTCTTCGCACCCAGTCGGCGAGGAGGGCGACGGCCACGGCACCGGTCAGGAACACCCACAGTGGAGAGGCGCCGACAAAAAACTCGAGCACCGGCGCGACTGGAACCGTTAGAAGCAGGACGAGCGGTATCGCCAATGGCTTGAGCATATAAAGTCACCTGCAATACCGACCGGTGCGTAACGCAACCGTCCGGAGGGAACGGAACGCGCCTGGAAAAGTTGCAGAGAGCTTCCGCACAGCGCCATGCGGCCTCACAGCATCGAGGCGCGGCTCTTCTGCGGCGCTTCTGCGGCGCGCCGCCCATGTCTCGAGCGTGCTGGGGCTGATCGCCGACGCCCTCACCACTACCTCGGCTGGGTCCGGACAGGGGGTTTGCGCATGCTACTGGGCGGCGCGATCAGCAAGCTCGCGTCATGCCGCGACAAAATGGCGCCTCTCCCCGTGCCTGCGCATCGAGGCGATGCCGGCGCCGCCGCCAGTTGCCATTTCGGCAGGGTTTTTCGGCTGCAGTGTGCACCGGCCGCGGGCTGCAGGCGTTATGCTTGCGGGAGCGCCCGGAATGCTTTCGCTTTTCGACATTGCCGCGATCCTTTTGACGCTGACCGCGGCTTTCGCCTGGCTCAACGCGATCGTCTTCGGCCTGCCAAGCGTGGTCGGACTGC
>DATBKV010000301.1:0-6476 GCA_036555745.1 Xanthobacteraceae bacterium | reverse complement strand
TTTTAGCTGCCGGCGATCGAACGCTAGCGCATGTTCCGGAAAAGTGAGAACCGGTTTTCCGATGAGGACATGCGCAAAATCAAAGATCCTAGGGGTGTGTACTCATTAACGCACCGATGTCCGGTTTTGGCGACGAAGCTGAATTCTTGGGCTCGACCAGACCACTACCGGTTTTGACCCAGAGCGGACGTGTCGCTTGCCCCTGACGATGAGCTCAGGGCAATGGGCTGCAACGC
This sequence comes from Xanthobacteraceae bacterium, assembly GCA_036555745.1. Lineage (GTDB taxonomy): Bacteria > Pseudomonadota > Alphaproteobacteria > Rhizobiales > Xanthobacteraceae > VAZQ01. Next base: position 6,240 of record DATBKV010000301.1, on the reverse strand, counting down.
CCGGAAACGGACGTTTGTGTGAGCAAGCTCACAGTGCCTTAATCGATCCTGCGGTAAGATCTAACGTTATCCGGGGCGACCGGCTATGGCTGGCAAGATTTTCATCAGCTACCGCCGAGACGATTCGATCGGCACCGCCGGTCGACTGCGCGATAGGCTTGCCGAGACATTCGGCGGCGACAACGTCTTTATGGATGTCGACAGCATCCCCGTCGGAATCAACTTTGAGAAGTATGTGGAAAGCCAAGTGGCGGCGTGCGATGCTGTCCTGTCCGTTATAGGTCCGAACTGGCTGAATGCGAAAGACGAAACAGACCAACGCCGGCTAGACAAATCTGACGATTTCGTCGTAATCGAAATCGCGGCCGCACTTGCCCGCGACATTCTAGTCATTCCAGTGCTAGTTGATGGAACGCGCATGCCCAAGGCGAGCGAACTGCCAGCTTCTTTGAAGCCGCTGGCCCTTCGCAATGCCATTCATTTACGCAACACGAATTTCGGCAGCGATGCCGAGCAACTGATTACAAGAATGCGCGGAGCGCTTGCTCTTGGGAGACCCGAACGAACCCAAGAACTTGTGCTGCTGTGGTTCAACACTCATCTGGTAGCGGCTTTCCTGCTCAATATCTCCGTGTTTCTCATCGCCCTGGGTTTTTTCTTTAGTCTAAGTGGCAATAACGCCGGCGCGTTGGCGGCCATGGTGGCAGCCGCGCCGATCTCCCTCGTGGGTTGGCGGACGCTCGCCCGGGACGAGAGCGTGCGGATGTTCGGTTTTGTGATCGCCGTCGGGGGCTTGCTGGCGGTGGCGGCGATCCTTGTGTCTCCACGATTCTTCCGGGTCGGCCTGTTCGAGAGCCCCACCATCCAGAGCGGAAGCCTGGCGATGGGCGCCTATTTTATGATGTCTGCGCAGGTCTTCGGGTTATGGAAGAAGATAGTCGCCTACAGTTGGATGCCCAGCTTGAACAAGATGACGATGAAAATGGCCAACTCGGCGTGGCTCACGGGCTTCACTTTCCTGTCGCCCATGCTGGGGGTGGTGGCGACCTGGGAAATTCTCTACCGGTTGACGGACAGTGTGGCCGCCGCCTTTGCGTTGGTGGGCGTACAGCTGCTGGTGGTCAGCTATTGCTACGTCGGATTTCGCAAGGCGCTTGGCGCCCCAAATCCCGCGGCGGCGCGCTAAGTTCGAGCAGAGAATTTTGGACTGCCGAACGATATACGTATAGAGCAGCCCACAAAGTTCGAGCTAGCCGTTAATCTCAAGACTGCGAAGGCAATTGACCTTACGATGCAGGAAAAGTTTTTGGTGCGCTGCATAAGTCCGCTCCTGGCACCAAGCGGCCGGTAGGAAATGTCCGCTTTTGCGCCGCTTGTGGGGGGTAAGCAGACATCACTCAGCGTTCCCGCGATTTATGAGTACGCGCCTAGAGCGCATCCCGATTCGACCCAATCGGGATGCGCTCTAAGTCACGACAGCCGAAAGAGCTTGGCGGCCAGCCCGCCGTTGATCGAGGCGACCTGATCGGCCTTGAGCCCGGCCGCGGCGACGATCCCGGTCGGCTGCTCGTCGCCGATCGGAAACGGCATGTCGGAGCCCATCATCACGCGATCAGCGCCCATCATCTCCACGACAAAGCGCAGCACGCGCGGGTCATGCAGGATGCTGTCGGTATAGAGCAGCGCGAGTCCGTGCGCCGGATCGCCCACGCCGGGAGTGATCTGGCGGTTGCGCTTGAGCCGGCCGAGCAGGAAGGGAAGGCCGGCGGCGCCCATCGGCACGAAGATCCGCGCATTGCGATAGCGCGTGACATGCCCGCTGCACAGGAGCCGCGCCACCGCCACCATGGCATCGCTGATGCGGCCGACGCCGTTGGCGAGGCCGTAGTCGTGGACGCGCACGTCGCCGGCGTCGTAGCTCGGATGAATGTGGATCAGCGCACCGGTCTCGTCCGCGGCCGCCCAGAACGCATCGAGATCGGGGGCATCCAGCACGCTGCCGATCCCGCGCGGCAAGGTCGAGATCATCGCGCCCGGAAAGCCGGCGGCGACCGCGGCTTTCAGCACGGCGGCGGCGCGCGCGCCGTCCTGCAGCGGCACGCTGGCAAGCGGGACAAAACGGGGCTCGGCCTTGGCGGCGGCGAGTTGGGCGTCGTTGAACAGCCGGCACCAGGAATAGCCTTCCACCGCCGGCAGCTCGTAGCCGAACCAGTCCGGCCAGCCGCCGACCACGTGCCGGTCGATGCCCTGCTTGTGCATCCAGGCAAGCCGCGCGGCCACGTCGCTCAGGCCCTTCATGATCGGCCGCGACGGCTTGCCGCCGGCAAAGGTGATCGCCAGGTTGCCGCTTTCCTCGATCAGGCGCAGCGAAGGAAACCGATGGCACTCCTTGCGGATGACGGTGAGGAGATCGGGCGGAACGAGATGTCCATGCACGTCGACGATCATTCCGTTTTCCTTTTTCCCTCAAATTAGGTTTGTCGCCCCCGCGGAGGCGGGGGCCCAGGTTCCGAAAGCTACGATATGGAGCACGATGGGTCCCCGCTTTCGCGGGGACGACGGCCCGTAGAAATCACAGCCATCGACGGGAGCCTGAGGCCGATAGTCTGGCATCGCGCGTCAGGCCTCCCCGCGCGCGGCCGCGATCATGTCACCGAGCTGCGCGATCTTGATCGGCAGGTGGTTGACGGCGATCCCAAGCGGCTGCAGCGCGTCGTTGATGGCGCTTGCGATCGCCGCCGGCGCGCCCAGGTAGCCGGATTCCCCCGAGCCTTTCTGGCCGAAGACCGTGTGCGGCGACGGCGTTTCGTGATGAATGATCTCGACCGGTGGAACCTCGTGGGAAGACGGCAAAAGATAATCCATCAAGCTTTGCGCGAGCAGCTGGCCCTCCTCCGAATAGGCGAACTCCTCGTAGAGCGCCGCCCCGATGCCGTGAGCGATGCCGCCCATGGTCATGCCGCGCACGATCTTGGGATTGATCACGGTACCGCAGTCGTGGCCGAGGAAGTAGCGCTTGATCTCCGGTTTTCCCAGATCGGGATCGATCGCGATGAGCAGGAGATGAAACTCGAAAGCAAAGCAAGGATACATCTGAACGCGGCCATCGGCGTCGGGCAGCCGTCCACCGGTCGGCACCTGCATCACGTGACTGAACGCCAATCCGGGCTCGGTACCGGGCGGCAGACGGTGGAAATGGCGGTGCGCGATGGTCACGAGCTCGCTCCAGCTGCGCCGGCTTTGCGGTGCGCCGCGATCGAACACGTCGCCCTTATCGTAGAGCGCCTGCTCCGGGGGGATGGCGAGGTCGTGCGCGGCGATGGCGAGAAGCCGCGCCTTGAGTTTCTGCGCGGCATGGAACGCGGCGCCCCCCAGCATGATCGCCATGCGGCTGCCGACCGGGCTCTGGCTGGGCAAGGAGGAAAGCGAGTCCGGGCGCACGACCCGGATGCGGTCGGGGTCGATCTGCAGCACCTCGCCGATGACCGTGCCGACCAGCGTCTCGTGCCCCTGCCCGGCGGAAAGCGTATGGATGGTGGCGGTGACGGCGCCGCCGACATCGACGTTGAGGCGGCACGATTCGGTATAGGTCGTGGTCGCGTTCTTCGGGTTGAGCAGCGGCTCGAAGGTCGAGTTCGCGCCGCTCGGCTCGAGGCAGGCGGCGATGCCGATGCCGGCGAGCAGGCCCTGCGCGCGCAGGCGGTCGCGCTCCGCGATCAGCCCCGCGTAGTCCGCACGCGCCAGCACCTTGTCGATCACGGCGTGATAGTCGCCGCTGTCATAGGTGGTGCCGCTCGGGATCAGGTAGGGAAATTCATCGGCGCGGATCAGGTTGCGCCGGCGCGCCTCGACGCGGTCGAGCCCGCGATGCCGGGCGACCTCCTCGATGGCGCGCTCGATGGCAAAATTGGTCGGCGACTGCCCGAAGGCGCGCACTGCCTCCTGCACGGTCTTGTTCGAGGTCACGGCGATGGCGCGGTACTGCACGCTCCTGATGCGGTAGGGCCCGACGATGGCGCCGATCGGTTTGCCGAGCTGGAATGGCGAGCGTCCGGCATAGGCGCCGACATTGTCGAGCGCGCGCATCTTCATCGCGCGGATCACGCCGGCGTCGTCGAACGCGAGCTCGAGGTCGAAATTGCGCTCGGGCCCGTGCCCGTCGCCGCCGCGCATGTTCTCCAGGCGATCCTCGACCAGCCGCACCGGAAAACCGAGCCGGCGGGAGAGATAGCCGACCAGCACCGCGTGCTTGATGCCGCGCTTGACGCCGTAGCTGCCGCCGACGTCGACATCGTTGTGCACGCGCACCGCCGAGCCGGGCAGCCGCAGCGCCAGCGCTACCTGGTCGGGAAAGCGCGGCATCTGCACCGAGGCGTAGACGTCGAGCAGCTCGCGCCAGGGGTCCCAGCTCGCCAGCACGCCGAAGGTCTCGATCGGCACGGTGGAGTTGCGCCCCCACGTCACGCGCAGCGCCAGGCGATGGGGACTTTGCGCGAAATCCTTCTCCACCTCGCCCCAGACGAAGGTGCGGTCGAGCAGCACGTTGGAGCCGTGCTCCGCGTGCACCGGCGGGCTGCCGGTCGCGTAGGCCGTTTCGCCGTCGAGCACGAACGGGAGCGGCTCGTAGTCGACGCGCACCATCTCCGCGGCGTCTTCGGCGAGCGCGCGCGAATCCGCAACCACCGCCGCCACCCATTCGCCGGCATAGCGCGCGACCTCCACGGCCAGCGGCCGGCGCGCCACGTTGGGGGTATCGAGGCCGGCCAGCAGCGGCTGGGTCGCCGCCGCGAGCTCGCGGCCGTCGAGCACATAGTGCACGCCGGCCATGGCCAGCGCGCCGCGCTTGTCGATGGCGAGGATGCGCGCGGCCGGATGCGGGCAGGTCACCAGCGCCACGTGCCGCGTGCCGGGGAGCACGACGTCGGCGGCGAAGCATCCTTTGCCCGCGACGAAGCGCCGATCCTCGCGCACGCGGCGGTCGGCCGAGACGAAGCGGAACGCCGGCGTGCTCATGGCTTGCTCGCCGGCAGGTTCAAGCCGCGCATGCGCTCGGCCGCGAGCGCGATCGCCTCGACGATCTGCGCATAGCCGGTGCAGCGGCAGATATTGGCGGAGATGGCATCGACGATTTCGGCCCGCGTCGGCGCCGGATCACGCGCGAGCAGCGCGTGCGCCGTGAGAATCATCGCCGGCGTGCAATAGCCGCATTGCATCCCGTGAGTTTCGCAGAAGGCGTCCTGAACGAGCGAAAGCTCGCCCGGGCCGGGCGCCAGGCCCTCGATGGTGGTGATGGCATAGCCGTCGGCCTGCACTGCAAACATCAGGCACGCGCGGACCGGGGCGCCGTCGAGCAGCACGGTGCAGGCCCCACACACGCCGTGCTCGCAGCCGGCATGCGCTCCGACCAGCAGCAGCCGCTCGCGCAGGCAATCGAGCAGGCTCATGCGCGGCTCGACCTCGACCGTGCGCGCTTCCCCGTTGACGGCCAACTCAACCTGCATGCGCGCTCTCCGCGGCGCGGTAGGCATCGCCGATCGCGCGGAGCGCGAGGCTCAGCGCGGCGCGGCGGCGATAATCGGCGGAGGCATGAAGATCGGAGAGCGGCTCGATCTCGGCGAGCGCGGCGCGCACCGCCTCGCGCGCGACGGACGGCTCGGCGCGCGTCCCCACCAGCGCCTCCGCCACCGCATCGAGCCGCAAGGGACGAGCGGCCACCGCGCCGACGCCGAGCGCAACGCGCCGGCAGCGGCCGGTGTCGTCGAGTGCGACCTGCGCCGCCGCCGAAGCGAAGGCGAAATCGCTCCTGCGCGCGCTGGTCTCGTGGAAGCCGACCCCGATGCGCCGATCGCGCCAGACCGGAAAGCGCACCGCCGTGAGGCAGGCATCCGCCGGCAGCGCGGTGAGCATCGGGCCGACGAAGAAATCATCAGCGGTAGTCTCGGCCCGCGCGCTGCCCCGCCGCCAGACCAGCGTCGCCCCGAGCGTGACGGCAACCAGGGCGATCTCGGCCGCGGGATCGGCATTCGCCAGCGAGCCGCCGATCGTTCCCCGCGCGCGGATCGGGGCATGACCGACGAAGGGCATGACCGCGGCGAGCAGCGGGATCTGGGCGCTGATCGCGGGATCGCGCTCGAGGACGCATTGCCGGGTGGTGGCGCCGATAACGACCTCGTCGCCCTCGCTGCGCACAAAGGCAAGCTCGGAAATGCGGGCGATGTCGACCAGGCGCTTCGGCCGGGC
>DATBKV010000300.1:0-9120 GCA_036555745.1 Xanthobacteraceae bacterium | reverse complement strand
GGCGGCACCTGCTCGATCAAGCCGCGAAAGCGCGGAATGAGCGCGCTGATGGCCGCTGCGGTCGGGCGGCCGGCGCTGGTCGCGGTGACGCGGCCTTCGGCGTCGTCGGTGTCGCGCTCCTCGCCCCAGCGCACCGTGAAGCGGTAGGTCTTGCGCCCCTCCATGACGAAGGGAACGGTTTTCGTCGCTTCCCCGAGCGCGATCGGCAGGAGGCCGGACGCGAGCGGGTCGAGCGTGCCGGCGTGCCCGGCGCGCTTGGCCCGGAACACGCGCTTCACCACGCTGACCGCATGGGTCGAGGTCATGCCCACCGGCTTGTCGAGGATGAGCCAGCCGTGCACGTCGCGCTTCTCGCGCTTGCGCTGCGGCTGCTCCTTCTGCTTCTCGGCGTCGAGCTGCGTCAACTTCCATCAATCCGTGTTGCGGTCCAGATCGCGCCGGACCGCGGGCGTTCGCAGGAGTTTCTCGATTCGTTCGGCTTCGTCGAACCGCTCATCGAGCCGAAACCTGATCTCAGGTGCAAATTTCAGGTTAACGTGCCGCGCGATCTCGCCGCGCAGAAACCGCTTGTTGCGCTCGAGCGCTGCGACCACCGCGTCGCTGTCGCGTCCGCCGAGCGGCACGACGTAGATCGTGGCGAGCCGCAAGTCGGCCGTCATCTGCACCTCCGGCACCGTGATCGGATGCCCCTCGATCACGGGGTCATGCACCTCTCCGCGGGCGAGCATGTCGGCGAGCGCGTGGCGCACGAGCTCGCCCACGCGCAGCTGGCGCTGCGAGGGCACGTTGGTCCGCGCGGTGTCATGATGGCGTCGTCGGGCCATGATGTCCTGAACCTTCCCCGCATGCCCGGCTCTGGGCCGCGCACCCATCGCTCGGCGAAGAGGATTCCGCCCGGCAATCGCGGGCTAAACGCCGGTTGCGCGCTGGAGACTTGAACTCACAGCGAGCGTTGCACCGTCTCCACTCGATAGCATTCGATGACGTCGCCGACCTTCATGTCCTGGTAGTTCTCGAAGGCCATGCCGCATTCCTGTCCGGCGACCACTTCGCGCGCGTCGTCCTTGAAGCGCTTGAGCTGGGAGAGCTTGCCCTCGTGCACCACGACGCTGTCGCGGATGAGGCGCACATTGGCACCGCGCTCGACCACGCCGGCCGTTACCCGGCAGCCCGCCACGTTGCCGACCTTGGAAACCTTGAAAATCTCCAGGATCGTCGCGCTGCCGAGCGTGGTCTCGCGGATCTGCGGCGCCAGCAGGCCGGACATCGCCTTCTTCACGTCGTCAACGAGGTCGTAGATGATGTTGTAGTAGCGGATCTCGATGCCGGAACGCTCGGCGGCCTCGCGCGCCTCCTTGTGGGCGCGCACGTTGAAGCCGATGATCGGTACGCCCGAGGCTTCCGCCAGCGTCACGTCGGATTCGGTGATGCCGCCGACGCCGGAATGGATCACGCGCGCGCCGACTTCGTCGGTGGCGAGCTTCTCGACCGCGCCCACAATTGCTTCGAGCGAGCCTTGCACGTCCGCCTTGACGATCAGGGCCAACTCCTTGCGGGCCGCGGCCTTGAGCTGAGTCATCATCTGTTCGAGCGAGCCGCGCATCCCGGTTGCGCGCGCGGCGACCTTGTCGCGTCTCTGCCGAGCTCGGTAGTCGGTGATCTCGCGCGCGCGTCCTTCCGACTGGACGACCGCCAGGCGGTCGCCGGCTTCTGGCGTGCCGTTGAAGCCGAGCACCTCGACCGGGGTCGAGGGTCCCGCCGCTTCGACCTGGGCGCCGGTGTCGGAGACCAGTGCGCGCACGCGGCCCCAGTCGGCGCCGGCGACGATGAGGTCGCCGACGTTGAGGCTGCCCCGCTGCACCAGCACGGTGGCGACCGGACCCCGGCCGCGGTCGAGCTTGGCCTCGATCACCGTGCCTTCGGCCGGCCGGTTCGGGTTGGCCTTGAGATCGAGGATTTCCGCCTGCAAGCCGATGGTCTCGAGCAGTTTGTCGATGTTGAGCTTCTTGGTGGCGGAGACCTCGACGTCGAGCACCTCGCCGCCGAGCGATTCGACCTGAATCTCATGCTGCAGCAGCTCGGAACGCACTCGCTCCGGCTTGGCGTCGGGCCGGTCGATCTTGTTGATGGCGACGATGATCGGCACCCTCGCCGCCTTGGCGTGGTGAATCGCCTCGACCGTCTGCGGCATCACTCCGTCGTCGGCGGCGACCACCAGGACGACGATATCGGTCACCTTGGCGCCGCGCGCGCGCATCGCGGTAAAGGCGGCGTGACCGGGGGTGTCGATAAACGTGATCCTGTTGCCGGAAGGCGCGGTCACCTGATAGGCGCCGATATGCTGGGTGATGCCGCCGGCCTCGCCGGCCGCCACCTCGGTCGAGCGGATGGCATCGAGCAGCGAAGTCTTGCCGTGGTCGACGTGACCCATGACGGTCACCACCGGCGGGCGCGGCACCAGCGATGCAGGATCGTCGGCGACGTCGAAGAGGCCCTCCTCGACGTCCGATTCCGCGACGCGCTTGACAGTATGGCCCAACTCCTCGGCCAGCAGCTGGGCAGTATCGGCGTCGATCACGTCGTTGATCTGCGCCATGTGCCCCTGCTTCATCAACAGCTTGATGACATCCACCGAGCGCTCGGCCATGCGATTGGCGAGCTCCTGAATGGTGATGGTCTCGGGAATGATGACCTCGCGCACGAGCTTCTCTTTGGGCTCGTCATTGGCGTGGCCCTTGAGCCGCTGGACGCGGCGGCGGAACGAAGCGACCGATCGCTCGCGCTCCTCGTCGGCGCTGAGCGCGGTCACCACCGTGAGCCTTCCGCGATTCTTCTGCGCGCCGCCGCGCGCCGGCTTGGGCGCCGGTGCCGGGCGCGCCGTGCCGGGGCCGCGGCGCGTGCGCGGGGCCTCCTCCTCGTCGGGCTCGAGCGCGGGCCGGGCACCGAGCCGCGCCGCCGCTGCTTCCTCGCCGAAGCGCTTCTTCGCCTCCTGCTCCGCCTTGAGCTTGGTCTCGAGGTCGTGCTTGCGGCGTTTCTCTTCGTCGGCCTTGCGCGCTTCCGCCGCGTCGCGCTCGCTGCGCTCGGCGCTTTCCCGCGTCTTGCGTAGCAGCGCCTCCTCTTCGGCGATCCTGCGCTCCTCGGCCTCGCGCAAGCGGGCATCGCCCAGAGCGCGGGCTCGCGCCGTTCGCTCTTCCTCGGTCAGCGTTCGCAGCACCACGCCGGAGGGTCGCGGCGCGGGCGCGACTGCGGCCGGGCCTGCCGACGCTGCGGACGCGGCAGCCTTGCCCGTGGTCGCGGTTTGCTTGGGCGCGGCCGCGCCGGCGGTATCGGCCTTCGGTCGCGCCGGGGCGCGGCTCTTCACCTTCTCAACGACGACCGCCTTGGTGCGGCCGTGGCTGAAACTCTGGCGCACCACGCCCTGCTCGACGCCGCGCCCTTTCAGGCTCAACGTCTTGGTCGCGGCGACGCTCAGCTTCTTTTCGCCAGTCTTTTCCGTCGTTTCAGCCATTCCAATCTCAACTCTTGGGCTCTTCACCGCGTTTCGTCATGCCGTCCCGCCGCAGGGGGGAACTCGCCGCCCTGCGGGTCCGATCGTGGCGAATGCCGGGCGCGTCCGGCAGCTCGCCGGTGCGGAAACATTCAAGGCGCGCGGTGCGCGCCAGAAACGTCGCGCCTTCGGGCCCGGCAAGCAGGGCTGCATGTATCACATTTGACCGCCCCAATGCCAAATCCAATTGCGCCGTGGTAAAGCCCTCGATCAGTACGATCTCGCCGGCGTCGGCGCGTCGATGCTGCGCGGCCGCGAGTTTTCTGCGGCCATCAGGGGCGGCTTCGACGGCGTGCAGCAGCGCCAGCACTGGGTCGCGCGCGAGCGCGGCCTCGACACTGGTGAAGCCAGCAGCTACCGCGCCCGCCTTATGGGCGATCGCCAACGCATCCAGTGCGCTGCGCTCCAGCAGACGCTCGGTCGTCGCGAGGAGGTCATCGGCGACACGGACCTCGCGGCGGAACGCGCGCGCGAAGGCCCGGCGCGCGATCGCGATGCTGAGTGCGTCGCGCGTCGCCGTCACCCAGGCGCCGCGACCGGGCAGCCGGCGCCTGAGGTCCGGGACCGGCGTGCCGTCGGGGCCGAGGACGAAGCGGATCATCTGCTCGGTCGGCCTGACCGCACCGGTTGCAACGCAGAATCGCTCCGTCGCGGACGCGCGCTTGCGCGGTCCGGCATCGAGCGTCTCGTGATGTGCCTGGGCAAGCATTGCTGGATCACGCTGCTCCTTACGCCGGCGCCACCGGGACCTCGGCGGCCTCCTCCGTGGGCGGCGGCGCCAGATCCTCTTCCTTGATCCAGCCCGCCTTGATGCGCGCCTGCATGATCAGCGCTTCGGCCTCGTCGCGCGACAGCTCGAAGCCGTCGAGGATGCCGGGATAGCGCGTGGTCTCGTTATCCTTGCGCTCGCTCCAGCCGACGAGATCGTCGGTGGCGCAGCCGGCCAAGTCCTCCACCGTCTTGACGCCGTTCTCTCCCAGCTTGACCAGCATCGCGGTGGTGACGCCGGGAACCTCCTTGAGGGCGTCCTCGACGCCGAGCTCTTGGCGCTGGGCGTCGAGCTCGGCTTCCTCTCGAGCAAGATAATCGCTGGCCCGCGCCTGCAATTCGCGCGCGGTGTCCTCGTCGAAGCCTTCGATCCCGGCGACCTCCTTCTCATCCACCGCCGCCAGCTCCTCGACCGAGTTGAAGCCTTCCGACGCCAGCAGCTGGCCGACGACTTCGTCGACGTTGAGCGCTTCGATGAACAGCTTCGTCCGTTTTTCGAATTCGGCTTGCCGATGCTCCGATTCCTCCTGCTCGGTGACGATGTCGATATCCCAGCCGGTGAGCTGAGAGGCGAGCCGCACGTTCTGCCCGCGCCGGCCGATCGCGAGCGAGAGCTGCTGGTCGGGAACCACCACCTCCATGCGCTGCCGGTCCTCGTCGAGCACGACCTTGGCGACTTCGGCCGGTGCGAGCGCGTTGACCACGAAGTTGGCCGGGTCCGCGGTCCAGGGAATGATGTCGATCTTCTCGCCCTGCAGCTCGTTGACCACGGCTTGCACCCGCGAGCCGCGCATGCCGACGCAGGCGCCGACCGGATCGACCGAAGAGTCGCGCGAGATCACCGCGATCTTCGCGCGCGAGCCGGGATCGCGCGCCACCGCCTTTACCTCGACGATGCCGTCATAGATCTCCGGCACCTCCTGGGCGAACAGCTTGGACATGAACTGGGGATGGGTGCGCGACAGGAAGATCTGCGGCCCGCGCGGCTCGCGGCGCACATCGTAGATGAACGCGCGAATGCGGTCGCCGTTGCGGAACGTTTCCCGCGGCAGCAATTCGTCGCGGCGCACGATCGCCTCGCCGCGGCCGAGGTCGACAACCACGTTGCCGTATTCCACCCGCTTGACGATGCCGTTGACGATGTCGCCGATGCGGTCCTTGTATTCCTGATACTGGCGGTCGCGCTCGGCTTCGCGCACCTTCTGCACGATCACCTGCTTGGCCGACTGCGCCGCGATGCGACCGTATTCGAGCGGCGGCAGCGCTTCGGCGATGTAGTCCCCGACCTGCGCGGCGGGGTTGCGCTTCTTCGCGTCCTCCAGCGCGATCTGGGTGGAGTCGTTCTCGACCTGGTCCACCACCAGCAGCAGGCGCGACAGGCGCATCTCGCCGGTCTTGGGATTGATCTCGGCGCGCACCTCGGTCTCGCTGCCGTAGCGCGAGCGCGCCGCCTTCTGGATCGCGTCCTCCATGGCGGCGATGACGATGCCGCGGTCGATCGCCTTTTCGCGTGCGACCGCGTCGGCGATTTGCAGCAATTCGAGCCGGTTGGCGCTGACGGCCATCGGTCATTCTCCTTCGTTGCGGGCGGCGTGCGCCCGGTTCTGGTCTGCGGGAGCAGCCGGCGCATCGCCGGCGATCCCGCTGTTTCTTGCGCGCCCGGCCGGCGCGGCTCCTTGCGCGCCGTCTCGCCGCCGCGCCGCTCGTTCCGCCGCCTTGCCGCGCCTGAGCGACTCGGCAATCAGCGCATCGGTGAGCACGAGCTTGGCCTCCGCGATCTCGTCGATCGGCAGCATCACCTCGCTTGCTTCACCCGGCGCGGCGTCATCGCGGCGCAGGCGCGCGGCTTGGTCCTCAAGTCCGAGCAGCAGCCCCCGGAACCGCCGTCGCCCGTTCATCGCGACCGCCAACTCCACCTTGAGCTGATGACCCGCGAAGCGTTCGAAATCCGAGCGCCGCACCAGTGGCCGGTCCATCCCGGGCGAGGAAACTTCAAGCCGATAAGCGCGCTCGATCGGGTCGGCCGCATCCAGCACGGGCGAGAGCGCGCGCGAGACCTCCTCGCAATCCTCGACCGTCATCGTGCCGTCCGGCCGTTCGGCCATGATCTGCACGGTGCAGCCGTCGAGGCCCGAAATCCGCACGCGCACCAGCCGGTACCCCATGCCGACAAGCACCGGCTCGGCGACGGCGGCGACGCGCGCCGCAATGCCCTGCTCCACGACCAGGCGCGGCTCGGATTCGGTTGCAGCGGGGGCGATCGACGGCATCATTGCGTTTGGTCTGCAGCTTTCGTCGGACGCTCGCGGATCGCTCTCGACCCGGTTTTTGCTAACAAAAAAGAGCGGGCCCCCGGGGGAACCCACTCTCAAAAGCCGACCGGATCACATCCGATCGTTATGAGATATCCAAAAGCTGGACGGCAGAAATATAGCGATTTGCACCGTCAATGCAAGGGGCGATGGGGCGTAGGTTCGCGGACAACTGCCCAACGCTCATTCACGATCCGCTTCCATCTTGCCCATGGGGCAACGGCCTCGTGCCGTCAACGGCCGCGCCCGTCCCGCGATTCGCGCATGTTTGCTCAAGCGCCGCTCATTCCGGAGCTGGCAACGGCGATCTGCTCCGTGCAGGCCGCGCCACTTCTGCGGAGGTGTGTCACGGTGCGTCGGTTCGGCGAAAAACGAGGTAGCACGGCACGCGGCCGGCGCGCCGCGCCTTCGCCTCGTAACGGGTCCCGGCAAAGCCCGGCCAGGGGCGCCGCCAGTCGTCCGCGCGCTCCGCCGTCCAGGTAAAATGGGGCGAGCGCGCGAGGTGGGTCAGCGTCCAGGCGGCATAGTCCGCGACGTCGGTCGCGAACCGCAACTCGCCCTGCGGTCGCAGGATGCGCGCCACGGCGGTGACGCTCCGATCCTGGATGAATCGTCGTTTCCAGTGCCGCCGCTTCGGCCAGGGATCGGGATAGACAAGGTCGACACGCGCGAGCGACGCCGGCGGCAGCCAGGCGAGGACCTCGCTTGCGTCGCCGTGATGGAGCCGCACATTGCCGGGATCATCCGGCGCAATGGCCGCCAGCATCTTGGCCATGCCATTGACGAACGGTTCAACCCCGATGAAGCCGGTGCGTGGATGCGCGCGCGCCTCGCTCATGAGGTACTCGCCGCCGCCGAAACCAATCTCCAGACGTACTTCGTCGATGGGGCCGGGAAACAGCTCGCGCAGCTCGCCCGCTGGCGCGGTGAGATCGAGCGCGAGGCGCGGCAGCATCGTCTCGAACAGCGCCGCCTGGCGCGGCCGCAAGCGATGGCCTTTGCGGCGCCCGAAGAAAGCGCGTGGCCGTACTGCCTCGCGGTCCATGTTCGGCATGGTCGTCGGTGTCATGCCCGCGCCAACGGGCAGCCAGTAAACACCGAAGGCATCAAATGCGCACGGCCGCCGCGGCCGGCGGGCTTTAGTGGCTAGTCAGGCGACCGCGGTCCTGATCTCCTTTACGAGATCAGTCTTTTCCCAGGAGAAGCCGCCGTCCTTGTCCGGCGCCCGGCCGAAATGGCCGTAGGCCGCGGTGCGGCGATAAATCGGCCGGTTGAGCTTGAGCGTGCGGCGGATGTTGGTCGGGGTCAGCCGGAAGACTTCGGGCAACGCCCGCTCGAGCTTCTTCTCGTCGATCTTGCCGGTGCCATGGGTGTCGACCAGGAGCGACATCGGATCGGCGACGCCGATGGCATAGGCGATCTGAATGGTGCAGCGCTCGGCGATCCCGGCGGCGACCACGTTCTTGGCGAGATAGCGCGCCGCATAGGCCGCCGAGCGGTCGACCTTGGTCGGGTCCTTGCCGGAAAACGCGCCGCCGCCGTGCGGCGCATAGCCGCCGTAGGTGTCAACGATGATCTTGCGGCCGGTGAGCCCGCAGTCGCCGTCCGGGCCGCCGACGACGAAATTGCCGGTCGGATTGACCAGGAAATCGGACGGCCGCTTCGGCATCCAGCCCTCCGGCAACGCCGACGCCACGGCATCTTCAATCAAGTCTTTCACCATCGCCGGGGAGTATTTTTTGCCGTTGCGGGTCTCGGCATTGTGCTGCGTCGACACGACGACCTTGGTGCATCCGATCGGCTTGCCGTCGACATATTGCACCGTGACCTGGCTCTTGGCGTCCGGCTGCAGGTCGAACAGCTGCTTCGAGCGGCGCTTCTCCGCCAGCACTTTGAGGATTTTGTGCGCGAAGTAGATCGGGGCGGGCATGAACGAGCCCTTCTCGTAAACCTCGCTCTCGGTGCAGGCGAAGCCGAACATCATGCCCTGATCGCCGGCGCCCTCCTGCTCCTCGCCACGCTTCTTCTTGGCGTCGACCCCCATGGCGATGTCGGGCGATTGGCCGTGCAGCAGCACCTCGATGTCGGCGCCGTGATAGGAGAAGCCATCCTGGTCGTAGCCGATATCGCGCACGACATTGCGCGCGATCTGCGTGATCAGCTCGCGGTTGACGACCGCGTGGCTGCCGTACTTCTTGAACAGCGGCGCCTGGCCGCGGCCCTCGCCGGCGATCACGATCTTGTTGGTGGTGCAGAGCGTCTCGCAGCCGAGCCGCGTATTCACCAGGCTGTCGTCGGCGATGCCGAGCTTGACGTCGTTGGCGATGAAGGCATCGAGGATGGCATCCGAGATCTGGTCGCAGACCTTGTCCGGATGCCCCTCGGAAACGGATTCGCTGGTGAACAGATAATTCGCGTGTGCCACGTCGCGCACTCCCCTCGCGGAAACCGGCCTCGGGCTGCGCCGGCTGATTGAATTGGCCGTGTTTCTTG